>NZ_JAMGZK010000017.1 GCF_025564065.1 Silvania hatchlandensis | reverse complement strand
ACCTGCTGCCGGGCTCAGCTCCGGGTGTCCCGGCCACAGGCCGGTTTGAACATGAGGCTCCGAACCAGCTCTGGCAGATGGATTTTAAGGGCCACTTTCCCTTTGGCGGCGGCCGCTGCCATCCGCTTACGTTGCTGGATGACCACTCCCGGTTCTCGCTGTGCCTTGTGCACTGCTCTGACGAACGGCGTGAGACGGTACAGGAGCAACTGATAAGCGTCTTTGAGCGCTATGGCCTGCCGGACCGGATGACGATGGATAACGGCTCGCCGTGGGGCGATACCACCGGAACCTGGACGGCAGCAGAGCTATGGCTTATGCGTCAGGGTATCCAGGTGGGGCACTCGCGGCCTTACCATCCAC
>NZ_JAMGZK010000018.1 GCF_025564065.1 Silvania hatchlandensis | reverse complement strand
ATTAATACCCGGCTGATTCTTCACGCGTTTTAAGGTGGCGATATTGTGCGACAGTTTCCAGTCGATAGCTTTCGCCCCGGTGATACGCAGCAGTTCGGCGCTACATTGCTCTTTTAACTCTTCAAACGCGCTATGCCAGACGAATGGCATAACCAGTTCCACATGCAACGTGTCGTCCATCCAGGCGACATGGTACAACGCTTTCAGCGTGGTGAGGTTATGCTTCAGGGTTGGGTGCTGAAAATTGGCCAGTGTCCCGGCGACCATTGCGCGCAAGGCTTCTGGTGATTTGGCCTGGGATTGTTCGTTCATCCCGACTCCTTTTTTGTATAAATAAACCATCAGCTGATAGTTTACCTGAAGAATATAGAGAAGTACTTACTTAACATTTTCCCATTTGGTACTATCTAACCCCTTTTC
>NZ_JAMGZK010000019.1 GCF_025564065.1 Silvania hatchlandensis | reverse complement strand
CTTTGTGATTCATGACTGGGGTGAAGTCGTAACAAGGTAACCGTAGGGGAACCTGCGGTTGGATCACCTCCTTACCTTAAAGAACCTGCCTTTGTAGTGTCCACACAGATTGTCTGATGAAAAAGTAACGAGCAAGACGGCTGCGAAGTCGCGACACATCGTGTCCCCTTCGTCTAGCGGTTAGGACTCCGCCCTTTCACGGCGGCAACAGGGGTTCGAATCCCCTAGGGGACGCCACTTGCTGGCTGTGAGTGAAAGGCACAACCAACGATATCTCAAAACTGACTTTATAAGTCACGTTTGAGATATTTGCTCTTTAAAAATCTGGATCAAGCTGAAAATTGAAACGACACACTGTGTCTGCTCTCCGTAATAAGAGCAGATAAGCGGTGTGTTCGAGTCTCTCAAATTTTCACGACACGAACTGTTTTACGA
>NZ_JAMGZK010000020.1 GCF_025564065.1 Silvania hatchlandensis | reverse complement strand
AATTACGTATGTGTGTTTCAAATCTAGATATCAAACTTGAATTGTCTAAATTTATGTTAAAAGGGTATGTTTGATAATAGAAAACGATATTTAAAAAGAGGGGATACTATGTTGAAATCGACAGTACCGTATTTGTTTTTTAACGGTCAATGTAAAGACGCTTTAGCATTTTATAGTAAGGTGTTGAACGGAGAGATTAAAGATACAATGACGTACGGTGAAGCGAATGAAAGTGTTGCAGATGATCCTAATCGTATCATTCATGCCCAATTAGAAGTTGATGGTAACTTATTCATGCTGTCAGATATACCTAAAGATGATGATACAATGCTACAAGATAGAAATGTATATATTTGTTTTAGAATTTGATAGTGAAGCAGCAGTCGAAGAAGCTTATGAACAATTGAAAGATGAAGGCAATGTTCAAATGGAGCTAGATACTATGTTTTGGGG
>NZ_JAMGZK010000021.1 GCF_025564065.1 Silvania hatchlandensis | reverse complement strand
GGTGGTACAGCACAAAAGTGGGGGTGATCGACCTGAAAAGAAAGTCGATCACCATGGGTAAAGGATGTTAAAAAGTGTTCACCCTGTCCCCGAACATCTGTCTACCATGTCCCCGGACCGTACACCCACAGGGTTGAGGGATCCCCACAAAAAAATTGGCACGGTCTGCCCCCTCTCCATTCAGGGAGAGGGTTGGGGTGAGGGGGAGCATGCGGCTCCGGTGGTGGTTCCGCTCACTTTAAGTTTTGTGATTCTCTGTCAGTCGCGTCACCCGTGAACGTGCCAGGGCGGCTCAATCGCCACCGCCCTGGCTACCCGGGCTCCCGGCAATTTTGTCCTCAGCTTATTCCTTCCGGCTTCGGGTCGGGCGCGATCCTACATCCATGTAGGTCATGCCCTCTCGGCGCATCCATGCGCCCTCTCGGCGCATCCATGCGCCTCGCCCCGGCCTACAGGAAACGCTTCGGCGATTTTCAGCCGGACAAAGGTATCGCTGTAAGAGATTTATTCTCTTGTCGTTATTCCGTTGCTTTAAGATTAA
>NZ_JAMGZK010000022.1 GCF_025564065.1 Silvania hatchlandensis | reverse complement strand
ATCCGGGTTGCGGACAGTGTCTGGTGGGTAGTTTGACTGGGGCGGTCTCCTCCTAAAGAGTAACGGAGGAGCACGAAGGTTAGCTAATCCTGGTCGGACATCAGGAGGTTAGTGCAATGGCATAAGCTAGCTTGACTGCGAGAGTGACGGCTCGAGCAGGTGCGAAAGCAGGTCATAGTGATCCGGTGGTTCTGAATGGAAGGGCCATCGCTCAACGGATAAAAGGTACTCCGGGGATAACAGGCTGATACCGCCCAAGAGTTCATATCGACGGCGGTGTTTGGCACCTCGATGTCGGCTCATCACATCCTGGGGCTGAAGTAGGTCCCAAGGGTACGGCTGTTCGCCGTTTAAAGTGGTACGCGAGCTGGGTTTAGAACGTCGTGAGACAGTTCGGTCCCTATCTGCCGTGGGCGCTGGAGAATTGAGGGGGGCTGCTCCTAGTACGAGAGGACCGGAGTGGACGCATCACTGGTGTTCGGGTTGTCATGCCAATGGCATTGCCCGGTAGCTAAATGCGGAAAAGATAAGTGCTGAAAGCATCTAAGCACGAAACTTGCCCCGAGATGAGTTCTCCCTGACTCCTTGAGAGTCCTGAAGGAACGTTGAAGACGACGACGTTGATAGGTCGGGTGTGTAAGCGTAGCGATACGTTGAGCTAACCGATACTAATGAACCGTGAGGCTTAACCTTACAACGCCGAAGCTGTTTTGGCGTGAAGAGACAG
>NZ_JAMGZK010000023.1 GCF_025564065.1 Silvania hatchlandensis | reverse complement strand
TCACTCGTTTCCGGATTTTTTTATGCACATTGGACAGGCTCTTGATCTGGTATCCCGTTACGATTCCCTGCGTAACCCTCTGACTTCTCTGGGCGATTATCTGGACCCGGAACTGATTTCCCGCTGTCTGGCCGAAGCCGGGACCGTCACCCTGCGCAAGCGTCGCCTGCCGCTGGAAATGATGGTCTGGTGTATTGTCGGTATGGCGCTTGAACGCAAGGAACCCCTTCATCAGATCGTGAATCGCCTGGACATCATGCTGCCAGGCAGTCGTCCCTTCGTCGCGCCCAGCGCCGTGATCCAGGCCCGTCAGCGGCTGGGCAGCGAGGCCGTCCGCCGCGTGTTCACACAGACCGCGCAGCTCTGGCATAACGCCACGCCACATCCGCACTGGTGCGGCCTGACCCTGCTGGCCATCGATGGTGTGTTCTGGCGCACACCCGACACGCCAGAAAACGACGCCGCTTTCCCCCGCCAGACGCATGGCGGGAACCCGGCACTCTACCCGCAGGTCAAAATGGTCTGTCAGATGGAGCTGACCAGCCATCTGCTGACGGCAGCGGCCTTCGGCACGATGAAGGACAGTGAAAATGAACTCGCTGCACAGCTTATAGAGCAGACCGGCGATAACACCCTGACCCTGATGGATAAAGGCTATTACTCTCTGGGGCTGCTGAATGCATGGAGCCAGGCGGGAGAACACCGGCACTGGATGATCCCGCTCAGGAAAGGCGCGCAGTATGAAGAGGTCAGGAAGCTGGGTAAGGGGGACCATCTGGTGAAGCTGAAAACCAGCCCGCAGGCACGGAAAAAGTGGGCGGGTCTGGGCAATGAGATGACAGCCCGCCTGCTGACCGTAACGCGCAAAGGAAAAGTGTACCATCTGCTGACGTCGATGACGGACGCCATGCGTTATCCGGGGGCAGAGATGGCAGATCTGTACGACCATCGCTGGGAAATCGAACTGGGGTACAGAGAGATAAAACAGACGATGCAACTGAGCAGGCTGACGCTGAGAAGTAAAAAGCCGGAGCTTGTGGAGCAGGAGCTGTGGGGCGTATTACTGGCGTATAATCTGGTGAGATATCAGATGATTAAAATGGCGGGGCATCTGAAAGGCTACTGGCCGAATCAG
>NZ_JAMGZK010000024.1 GCF_025564065.1 Silvania hatchlandensis | reverse complement strand
TGATCCTACCCACGTAATGTGGACACGGCCCTAAGCGAGGTTCTGGTTTTCAAACTGTTCCGGGCTGAGTCCGCCACAGGCGCTGTGACGTCTCCAGCGATTGTAATCACACTCGATATAATTAAACACCGTCGCCCGCATTATTTCCCGGCTGATAAAGCGTTCCCCGTGGATACATTCTACTTTCAGCGAGTGAAAGAAGCTTTCCACGCAGGCATTGTCATAACAGCAACCTTTCGCGCTCATGCTTCCACGCAGTTTATGACGCTTCAGTAACCCCTGATAGTCCGCTGAACAGTACTGCCCGCCTCTGTCCGTATGTACGATGACATTTTCCGGGCGCTTTCGCCGCCAGAGCGCCATCTGTAACGCATCGCAGGCAAGTTGTGCTGTCATCCGCGGTGACATTGACCAGCCAATGACGGCACGGGACCACAGGTCAATGACCACCGCCAGATACAGCCAGCCCTCATCGGTGCGCAAGTATGTGATGTCTCCTGCCCACTTCTGGTTCGGGCCTCCGGCGTAAAAATCCTGCTTCAGCAGATTGTCAGACACTGGCAGACCGTGCTCGCTGTAGCTGACCGGACTGAACTTACGGGCAGCTTTTGCGCGAAGTCCCTGACGCTGCAGGCTGGCGGCAATGGTTTTGACGTTGTACGCCGGAAGTTCATCCGCAAGTCGTGGAGCGCCATAACGCTGTTTTGCATCGCTGAATGCTTTCAGGACAGCAGCATCACAGACCAGACGGAACTGTTGTCTCCGGCTTATCTGATGATGACGCAGACGCCAGGCATACCAGCCGCTGCGGGCAACCCGCAATACGCGACACATGGCTTTGACGGTGAATTGAGCCCGATGCTTTTCAATAAAGACATACTTCATTTCAGGCGCTTCGCGAAGTATGTCGCGGCCTTTTGGAGAATGGCCAGTTCCTCGTCCCGCTCAGCCAGCTGGCGTTTAAGACGGGCAATTTCAACGGACATTTCCTGCTCACGTTCGGAAGAGCAGCGGGCATTATTAATCTTACTGCGCCATGCATAGAGCTGGGATTCATACAGGTTGAGTTCACGGGCAGCGGCCGCGACACCGATACGTTCAGCAAGCTTCAGGGCTTCGTTGCGGAATTCTGGCGTGTGCTGTTTGCGTGGCTTCTTACTGGTTGATGCTGGTTTTGTCATGAGTCACCTCTGATTGAGAGTTTACTCACTTAGTCGCGTGTCCACTATTCGCGGGTAGGATCA
>NZ_JAMGZK010000025.1 GCF_025564065.1 Silvania hatchlandensis | reverse complement strand
GTCCGGGGACATGGTAGACAGATGTTCGGGGACAGGGTGAACACTTTTTAACATCCTTTACCCATGGTGATCGACTTTCTTTTCAGGTCGATCACCCCCACTTTTGTGCTGTACCACCATACTTCGTAGTAACCGTCTTCCTGCGTCTCCTTCAGCCCAACCCACTCTCCCCTGAACGCCTTGCCTACTTTCAGGCTCACCCCTTTTACGCTCAGCTTCCCGCTGATATCCACCTTCCTGACCATCACGCCCCCGTCGTATTCCGGTGACGTTACGCGGGCGCTGTACTGCCGCGCCGATGGTTGATAGCGCGATGCCGGCACCGCCATATCCAGTGCCTCATGCGGGCGTTCGAGGTTGTAGACTGTTCGCCAGTGGTCGAAGGCGCGCTGCAGTTCACCGCTGTCCGCGAACCACTTACCCTGCAGCACTTCCGCCTTCAGGCTGCGGTGAAAACGTTCCAGCTTGCCCTGCGTCTGTGGATGGTAAGGCCGCGAGTGCCCCACCTGGATACCCTGACGCATAAGCCATAGCTCTGCTGCCGTCCAGGTTCCGGTGGTATCGCCCCACGGCGAGCCGTTATCCATCGTCATCCGGTCCGGCAGGCCATAGCGCTCAAAGACGCTTATCAGTTGCTCCTGTACCGTCTCACGCCGTTCGTCAGAGCAGTGCACAAGGCACAGCGAGAACCGGGAGTGGTCATCCAGCAACGTAAGCGGATGGCAGCGGCCGCCGCCAAAGGGAAAGTGGCCCTTAAAATCCATCTGCCAGAGCTGGTTCGGAGCCTCATGTTCAAACCGGCCTGTGGCCGGGACACCCGGAGCTGAGCCCGGCAGCAGGTCGTGGCGGGCCATCAGGTTGTGGACGGTGCTGAAGGCGGGCATACGGTGTCCGCGGTCTTCGAGCCAGCGCTTAATCTTGCGTGCCCCCCAGCGCTGATGAAGTTCATGTGCCATACGCAGCAGGTCAGTGATGTCGTCGGGCGAGCGATTGGGGGAATGATGAGGAATGCGGGAGCGGTCCTGAAGACCGGAAGTACCTTCCTCAGCCCAGCGGTGAAGCCACTTGTATGCGGTGGCAGGTGAGATGCCGTAGTGACGGCACAGTGCGCGGATGTTCGCCCCGTCCTGCGAGGCGAACAATACAAACTCATTACGTAATGACATGGTATCTCTCGCATCCCAGGGCATAAGTGGCTCCATAAACGGGTTCTTATGCCTTAGTTGTAAGTGTCTACCATGTCCCCGAACAAGTGTTCACTATGTCCCCGGACTGTACA
>NZ_JAMGZK010000054.1 GCF_025564065.1 Silvania hatchlandensis | reverse complement strand
CGTTGCGGAATTCTGGCGTGTGCTGTTTGCGTGGCTTCTTACTGGTTGATGCTGGTTTTGTCATGAGTCACCTCTGATTGAGAGTTTACTCACTTAGTCGCGTGTCCACTATTCGCGGGTAGGATCACACTTCTATGTTGTCCCGCCTTTCAACTTATGAGTTTGCTGTTCATCGCTTATCCATGTCGATGGCTTCGCTAACGCACAAGCATACTTCGGTGCCGACCGAAGCAGCATGCCTTCGTCATCATTAAACTGTCCGTAAATTAGCAACGGAGCGGACCATGATTGCAGTACTTTTTGAGGCAGATGCCCTGCCAGAGGCTCAGGAAAGATATCTTCAGCTCGCTTCGGAGCTGAAGCCTCTCTTATCCGACACGCCCGGCTTTATTTCAATTGAGCGTTTCCAGAGCCTGACTATGCCCGGAAAGATTCTTTCTTTGTCGTGGTGGGAAGATGAGGAGTCTGTAGCCGGATGGAAGCGAAATGTAATGCATCAGGCCGCTCAGAAAGAAGGTAAGCAGTCGATTTTTTCATTCTACAGAATACGGGTAGCCAGCGTATTCCGTGATTACTCTTCTGATAAGGGAACAAATCAGCATGTATGACATTCACGTTATTCTCAAAAATAGCCCGGGCTCACTTGGTTCACTGGGTAGTGTACTGGGTGGAAACGGAGTGGGACTTGAAGGCGGTGGCGTATTTACAGGACCTGAAGGCGGGCACGCACATTTCCTGGTTGAAGACGGCTATAAAGCACGCAAGGTGTTGACTGAAGCCGGTTTTGACGTCTGCAACGTGTGTCGTCCCCTGGTAAGAAAATTACCTCAGGAACGGCCCGGAGAGCTGGGAGAAATAGCTGACACAATTGCCCGGAACGGCATCAATATTCTGGTACAGTACAGCGATCACAGTAACCGGCTCATTCTCATTACGGATGATGATGCCCGGGCAGCCGAAGTAACCCGAAAATGGGCAATACCTTCTGAATGAACCTCGTTAAAACAAAGCGCGACAGTGAGCCAGATGATGTCCTTGAAACATCAATGGTAATGGTGGCTTCTGCGCTGTCTGACCCGTCAAGGGTAAGTATTCTGTGCGCCCTGATGGACGGGCGCGCATGGACAGCTACCGAACTTAGCGTAGTGGCTGGCATAGCAGCCTCGACAACCAGCGGGCATATGAACCGACTTCTCAGCAACGGTCTGGTCATTTGCCTGACGCAGGGGCGTCATCGCTATTACAGCCTTGCGGGCCATCACATCGCCGGACTGCTGGAAAACCTGATGGGAGTTTCCATGGGTACTTCCAAAGCCCCCATTTCCAGTACGCCGGTCTATCTGCGTTACGCACGCGCCTGCTATGACCATCTGGCAGGCGAGCTTGCTGTCAATATTTATGAATTTATGCTGCAGGAAAAATGGCTTGAAGCAGATGGCTCAGAACTGACATCAGCCGGCAAAATGCATTTTGAGAAAATGGGCGTTTTGCTTAACTCTCGCACACGACGCAAGCCCTGTTGCGGCTGTCTGGACTGGAGTGAAAGACGTTTCCATCTCGGCGGTGACGCTGGCTCAGCCCTGTTTACACTTTTCCTGCAAAAAGAATGGGTAACGCGTACACGGGGATACCGTGAAGTGAACGTAACCGATTCAGGCCGGGTTGCAATATATCGGCTGTTTAAGCTGAAGATCACCTGATCTTAAGTCATATACCGGTTGAATTGATCGGGTGACTCAAGATGCCTTCATCTGACTCTTCCATTTTACGTAAAAGGTCCGCTCCTCGCTCGCAGCAGTCCTGCAGGCGGACGATGACAACTAAAACGCTCATCCGCCAAAATACCATCAGGCCCCCGCCACAAATGCATCACTAAAGCCTGTTCCTCGGGTCGATCACTTCATCCCTGCGCACGCCGGGCCAGCCAGGCTCCCCAGAACAGGCTGGAAAAGAAGCGTACGGGATCCTCAAAGCCCGCGTCGCTAAGCAAGGCAAAAACGGCATTTTCCGACAGAGGTGGCTCTGCGCCCTGCAAAATTTTGTTCATTTTAGACTGGATCTCTTCCGCCCCCGCGCCGTTCATTCGCCAGCGATTTGCCCATGCCGCCATCAGCAAAGGTTGCGAAGCATACGCGCGATAGTTTCCCGCAACGACCAGTGGTGCGCCCGGTTTGAGACGCATGGAAATCTGGGCCAGAATATCGTGCTTCGCCTCATCTCCGGGTAGATGGTGCAGGACGCCGATCATGATGGCGGCATCAAACGCGGGGGAAGCATCCAAATCTTCGAGCGCACCGAGAACGGTTTCAACCCGGTTTGCCACCCCAGCTCCGGCTACATTCGCGCGAGCAAGTTCCAGCATCGGTTGCGAGGGGTCGACGGCGACAAAAGACCAGTGCGGCTCCAGTGTCGCAGAGGCGATGATTTCTCCAGCCGTTCCTCCGGCACCTACCACCAACACACGCGCAGGCTTTCCTTCTCCCACTGCAGCTGAGAGCATGCAGGCAGAAAGTTCGTGGCAGGCATCATATCCGGCCAGGGCAATCCGGCTTTGTTGTGCGTATTCCCCTGCGCGAGTAGCGTCGAATTTAGCGGCAGAATGTTGTGTCATGGCTTCTCCAGTCAATCGTTTAGGTCATCATATGGCGTTGAAGTAGAATAAAAGATTCACGGTAAGGGAGTTTGAGAAAAGCATGATTGAAAGTCTGAATATGCCACGAAGATATGACCGGTTGACCGCCTTCCTGAAAGCCTTCCCCCTGCGGGTGGAGCATTGCGATTCGACCACTTCGGCGAACCTTCTTACCATCGATACCAATGGCACGGGCGAACCGAGCCATTTGCTCTACCGTGCCAGATCGTCAGGCAGCTTGCCCCTCGGGGCAATGTTATGCGCTGCCGCCAGGGTTGATTTCGGCGGTAGCGCTAATCCCCTGGTCGGTGCATTGCCAGACGAGCTTTGCTTTTCCATGGACGAGATGCCGCAATTACGTAGCCTGGCAGAGCTCATCGTCGCGGAGATAGGCGTTGCCCGTTGCGGTGGCGGCACCGTGCAGACACGCCTGTGTGAGGTCGTCGTGGTGTTAGCCATTAGGCGAGCCATAGCGAGGGGAACCGTTAATGCGGGATTATTAGCGGGGCTTGCCCACCCCAGGCTGCATATGAGTCTTGTCGCTATGCACGATGATCCAGCGCGCAAGTGGCAGATCCCCGATCTCTCCACTATCGCGGGAATTTCCCGTGCGCAGTTTATTGAAGTCTTCAAGAAAACCGTCGGAGAACCACCCGGTGCGTATTTGACCCGTTGGCGTTTAGCTCTGGGGGCAGCCAATTTGCGATCCGGACGAAGCGTCAAATCAGCCGCCGCGATGGTTGGCTTTGGCAGTGCCGAGGCCTTTTCTCGCGCCTTTATGCGTAAATTCGGCTACTCACCGGGCAAGTGTAAATTAGGCGGAGATAATGACGAAGGAAGCAATCTAACACCCGGCATGGAGTAATAGCGTGCTCGATGGATTGGGTCAACGTCTTAGCGCCGATAGGTGGGCAGGAGGTTCCTCTCACCGAGGACGGCCTTGATTCTTGTGGAAAAAGAAGGTTCGCTTATAGCGGGTTCCATCCGGCCTTAAGCCAGTCCGTTTTGTGCCAGGAGCAGCCGCACTGTCTAACACAACAACATTATTTACATTACTGATGTCCGCTTCGCTCAAAGCAGCTCGTCAACTCATGTCTGCTCAAAAAACAGGCTTAGCATAGGATATTTGCCGTTTCCCGGGCAGCCCCCTTTTTCTTTGGCGTGCAGGGAGAAATACAAAAATTGAGGCTCATTTGCGAGGAACTATTGATCCCTCAATGCGTTATTCAATCCGTTTCACATCAGGATGTTTCCCGGTTGCGGCTTCGTGAAAAATATCATCCAGCCAGCCGGGGATCTCGCTTTCGGTCAGTTCGTCAGGAATGATGACCTCGTAAAGCCGGGAAAACTTTCGTTCGGTCAGGTCAACGCGGAAGACTAACCAGCGTTCATCGTCACGCTTAACCCCTATATATCGACCAAATACGTCGTAAATCATCATGACCTGCCCCACTCAGCCAGTGCGTAATTTCATGCCTTTGATCAACCCGCCCACCCTACATACAACCGCTTACGTATAGTGACCTGTGCCGACAATAACCAGAGATATAACGGACTTAAGAGGCTACTAATGACATTTGAAGAGAAAAAAAACAAGGCGCTGGCCAGCTGGAAAAACCTTATCTAATCAGACATTCGCCCAAAAATCCCGCCCAATATTTAGGCAAAATAACGACATACGGCAAAGCGTGATCCCCGCACTCACAAAATAGAAACGGCGGTGCTATTTTTACGAAACGATAAACCATAAAAGGATAACCTTATGATCTCCCGCACTCTTCCTCTGTGGGCCGCTGCTTCTGTCGTCGGTATTTTGCCGCTTCATTCTGCACAGGCGGCAAGTTCCGTTACGTTCCCCGATAAAGTCTGTGATGTTACCCAGTACGGCGCAGAGGGGCATCGACTGCAAATTGCGCTCAATACCGAGGCCATTCAAAAGGCAATTGATGACTGCGCGGCTGCGGGGGGCGGTACTGTGCTGGTGCCCAAGGGCAACTTTTTAACCAACCCGCTGTTCCTGAAGAATAATATTCAGTTAAAGCTGGAGAAAGATGCCACCCTGGTGGCCTCCACTGAAGTCGCCGCGTATCGCGCAGATGAAAAAACCAAATACGCCGAAGCGGAAAATGGCTGGCTGCCGTTTATCAGCGTCGCCGATGCACAAAACGTCGCGATTGTCGGCGAAGGCACCATCGACGGTCAGGGTGCGGTGTGGTGGGAACGCTGGCGGGAAAACATCCGCGCCACCGGCAAAAAAGGCGGTACCGATCGGCCACGACTGATCTACATCACGCGCTCGCACAACGTGCTGATCGACGGCGTCACCCTCACCCATTCGCCGAGCTTCCACGTGGTGACCCGCTACGCCCGCGATGTGGATATCAACGGCACGCGCATTCTCTCTCCATGGCATGCGCCCAACACCGACGCTATCGATCCTATCGACAGCCAGAATATTCGCATCACCAACAACTACATCGATTGCAATGACGATCATATCGCCATCAAAGCCGAAAAAGCCGACCCTCGCTTCCCGGATGGCGTGGTAGATAACATCTATATCGCCAATAACACCCTGAAACAGGGGCGCGGGATCTCCATCGGCAGCGAAAGCGCGGGCGGGGTCAATAACGTGCTGGTGGAAAACAACACCTTTGAAGGCTCGATGTACGGCATCCGTATCAAGAGCCCGCGCGGTAAAGGCGGCGAAGTGAAAAACATCGTTTACCGCAACACCAAAATGCACAACGTCGAGGTGCCGCTGGTCTTCTCTGCCTATTACAAAGCCGCGCCGATTGTCGAGGCCGAAGTCGATCAGCTGCTGAAGGCGGGCGGATTTACCCTCGGCGAGCAGATCTATCCGCCGGACAGCGATCCAAAACAGCCGTTCGACAAATACAAAACCCCGCATTTCAGTAATATCACCGTCGAGAACTTAACCTCCACCGGCGACAGCAAAGCGGCCGCCTATATTATCGGCACGCCGGAAGCTCCGCTCAGCGGTTTCCATTTTACCAACGTCAATATTGAGGCAGCCCAGGGTCTGCGTATCCGCAACGCCGAACTGGAGACCAAAGGACTGACCTTGACCGTGAAAGAGGGGCCGGCGATTAAGAAAGATGCCGGCGCGATCGTTCACGAATAAGCGTTAACAACGGCTGCGTGCGGGCAAAACGCGCGCAGTCTGTCATACATTCCAAATGCACTCAGCCCGACGCGATATCAAACTACACTAGATTCACACGGTTTGGTTTAACGCAGGGAACTGACTCATGAGCCTGATTAACAGGATCCAGCTATTTCTTTGGCGCCAGTATTTACCCTGGTTACAGCGCAATGGCGCAGAGAAAGGCACCCCTCACGACTACTATTCGGTTTTTATTCAGGACACGACCAACACCCGCTACCGGTATAAAACCTTACAAGACGATCAAAACACCCTGGTCTTGTCTGTTTTGCTCCAGGAGACAGAGGTGATTAACTGCGTTAAGCGCAGAATCAAAGGCAACGGATAGTTGACCTGGTCAGATTTTTGCCTGATTTACCCGCTCTGACAGCGCCTGATGGCTCTCTTTTCGTTCGCTGTAGCGATCGGCAAGGTAACCGGTTTGTCCCTTGAGCAGCAGCGTGATTTTAAACAACTCCTCGGCGACATCGACGATACGATCGTACCAGGATGAGGGTTTCATGCGCCCGTTCTCATCGAATTCCTGCCAGGCTTTGGCCACTGAGGACTGGTTGGGGATAGTAAACATCCGCATCCATCGGCCCAGAATGCGCATCTGATTTACAGCATTGAAAGACTGCGAACCGCCACAGACCTGCATTACTGCAAGGGTTTTTCCCTGAGAAGGTCGAACCGCGCCTTCACTTAAGGGTATCCAGTCGATCTGCGCCTTCATAACCGCGCTCATAGCCCCGTGCCGTTCCGGGGAGCTCCACACCATCCCGTCACACCATCTGACCAAACCACGTAGTTCGGTGACTTTAGGATGCGTGTCCGGGGCATCATCAGGCAGAGGTAAACCGGAGGGGTTAAAGAGTTTCACCTCCGCGCCCATCGCCGTCAGCAGGCGCCCTGCTTCCTCCGCGGCAAAGCGGCTGTAGGAACGCTCCCTAACGGAGCCATACAGGATCAGGATCCGTGGCGGCTCCTGCAGGTGGAGCCGTCCAGCGATGTGTTGATCAAAGCATTCAGTATTCAGGGCCGGAAATTGTTCCATTTTTCTCCTCCGGAGAGAACAGGTGATTTCAAAATAAATACATATGATTTACCATATGTATATTCTAAAGGGAACGGAGTGAAAAATGCTACAACCTGTTCAGCTTTTCAAAATTCTGTCGGATGAAACACGACTCGCCATCGTCATGCTTCTCCGGGAGTCCGGAGAACTGTGCGTCTGCGATATCTGCGCGGCCACCTCTGAATCGCAGCCCAAAATCTCGCGACATATGGCTATCCTTCGCGAAGCTCAGCTGGTTCTTGACCGTCGGGAAGGCAAATGGATCCACTATCGTCTGTCACCCCACATACCGGCGTGGGCAGCGGAGACAATCACGACGTCCTGGCAGTGTCTGCGTGAGGACGTGCGTGAATGGCTGGAAAAATCAGCCTGCACCTCCTGCTGAGACAGGCAAACACATTTACATAATCATATATGATGGAGTCTGAGATGCTTTTGGCAGGGAGTATATTTTTACTGACGCTGGTACTGGTGATCTGGCAGCCCAGAGGCCTGAGCATTGGCTGGAGCGCGAGTATCGGGGCTGTGCTGGCTCTGGGAACCGGTGTCATCGATATTGCTGATATTCCCGTTGTCTGGAATATCGTCTGGAACGCGACAGCGGCATTTATTGCGGTGATCATTATCAGCCTGCTGCTCGATGAGTCCGGTTTCTTTGAATGGGCAGCACTGCATGTCTCCCGCTGGGGTAACGGGCGTGGCCGCCTGCTTTTTACCTGGATAGTGTTGCTCGGTGCCGCTGTTGCTGCGTTGTTTGCCAATGACGGTGCCGCGCTTATCCTGACGCCGATTGTGATTGCGATGCTACTCGCACTGGGGTTCAGCCAGGGCACGATGCTGGCCTTTGTCATGGCCGCAGGATTTATTGCGGATACGGCCAGCCTGCCGCTCATTGTTTCTAACCTGGTGAATATCGTCTCAGCGGATTTCTTCGGTCTGGGCTTTACGCAGTACGCCTCTATTATGATCCCCGTGGATGTGGCAGCGATTGTGGCCACGCTGGTTATGCTGCATCTCTTCTTCCGTAGGGATATTCCGGCCTCGTATGACGTTTCTCTGCTGAAGTCCCCTGCCAGTGCGATAAAGGATCCGGCGACCTTCAGGGCGGGTTGGGTTGTCCTGTTATTGCTGCTTGTCGGTTTCTTTGTTCTGGAGCCGCTGGGGATCCCAGTCAGTGCGATAGCGGCTGCCGGCGCTGCAGTGCTGTTTGTGGTGGCGAAACGAGGTCATGCCATCAACACCGGGAAAGTCCTGCGCGGTGCGCCATGGCAGATTGTTATTTTCTCGCTGGGCATGTACCTGGTGGTCTATGGTCTCCGCAATGCCGGACTCACGGAGTACCTGTCTGGCGTGCTGAACCTGCTGGCAAACAAGGGGTTATGGATAGCGACGTTCGGCACCGGCTTCCTGACGGCATTTCTCTCATCAGTGATGAACAACATGCCGACGGTGCTGATTGGCGCGCTGTCAATTGACGGGAGTACGGCGACTGGCGTCGTCAAAGAGGCAATGATTTATGCCAATGTGATTGGCTGCGATTTAGGCCCCAAAATCACCCCGATTGGCAGTCTGGCAACCCTGCTGTGGCTGCATGTGCTTGCCCAGAAAAATATGACCATCACCTGGGGATATTACTTTCGTACCGGCATTGTCATGACTGTGCCCGTGCTGTTTGTCACTCTGGCCGCGCTGGCGTGGCGGCTCTCTGTCACTTTGTAATGAGATACTGATATGAGCAACATTACCATCTATCACAACCCGGCCTGTGGCACCTCGCGTAACACGCTGGAGATGATCCGTAACAGCGGCAATGAACCGACAATAATTTATTATCTCGATACGCCCCCGACCCACGATGAGCTTATTAAGCTTATTTCAGATATGGGCATTACGGTGCGTGCATTGCTGCGTAAGAATGTTGAGCCTTATGAGCAACTGGGACTTGCTGAAGACACGTTTACCGATGAGCAACTGATAGAATTTATGCTGCAATATCCCATCCTGATTAACAGGCCAATTGTTGTCACACCTGCAGGAACCCGCCTGTGCAGACCTTCAGAGGTTGTACTGGAAATCATTCCGGAGCCACAGCAAGGTGCTTTCTCGAAGGAAGAGGGTGAAAAGGTTATTGATGAAACAGGGAAGCGGGTGAAGTGTCGCTAATCCAGACCCTGAAAAGGGCCTGGATTATGCGCCTTATTTCACCGTAACAATCACCCGTCGATATGAGGTTAATGCCGGTTTGCCGTTGTCGGTGACGGCGAGGATCACGTGTTCGGTACCCGTCCGCAGCGCTTTCACGTCCGCGGTTTGCTTACCGTTTTCCCCCATCGCGAGCACGGCAGGTGCGGTGAGGTTATCTTCACCCCGGCGGCCCTGCACATCCTTAACCTCCACGGCGCTTGAGCTGGCGGCACCCGCTTCCGGGTAGAGGAACCAGTTATAGCTCAGCGTGTTGCCATCGGGATCTTTACTGCCCGCCGCGCTCAGCGAGAGTGCCTCGCCCACTTTGGCGTCGAGTTTCATGCTGTGGCGGGCGCACGATATAGCGCCCGCCCCAGCCGCCCCAGCCTGGGTTGCGCTCGCTGTTCAGGCCGTTGCGGATCAGGCCAAGGAACGCAGGGGTATCGCCTTCCATGATAAACAGATACTGCAGGTAACCTTTGCCCATCGGGCCAAGGCCTCGGATATTTTCATCCAGCCAGAGCTGCGACACGGTGGTGAAATCGGCCCCTGGCGCATTGCGATAATACTTGTCGCCGCTGATCCCGGTCCAGGTGGCACGGGCATAATCCTCGCCGTTCTGGCTGGATGGATCGACAATATAGGTGATGTGCGGATAGTGCTCGCGCACCCAGAAACCGGCATCATCCTGGTCGGAAATTGCGTAAACCACCAGATTTTTGGTCAGCGCCTGCACCGCATCTGCCGGGTGTTTTTTCGACAGATCCTGCAGGACCTGCGCCAGCGTATTTGCCCCGCCCCACAGGTTAATGAACAGCGGATGCGCCGCGTCGGTGCTCTTCTCAATCGCTTTCACCAGCAAATCGGATCCAGCGGTATTTTTTCCGTCACCGGTTGCCGCCATCCCGTAGCTCGCCAGGCCCGGCGCGACGACCGCATTCAGCGCGGCAAGGGTCGGGAACCCGGCGGCATGTTTCAACAGATTCGGTTGAACATCACCGTAGTGACCGAGCACCCGCGCGATCATATCGGTATGCACTTTTTCCCGCTGCCAGGTTGAGGTGGTCGCCACCAGTCCTTCCACGTTCATCTCATTCGCATACACATAGTTAACTGCGGAAACAAAATAAAAGAGTAAAGCGGAATTGTGTGATGCAGCTTTCATTTTCTGGCAAAAATGGCCGATCGCTGACGGCAGCGGTTAATCGCCCGAACGTGACTTGACAAATATAGTATTAGCGACAGGGTTTTCACCCATTCACTATATTTACGCCAACCCTCAGAACAGTCTGGAAAATAACTAGCACGCGGGTAATAAAAAGAGCCAACAGGCTTATTGACGTTTTTATTGCACTGGCTACATTTATTTTTGCACGGACTAAAGGGATTAATTTCCCCGCAATAAATATCATCACCAAAAACGGGAGACATGTTATGGCAAAACATCGAGGTGGTTCTGGCAATTTCGCAGAAAACCGGGAGCGTGCAGCCGAAGCAGGACGCAAGGGCGGACAGCGCAGCGGTGGCAACTTTAAGAATGACCCGCAGCGCGCATCAGAGGCCGGAAAAAAAGGGGGGCATAATAGCCACGGCGGTGGGAAAAAGCCCGAAGAGTGAGTCGTGAAATAAAGCCCGAATCTGCGAGGTTAATATGTACGACAATATCCTTTCCTGAGGCTGAGTAGTAGATTTAAGAAAACGCATGAGTCGCGTGCGTAATAATTATCGTCCTGACGATAATCTATTCGCCCGGAGTATTTCTCCGGGCATTTCTCTCAGCGGTTTAACGCTTTTTCGGCATCATGCGCAGCAGGGTGTTGTCTTTCCAGACGTAATGGTGAAGCAGCGCGGCAAAGGCGTGGATGCCGATAATAAAGTAGCCGAGGTTCGCCAGGGTGACGTGCCAGGCCTTCAGCATATCCACCAGGTCAAAATTCGACTCGGCGGCGTGCGGCATTCCCAGTCCGAAGGCAAACCAGGTGTTGCCCCGGTTATACATCATCACCAGGCCAATCAGCGGCAGCGCAATAAACAGCAGGTAGATCGCCAGGTGGCCGAGGTGGGATAAGCCGATGTACATCGGTTTCGGTTTTGGCACGATCGGCGGGGCCGGATACTTAAGCCGTACCAGCAGGCGCGCCACCATCAACACCAGAATCGCGATCCCGCAGGAAACGTGGATCATGTTAATCAGCGGGCGGTCGCTGCGTGGGAAAAAGCCGCGAAACTCCATGGCACAGTAGGCCACGATCACCAGCACGAAAACCAGCCAGTGGATACCGATTTGCAGGCCGGTGTATTTATTGCGCATAGTCATTCCTGAATGTAGAGCGTAGAAAAACTCAAAATAACCACCTTTAGTTAAAAATTCATTAAGTTTTGTCCATGCGTTTTCAAAAACTTCCTGCTAAATGAAGCATCGTCAATTGCCTCGTTGGGGTTGATGGTCTAATCCTGGAGGAGTTCAACGTCTCATACGTCCATTCAGGAGAACATCATGAGTAAGATTGGCATTAACGGTTTTGGCCGCATTGGCCGACTGGTACTTCGTCGATTACTGGAAACCCAGGACACGAACACCGTGGTGGCGATAAACGATTTAACGTCGCCGAAAGTGTTGGCCTACCTGTTAAAACACGACTCTAACTATGGCGTTTTCCCGTGGAGCGTGGACTTCACCGAAGATTCGCTGATCGTTGATGGCAAATCGATTGCGGTGTATGCCGAGAAAGAGGCCAAACATATCCCGTGGCAGGCCGCCGGGGTGGATCTGGTGGTGGAATGTACCGGGTTCTATACCTCACAGGAGAAATCCCAGGCCCATCTGGATGCCGGGGCGAAAAAAGTGCTGATCTCTGCCCCTGCCGGTGAGATGAAAACCATCGTCTTTAACGTCAACGATGACACGATCGATGCCAGCGATACCATTATCTCGGTCGCCTCCTGCACCACTAACTGTCTGGCACCCCTGGCTAAGGTGCTGCACGACGCCTTTGGCATTCGGGCGGGCACCATGACGACTATTCATGCCTATACCGGTACTCAGGCGCTGGTGGATGGCCCGCGCGGGAAGGATCTGCGCGCCTCGCGGGCGGCGGTGGAAAATATCATCCCCCACACCACCGGGGCGGCCAAAGCCATCGGGCTGGTGATCCCGGATCTGAACGGCAGGCTGAAGGGCCACGCCCAGCGCGTACCGGTAAAAACCGGCTCGGTGACCGAGCTGGTGGCGATCCTGAACAAGAAAGTCACCGTGGATGAGATCCACGCGGCGCTGAAAAAGGCGACGGAGGGCAATGACTCCTTTGGCTATACCGAGGAGGAGATTGTCTCATCGGACGTTATTGGCTCGCAGTTTGGTTCGGTGTTCGATGCCACCCAGACCGAAGTCACCGACGCGGGCGACGTACAGCTGGTGAAAACGGTCGCCTGGTACGACAACGAATACGGCTTTGTCACCCAACTGGTGCGTACCTTAGATAAATTCGCTGCCCTGTAATTTCACCGCGGACAGCCCTGCTGTCCGCAACCTGTGAATTTGTTCCGGTTTTCATTTCGTTAACCCTGATATAACAAACGCTTTCCACAAGAGGGAGCGTTATCATGGAAGCATTGAGCCGCGACATTTTAGAACAGCAGATGGCGCAAGCCGTTGCCCGTTCAGCCACTTTCCCCATCTGGCCCACCCCTGAAGCGCCAGGCGCGCATTCCAGCGATGCCGTTTTTACCCCCGAGCCACGCCACAGCGGCACCTCCGCCTTCGATCGCGCCGTCACCGGCGTGCGGGCACCCGAGGTAACCGTTTATGCGCCGGACAGACCTAACGGTATCGGTATTCTGGTCGCCCCGGGCGGTTCGTACCGTCGCGTGGTACTGGATAAAGAGGGTAGCGCGCTGGCGGCCTTCTTTAACCCGCGCGGCTATACCCTGTTTGTGATGACCTACCGCGCGCCGGGCGACGGTCATGAAGAAGGTGCCGACGCGCCGCTGGCCGACGTGCAGCGGGCGATGCGGGTCATCCGCGCCAGTGCGCAGGAGTGGAAGCTGGATCCGGCGCGTATCGGCGTGCTGGGCTTTTCCGCTGGCGGGCACGTGGCCGCCAGCCTCGGCACCCGTCACGATGAAGCGGTGTATGCCCCGCTGGACGCCGCCGACGAATTCTCCGCCCGTCCGGCGTTTATGGCGCTGGCGTATCCGGTGATCACCATGCACAGCGGGCCGCACCATCCTGGCTCACGCCACGAGCTGATGGGCGACACCCCGACCGACGCGCAGGTGCGGCACTATTCGCTGGAAGACAGAGCCACCCACGACGCGCCGCCAACCTTCCTGCTGCACGCCATCGACGATCCGGCGGTGAAGGTTGAAAACAGCCTGATGATGTTCAGCGCCCTGCGCCGCCATGGCGTACCGGTCGAGATGCATCTGTTTGAGCGAGGAAAACACGGGTTTGGCATCCGGGATGCCCAGGGATTGCCGCTGGCGGTCTGGCCGGAGTTGATGATGAACTGGATTGCGACGAAGGTATAAGGTAAAAGCAAAACGGCAACCAGGTTGCCGTTTTGCTTATCTGCCAGAGATACTCAACATCAGGACTGCAAGTACACCACCTGGGTTTGCAGATATTCGTGCAACCCGTGTTTACCGTCTGCCCCGCCAATACCGGATTTACGCCAGCCCGCGTGGAAGCCCTGCATTGCTTCAAAGTTCTCGCGGTTAATGTAGGTTTCGCCGAACTTCAGTCCTTTAATCGCTTTCATCGCCACGTTCAGATCGCGGGTGTAAATGGAGGATGTCAGGCCATAGTCGCTGTCGTTCGCCATCTTCAGCGCCTCTTCCAGGGTGTCAAATACCACCACCGGCAGCACCGGACCAAAGGTCTCTTCGTGCATGATCGCCATCTCCTGGCGCACGTCGAGCAGCAGTGTCGGCGGATAGTAATAGCCTTTGCCCTCGACGGCTTTGCCGCCCAGCACCACTGTCGCCCCTTCCTGCACCGCGCGAGCCACTTTTTGCTCCACACGCTCCAGCGCCGCGGCGTTGATCAGCGGCCCCATCGCAATGTCGTTGCGCTCGGCCGGGTTACCAAACTGCACCGCTTTCATCGCTTCGCCAAGACGGTTGGCAAAACGGTCATAAATGCCTTTCTGCACATACACGCGCTCGGCGCAATTACACACTTGTCCGGTGTTGATCACGCGAGAGTCGACAATCGCCTTCACCGCCAGCTCCAGATCTGCATCGTCCATCACGATGGCCGGGGCTTTACCGCCCAGTTCCAGACACACTTTGGTGATATTTTTAGCCGCCGCGGCCATGATCTTCTCGCCCGCCCCCACGCTGCCGGTCATGCTGACCATCGCCACTTTCGGGTTGCCAGCCAGCTCCTGACCCACGGTTTCGCCGCGGCCCAGCACCAGGTTAAAGACCCCTTTCGGCAGACCGATGTCGTCGACAATTTTGGCAAACGCAATGGCATTGTTCGGCGTGAATTCGCTCGGTTTAATGACGATGGTATTGCCGGTAATCAGAGCGGGTGCCAGCTTGCGGGCAATCAGGAAGAACGGGAAGTTCCACGGCAGAATACCGGTGGTGACGCCTAAAGCACGCTTAAACAGCAGAATGCTCTCGCCCGGACGGTCGCTCTGAAGAATTTCGCCTTCGTAGCGACGGGCCCACTCGGCCATGTAGTCAAGGTAGTCGGCGGTAAACGCCACTTCCACGTCGGCCAGCTGCTGAATTTTGCCGCCTTCGGCCACAATCAGGGCGCTGATCTCGCTGGCGCGTTCGCGAATGCCTGCCGAGATTTTACGTAACCAGCCCGCACGCTGGATAGCAGGCAGGGCCTCCCAGTCAGCCTGCGCACGGTCGGCTGCGTCAATGGCCTTGCGGGCATCTTCGGCGCTGCCATCGGGAATACGGGAAATGACCTCTTCGGTAGCCGGGTTGATCACATCAATCCAGGCTTCACCCTGCCAGGCGACAAACTGTCCATCGATATACATAGGATGTTGTACGGGTACTGTCATGACCTGCTCCTGTAATTAGACTGTTTTTAACACGTAAAATTATTGTTAAAAACTACAGTTTCAGATCCGCATTCCTACTCTATCGTGCTGTTTTTGTGAGATCTCTCATAAAAGAATCGGGTCAGCAGAACATTTTTATTACAACTCGACAACATAGCCTGCCCGTTTGCGCAAAAGCCAGCGCAAACGGGCAGCCGTTTACAGCAGAGAGCGACTGACCAACGCTTCGGTGAGAATGGTGTCGTTGCGCAGCACCTGCCAGGCCGCCTCGACCTCTGCCGGGATGCTCACGTGCACGATAAAATCCCGCCCGGCCGGGCCGTAGCCATTGATGTCATCGCGCAGACGCGGCAGTTCCCCTAATACCAGCGACAGATAGCGCTCGACGGGCCACAGCCCCTCGCCACCCTCGCTGAACACCAGCCCGTCTTCGCTGTTTTGCAGCTGCGGCACAATCCCCGGCTGGCTTATCCACTTGGGCGCAGCAGGCGCGTCGCGGCACACCCGGGCGAAGGTCGCCATGGTGCGGCGCTGCATGGTCGGGTCCTGCACCACAATGACCCGCTTCGCAGGCAGCGGATGGTGCTGCATCAGCGACCAGCTAAAGCGCGCGTTCTCGCCGCAGTTGGTGGATTGATCCTCCACCAGCACCCGCTCCGGCGGAATGTGCCAGAATTCACGGGCGATCTCCGCCAGAATAGTGGCTTCGGCTTTACCGGTGGTGCGCACCCGGTTGTAGTGCGGATGGCGTGCAATAGCGGCATACAGGAACGTGGTTGAATGACCGATACCGCCGCTGATAAGCAAAGGTACGGCAAGCTCTGCCGCCAGACGGCAGGCGGTGTCGATGGTGGGGATCACCGCGTTGCCTGCCAGCACCACCCCTTCTGCCTGCGGTGCCGGTTGAGTGGGGTCGAAATCGGTTTCGGCAAGCCAGCTGCCGACGGTGTTCACCGCTGCCAGGGTTTTATCCGGCAAACATGGGAAGATTGCGAGTGTCATCATTACCTCCTTCCTACTATTACGTTCAGCGTAACGCGCGGGTCGCCGGTTAACAGAGGATCTCTCTGAAATTTACCGGATCACATTTGATTAACCCGGCGTTATCATATTCACTTGAAAAATGATTTGAGTCAGACTTAGAATCATTAGCCCACTAACTATTCATTAATTTTATAGGTATCACGGTTATGCGTCTGCCTCAACGCGACCCCTATTCGCCTCGCGAGTGGCAGCCTCACGAAAAGCCGATGCTGTTAGGCTCCCCGTCCACGCCCTTGCACAGCACGCCCAAACGCATCGCCTATGGCGTGGTGGGCCTGCTGGTGTGCCTGACCGGCGCGCTGGGCAATGCGATGGTGGCCGCCAACCTGCAGAATTTACAGGGCACGTTTGCCGCCTGGTCCACCGAGATCGCCTGGCTGCCTGCGGTGTACGTGATGACCAATGTGTCGATTAATCTGCTGCTGGTGAAGTTTCGCCAGCAGTTTGGCCTGCGCGCCTTCACCGAAGGCTTTCTGGTGCTGTACGTCCTGGTGACCTTTTTCCACCTGTTCGTCAACGATCTCAGCTCTGCCCTGATGGTACGCGCCGCCCACGGGATGGTGGCCGCGGCCCTCAGCTCGCTGGGGATCTACTATCAGATCCAGGCCTGGCCTGCGAAACACCGCCTGAAAGCCCTTACCATCGGCATCACCGGCTCGTCGCTGGCGATCCCCATTGCGCGTCTGTTCTCCACCGAATTGCTGCAGCTGGATGAGTGGCGCGGATTGTACCTGTTTGAACTCGGGCTGGCGTTGATCTCGCTCGGCTGCGTGATCGCGCTCAAGCTGCCCCCCGGCGATCGGCGCAAAGTGTTTGAGAAGAAAGATTTTATCACCTTTGTTCTGCTGGCGCCGGGCATGGCGCTGCTGTGCGCGGTGCTGTCCCTCGGGCGGCTGGAGTGGTGGTTTGAAGCGCCATGGATCGGCTGGTCACTGGCGATGTCGCTGGTGCTGATCGTCTCGGCGATTGTCTTCGAGCATAACCGCAGTAATCCGCTGCTGAACACTCGCTGGCTCTCCAGCGGCAGTATTTTGCGCCTCGGGTTGATCATGCTGCTGATCCGCATCGTGCTGGCGGAGCAGAACACCGGGGTGATTGGCTGGCTGACGCTGGTCGGCCTGCAGAACGAACAGATGACATCGCTGGCGTGGTCAATTTTTGCCGGGATCGCCTGCGGCATCGTCGCCAGCTGCCTGACCATAAAACCGACGCGCCTCGGCTGGCCGATTGTCACCTCGCTGGTATTGATGATTATCGCCTCCCTGCTCGACAGCCAGTCCAGCAGCCTCACCCGCCCGGCCCAACTGATGGTGAGCCAGTTCCTGCTGGGGTTCGGCAGCGCCTTTTTCCTCGCCCCGGCGATGCTGGCCGGGATTGGCGGTGTGATTGCCGACCCGCGTAACCTGGTCAGCTTTTCGGTGCTGTTTGGCATGAGCCAGAATATTGGCGGCCTGCTGGGTTCCGCCATTCTGGGCACCTTCCAGACCTGGCGCGAGAAGTACCACTCCAGCCTGCTGGCCGATCAGCTCAGCACACTCAATCCGCTGGTGAACGAGCGTTTGCAGGTCTATAGCCAGATGTACCGGAGCCTGATAGGCGACAGCGCCCTGCTGAATATCCAGACCACGCTTCAGCTGCAGACCGCCAGCACGCTGGAGGCAAATATTCTCGCTTACAACGATACTTATCTTCTGACGGCGGGCATTGCCAGCGTCACGCTGGTGTGGATTTTATGGCGCTTGCTGCGCCTGCGCATCACTGCCCATATGGCGCTGAAACGCGCCACCGGCAGCAAATAACGGTTTTATACAATAATGATTAACGTGTTTTCCCAGGAGTGGTTATGAGTCAGCAGGATGCCGCCAAAGAGCAGGCCAATACCCGTAACAATCTGCGCGTGGTGTCGATGTTCGCCGCCGCCGCGATCGGCATCGTTGGCGTGCTGGTGATCCTCTACGCCTGGCAACTGCCGCCGTTTACCCGTCACACCCAGTTCACCGATAACGCCTACGTGCGCGGCCAGACCACCTTTATCAGCCCGCAGGTCAACGGCTACATCACTAAGGTCAATGTCCAGGATTTTGAGCAGGTAAAACAAGGCGACCTGCTGCTGCAGATTGACGATCGCATCTACCGCCAGCGCGTGCACCAGGCCGAAGCGCAACTGGCGATGAAAATCGCCGCGCTGAATAACAACCTGCAGCAGCGTAAAAGCGCCGAAGCGGTGATTGCGCGTAACGATGCAGCGCTGAAAAATGCCCGTGCCCAGAGCATGAAAACCCAGGCCGATCTGAAGCGGGTGAAAGACCTGACCGCCGACGGGTCCCTGTCGATTCGTGAGCGGGATGCCGCCCTGGCGAGCGCCGCCCAGGGCAGCGCCGATATCGACCAGGCGAAAGCCACACTGGAGATGTCGCGCCAGGACCTGCAAACCGCCATCGTCAATCGCGGCGCGCTAGAGGCGGACGTGGATAACGCCAGGGCAGCGCTCGAACTGGCGCAAATCGACCTGCAAAATACCCGCATCGTTGCCCCACGCGGCGGCCAGCTGGGACAGATTGCGGTACGTTTAGGCGCTTACGTGACCGCCGGAACCCATCTCACAACCCTGGTGCCGCCGCAGCACTGGGTGATCGCCAATATTAAAGAGACGCAGCTGGCAACGCTGCGGGTCGGCCAGCCGGTGACATTCACCGTTGATGCCCTGAACGACCGCGCCTATCAGGGCCGGGTGCAGAGCATTTCACCCGCGACCGGGGTGGAGTTCAGTGCCATCACGCCGGACAATGCCACGGGGAACTTCGTCAAGATTGCCCAGCGCATTCCAGTGCGCATCGAGGTGCTTGGCGAGCCGGACGCGTCTGCGCTGCTGCGCCCGGGCATGTCAGTGCAGGTCACGATTGATACCCGGGAGGAAAAATGATCCTCCGCCCGGTAGCCGCGTTAATGATTGCCCTGTCCCTTGCGGCCTGTCAGTCGGTGGATGTCGCCCCGGCTAAACCGACGCTGGCGATCCCCGCCAGCTGGCGCGCCAGCAGCGGCCCTGCCAGCCCGGCGGAACAGCAGTGGTGGCGCAGCTTTCACGACAGCCATCTCAACCGCTACGTTGACCAGGCGCTGGGTAATAACAGCGATGTGTTGATCGCCCGGGAGCGGATTAACGAATATCAGGCCCGGGTGTACGCCGCTGACGGCGGCCTGTTTCCGTCGCTGGATGGACAGGTGAGCGCCACCCGCGCCCGCTCTCAGTCTGCGGCGACCGGACTACCGGTGTACGGGGCCCTGTACCGAGGCAGCCTGACCGCCAGCTATGACGTGGATATTTGGGGTGTAAACCGCCGTACCGCCGATGCCGCACAGGCCTCGCTCGAGGCGCAGCAGGCAGCGGCGGCAGCCGCCGATCTGACCGTGGCCGCATCGGTGGCCTCAGGCTACATCACGCTGCTGGCGCTGGACGAGCAGCTCCGGGTGACGCAATCGACCCTCAAAGCCCGCGAAGAGGCATTTACGCTGGCAAAACGGCAGTATGAAACCGGCTACAGCTCGCGACTCGAGCTGATGCAGTCCGACTCCGAACTGCGCTCGACCCGGGCGCAGATCCCGCAGGTGCAGAATCAGATTGCCCGCCAGGAGAACGCGCTTAGCCTGCTACTGGGCGGTAATCCGGGGGCCATCGCCCGCAGCGCGGATTTTGACGTCCTGACGCCGCTGCGTATTCCGTCCCAGCTACCGTCGTCGTTACTCAATCGCCGCCCGGATATTGTGCAGGCGGAACGCCAGCTTATCGCGACCGATGCGACGCTGGCGGCCTCGCGCGCCAGCCTGCTGCCCTCGATCAACCTGACCGCAACCGGATCGTTGCAGGATCGCACCCTGCCCGGCCTGCTGGATAACCCGCTGGAGCTGTGGAGCGTCGGCGGCAGCATTCTGGCCCCGCTGTTGAACCGTCAGGCGCTGAATGCGCAGGTGGATATCGCCCAGTCGCAGCGCAATCAGGCCATGTATCGCTACGAACAAACCGTGCGCAATGCCTTTAAAGAGGTGAACGACAGCCTCGATGCCATCGCCCGCTTTGGCGAACAGTTGACCGAGCTGGTGGCCCAGCAGGAGGTGGCGCAGGAGACGCTGCGGATCGCGCAGAACCGCTATCGCAACGGCTATTCATCGTATCTGGACGTGCTGGACGCCCAGCGCACGCTGTTCTCGGTGCAGACCAGCGTGGTGCAGGCCAAAAATAACCTGCTGCTGGCGCAGATTGATTTGTATAAGGCGCTGGGCGGCGGTTGGTCTGAAAAGATGCCCGGTGGCGCTACTGGAGTGCCCACACTCCGGTAGACAGTTTCTGTCCTCTCCCCAACGAGGAGAGGGCGCCGCCCGGCATTTACCTAGGCTGAGATCTGCTCCATCGCCTGCAAAATGCGCTTGTCGGAGATCGGATACGGGGTCCCCAGCTGTTGGGCGAAGAAGCTGACCCGCAGCTCTTCAATCATCCAGCGGATCTCCTGCACGTCGTCGTCATCCCGGCGCGCAGGCGGCAGTTTGTTTAGCCACTGCTGCCAGCGCTGCTGCACGCTCTCGACCTTCAGCATTTGCGCCCGGTCGCGATGCGGATCGACGGCCATCTTCTCCAGACGTTTTTCAATCGCCTGCAGGTAGCGCAGCGTGTCGCCAAGGCGTTTGTAGCCGTTGCCGGTGACAAACCCGCGATACACCAGCCCGGCCATCTGCGACTTCACGTCCGACAGCCCCAGCGCCATGGTCATATCCACGCGCCCTTTCAGGCGTTTGTTGATATTGAACACGGCGGTGAGGATCTGCTCGACCTGCTTCGCGATGGTGACCACGGTGTCGTTGAGCTCGGCGCGCACTTTTTCGTGCAGCGTCGCAAAGCCCTCTTCGGTCCACACCGGGCCACCCGCCGCGTTGATCAGCTGATCCACACCGCAGGAGATACAGTCGTCAATCAGATCCAACACTTTGCCGTACGGGTTAAAGTACAGCCCAAGCTTGGCCTTGTTCGGCAGTTTTTCGTGCAGATACTTGATTGGTGACGGAATGTTCAGCAGCAGTAAGCGGCGCAGCCCACGCCACATCGCCTGCTGCTGTTCC
Organism: Silvania hatchlandensis; assembly: GCF_025564065.1. Classification (GTDB taxonomy): domain Bacteria; phylum Pseudomonadota; class Gammaproteobacteria; order Enterobacterales; family Enterobacteriaceae; genus Enterobacter; species Enterobacter hatchlandensis. Next base: position 368,046 of record NZ_JAMGZK010000054.1, on the reverse strand, counting down.
TGCGGATTGTCGAACAGCTTAATTGCCACGCTGTCGCGTTCATCCACCAGCGCCGGCCAGGCTTTCACCTTGTAGTTGCCGCGCTTCTGTTCGTAGCTTTCCGGCAGTTGACCAAAGCTCCAGATATGCAGCCCGCTCTGTTCGATACCGTCGTCGGCAACCGCAGATAACGTCTCCTGCACTTTGCCTTTCAGGGCATCTTTCAGTTCGGTCAGGGAGCGGCCTTCCAGCAGCTTTTTGTTCTTGTCGTCCAGCACGCGGAAGCTGATTTTCAGGTGATCGGGCACCTGATCCCAGTGCCAGTCGTCCCGGTCGATGGTGACGCCGGTCATTCGGCGCAGCTCACGTTCGAGCGAATCCAGCAGCGGCAGCTCCAGCGGCGTGGCGCGTCCGAGGAACGCTTCGGCGTAGTTCGGCGCAGGGACAAAGTTGCGGCGCACCGGTTTGGGCAGCGATTTAATCAGGGCAATAATCAGCTCCCGGCGCAGGCCGGGGATTTGCCACTCAAAGCCGCTCTCTTCCACCTGATTGAGCAGCGGCAGCGGGATGTGAACGGTCACGCCGTCGGCATCGGTGCCTGGTTCAAACTGGTAGGTCAGGCGCAGCTTGAAGTTGCCCTGATGCCAGAAGTTCGGATAGTCCAGCTTGCTGACCTGCTCTGCGCCCTCTTTGATCAGCATGCTCTTTTCAAAGTTGAGCAGATCCGGCGTGTCGCGGCTGACCGTTTTCCACCAGCTGTCGAAGTGCCGGGCAGAGACCACGTCGTGGCTGATGCGCTGGTCATAAAACTCAAACAGGGTGTCGTCATCGACCAGAATGTCGCGGCGGCGGGACTTGTGCTCCAGCTCTTCCACTTCATTGCGCAGCTTCAGGTTATCGCGGAAGAAGGCGTGGCGGGTCTGCCAGTCACCCTCCACCAGCGCGTGGCGGATAAACAGCTCCCGCGACAGGGCCGGATCGATCTGGCTGTAGTTGACCTTACGCGCGGCTACCACCGGCAGGCCGTAAACGGTGACCTTTTCGGTGGCCATTACCGCGCCCTGCGCCCGCTCCCAGTGCGGCTCACTGTACGAGCGTTTCAGCAGATGCTGCGCCACCGGCTCCACCCATTCCGGGTCGATGCGCGCGGCAATGCGCCCCCACAGGCGGCTGGTTTCCACCAGCTCGGCGACCATCGTCCACTTCGGCGGCTTTTTGAATAAGCCGGAGCCGGGGAAGATCGAGAAACGGGCGTTGCGCGCGCCGGTAAATTCCTGCTTATCGGTATCTTTCATCCCAATATGCGACAGCAAACCGGTCAGCATCGAAATATGAATTTCGCGGTACTCCGCCGGTTCGCTGTTCACCGGAATGCCCAGCTCTTTCACCACCTGGCGCAGCTGGGTGTAGATGTCCTGCCACTCGCGCACGCGCAGGTAGTTCAGGAAATCCAGCTTGCACTGGCGACGGAAGGCGTTCGACGACAGCGCTTTCTGCTGCTCACCGAGGTAATTCCACAGGTTCACAAAGGCGAGGAAGTCAGACTCTTTATCGTGGAAGCGACGGTGTTTTTCATCTGAAGCCTGCTGCTTGTCCATCGGCCGCTCGCGCGGATCCTGGATAGAGAGCGCCGAGGTGATGATCATCGCCTCGCGCACGCAGCCGTGTTTCTGCGCCTCCAGCACCATGCGTGCCAGACGCGGATCCACCGGTAGCTGGCTGAGCTGACGGCCCATCGGCGTCAGCTTGTAGACGGTGGCCTGCTCGTCGGTAGTAATCGCGCCCAGCTCTTCCAGCAGGCGCACGCCGTCCTGAATATTGCGCTTATCCGGCGCTTCGACAAACGGGAAGGCAGCGATATCGCCCAGCCCCAGGGCGGTCATCTGCAAAATCACTGAGGCCAGGTTAGTACGCAGGATCTCCGGGTCGGTAAACTCCGGGCGTGACAGGAAATCGTCTTCCGAATAGAGACGAATACAGATCCCTTCCGATACACGGCCGCAGCGGCCTTTACGCTGGTTGGCCGAGGCCTGGGAAACCGGCTCAATCGGCAGACGCTGCACTTTGGTGCGGTAGCTGTAACGGCTAATGCGCGCCGTGCCCGGGTCAATCACGTACTTAATGCCCGGCACGGTGAGCGAGGTTTCCGCTACGTTGGTCGCCAGCACGATGCGGCGTCCGCTGTGCGCCTGGAAGACGCGGTTCTGTTCGCTGTTCGACAGGCGCGCATACAGCGGCAGAATTTCCGTATGGCGCAGGTCGCGCTTGCTGAGCGCATCGGCGGTGTCGCGGATCTCGCGCTCGCCGCTCATAAAGATCAGGATATCGCCCGGACTTTCGTTGCCCAGCTCATCCACGGCGTCAAAAATGGCCTGCAGCTGATCGCGCTCGGTATCGTCCGCATCTTCGACAATCGGTCGGTAGCGCACATCCACCGGATAAGTACGACCGGAGACTTCGATAATCGGCGCATTGTTAAAGTGGCGCGAAAAACGTTCCGGATCGATAGTCGCCGAGGTAATGATGATTTTCAGATCCGGACGACGCGGCAGCAGCTCCCGGAGGTAACCCAGCAGGAAGTCGATGTTCAGACTGCGCTCGTGCGCTTCATCAATGATGATGGTGTCGTACTGCATCAGCATCCGGTCCTGCTGGATCTCCGCCAGCAGGATGCCGTCGGTCATCAGCTTCACCATGGTGTTATCGCTGACGTGATCGCTGAAACGCACTTTATAGCCGATACAGCCGCCCGGCTCGGTTTGCAGCTCTTCGGCAATACGGTTCGCCACCGTGCGCGCTGCCAGACGACGCGGCTGGGTGTGACCGATCAGACCTTTGATCCCGCGCCCCAGCTCCATGCAGATTTTTGGCAACTGGGTGGTTTTACCTGAACCGGTCTCCCCCGCCACAATCACCACCTGGTGATCGCGCACGGCTTCGAGAATTTCCTGTTTCTTCTGACTGACGGGCAGGTTTTCCGGATAGGTAATCGTCGGGCGCGACGCCTCGCGCAGCACGACTTTACCGGCAGCTTGTTCGATCTCGTTGGCCATCTCCTGATAAATAGCCTGTTGTGCATCAGGATTTTTAACCTTCTTCACGCCGTGCAGACGGCGGGAAAACCGCTGTTTATCACGCAGCATCAGTGAATCCAGCTGTTGCATGAGCATCGGGAAGGTGAGTTTTTGTTGTTCTGTCATAGCGTTAACGGGCAGAGCACTGCCGGATACATTCTCTTTTTAATGATGGATATAGACTACCACATCGGCGGTTTTTGCGCCTTATTCAAAAAATTCGAACATAGACTTCGATATATTGCGCTATCCCTTCAACAGGATTGTGAATAGAGTGTCAACAAGCAACGGGGCAATCCCCCTTATCAAATACAAAAAAGGAATCAACCATGAGCAAAGTATTAGTTCTGAAATCCAGTATTCTGGCAGGGTACTCTCAGTCTGGTCAGCTATCCGATTATTTCGTTGAACAGTGGCGCGAACAGCACAGCGCAGATGAAATCACCGTCCGCGATCTGGCGACTCAGCCAATCCCGGTACTGGACGGTGAACTTGTTGGTGCCCTGCGTCCGAGCGATGCGCCACTGACCCCACGTCAGCAGGAAGCGCTGGCGCTGTCCGATGAGCTGATTGCCGAGCTGCAGGCGCACGACGTTGTCGTGATCAACGCCCCGATGTACAACTTCAACATCCCAACGCAGCTGAAAAACTACTTCGACCTGATTGCACGTGCTGGCGTGACTTTCCGCTACACCGAGAAAGGCCCGGAAGGTCTGGTGACCGGTAAGCGCGCTATCGTGCTGTCAAGCCGTGGCGGTATCCACAAAGATACCCCAACCGACCTGATTTCCCCATATCTGTCCGTGTTCCTGGGCTTTATCGGCATCACCGACGTAAACTTCGTGTTTGCTGAAGGTATTGCTTACGGTCCGGAAGTGGCGACCAAAGCGCAGACTGACGCGAAAGCCGCGATCGACAGCCTGGTGGCTGCATAAGATTTACCACTCCCACCGCCCGGTGGGAGTTTTTTTATCCCCCGCACTCCGCCTGTTATTTACGAGATACCTCGTAGAATCGTCACGCTTTTCAGCATATTAACGTTGTACTTCATACAATGCCTGCCGGTGAAACCGCCTGAAGAGAACTGACGGCAAAATAAACTGGATAAGTACTATGTACACTGCGAGGTGTACATAGTACTCTCTCAAGGAGAGTATGAAATGTGTCATGCGATAGAATTTATCGAAACCACACTGTTTACCCGGCAGATACAACAGATCGCCTCAGATGATGAGCTTAGGGCTTTGCAAAAAGAACTTATCGCCTTTCCGGACAAAGGCGATGTCATCCAAAATACGGGCGGGTTGCGAAAAATCAGAATGGCGACGGGCTCTCAGGGGAAAAGCGGTAGTGCCAGAGTGCTCTACTTTCTGGCAACGAACGAGATTATCTGGCTGGTAATGGCTTACCCGAAAAAAACGAAAGACAGCCTGACCGATGCGGAAAAGGCGCAACTAAAAAAACTGACCACATTATTAAAAAATGAGGTGTGATATGAATTTTTTTGACGAACTCAAAACGTCCCTGGAAGAAGCAGTCGAGATCAAAAACGGGGTTAAAGCCCCGGCACGCGTTAACCGCTATGAGATTGCCGATGTGAAAGCGATTCGCGAGCAGCTTAACGTTTCGCAGGTTGAGATGGCAAAAGCGCTGGGCACCAGCGTCGACACCATCAAAAGCTGGGAGTCCAGAAGGCGTAACCCAACGGGTCTGGCGGCAAAAGTGCTGGCGGCTATCCAGGCCAATCCGGCGTTCTTTTACGCACTGGCGGCGCAGTGAATGGACGTCTGGCAGAAGCCGCAAAATGGAAAAGCCCCAGCAATTGATTGCCGGGGCTTTTAAGGTTCTACCAAATTAATATTTAACATTCATCAACTTAATTACACACTACAACTTCTAAGATGTACGTATTCTCACAGGATTACCGTTGAAGCCAGTTAACGCTACCTCCTGATAAGTGATTGAAATAACATTTGTCCTGTCGTGTACATCACCCTCGCGATATATACTCTTGATGCGTGGCCTTAATACTTCGCGATATTCTCAACTGCATACTGAATCGTACCCAAATCGCGAATATTACTCTTTGAAACAAGACCTTACATCATCGCGTTTACTTCCCCATTATGCGATTGTACATATTTACTGCATGGCCTGAAAGCGTGTTCACACTGGTTTTTACTGATTACCAGGACCCAAACTACAATACTTCGTGGCCATTATCGCATCTCGTTACTGCTATATTACCGCACCGTTAAACCTTTATTTCACTGTGGTGCTGAGTTCTAATTTACTCATTATAGACGCAGTGTCAACCCTGTAATCGCCAACATTTATATTTTATTGTTTAATATCATTAAATCAGATAATTACGTGATCCCGATCTGGTTTTGGCCACCCTTTTTTCGTTCAGCGAGACGATTTAGGCCGTAAATTTTCATCAAAAACCAGCCTTTTGCGATCCGGTTCTACCGCACGCAGCGGTTCGACCTGGTGCATGGTCTGTTTGCAGCGCTCGACCAGGGTTTGATACTCCCGCGTGCCTTGCTGCTTCCACGCCAGCTCCTGCTCGCTCAGCACCCGGATCGCTTTGGCCGGGCTGCCGATGATCAAATGGTTAGCGGGCATCTCAGCTTTGGCTTTCACAAAGGCCGCCGCGCCCACGATGCTGTTTTCACCGATCACTGCCCCATCCATCACCACCGCATTCATTCCCACCAGCGCGTTACGGCGGATGATGCAGCCATGCAGGATAGCGCCGTGACCAATATGCCCCTCTTCTTCCACCACCGTATCCTGCTCCGGGAAGCCGTGCATGATGCAGTTATCCTGGATATTGGCGCCGTCCTGCACCAGGATGCGGCCAAAGTCACCACGCAGGCTGGCATTCGGCCCCACGTACACGCCCTTGCCCAGGATCACATCCCCAATCAGTACCGCTGTCGGATGGACATAGCTCTCTTCCGGGACCACCGGCGTCATGCCGTCGATTTGATATACAGGCACATAACCTCCTTTACGCGAGCGTCAGGCCACCAAAGCGTTGCCAGTAAGAAGAGCCCGGCGACGGCAGTTCGCCGACCGTGGTTTCCCCTTTTTCACTGACAAACGCCAGCGCACCCGGCGCGACGCGTTGATAAACGTTGATACACAACTGGCGGGCCGTCTGGCCCGCCCAGTGCGGTGGGAGTAACTCCTCCGGTAACAGCGGATCCTTGAGCACCACCCGACGATAAAAATGGATCAGCAGCAACTGGATCTGGAAGCAGCGTTCCGGGGTCAGTTCATTCGCTGCGGCCTCCCGCAGCAGCGGCAGCAGCGGGCGGAACGAGTCGATAAAGGATTCATACATCACGTTCTGTTCGCTGAGTTGCCAGCACTCTTCCACCCGGGAACGCAGCGCGGCGCGGGAGAGCGCCAGCGGCGAGTGAGCCTCAAAGCAGATTACGTTTTCGGCCACGCCCGCTTCGTGCAGCAGCGCCTGTACATCCGCCAGCTGCTGCGAAGGTGAGGCCATCAGGCTGGGTGCCAGCGTGCCGAAACCCTGCCAGATGAGCTGCTTTTTCACCTCCGCAAGGGTGGTTTTGTCCATCCCTTCAGAGAGCAGCAGCAGCCATTTTCCGTCCCAGGCCGGTAATTCTGCGCGATAAATTTTCGCCTCGGCGCGACGGGTTAAGCGGAGTCCTTTGTCGCTCAGACGATAAAAACTGCGCCTGCCGATGCGCGAAACATCCAGCCAGCCTTCCTTGTTAAGACGAAACAACGCGGTGCGCACAAAGCGCTCGCCAAATCCCATCCCTTCCAGCAGTGCCGCCAGGCTTCCCAGCCAGACTTCGCCGCCGCGATGGGACAAAGCGTCGCCATACAGGGAGGCGATTAAAGAGGTACCGCTGATGGGAACGGAGCTAACCGCTTGCTGAATAAAGGCGTCGAGTTTACTCATGTGATTCATTCTGTTGTGATTATTGTATCGGATGAATCATAGCATAGCCCCCAGGCCGCAGCCCTCCCCTAATATGGAGAGGGCGACAGCAAGGCGTTAGCCGTTGGCGGCGACCTTACGCAGGTCGAACACCCGGCAGGCTTTGCCTTCAGAGCGCGGGATACTGCCGCAGTTGACGATCGTCACGTCAGTGGAGATCCCAACCATCGATTTGATGCGGTGGCGCAGCTCATGGCAGACGTGGCAGCGCTGTTCGTGATTCAACGTCAGGCTGCTCTCTTTCAGTTCGACTTTCACCGAAAGCGAATCAAGATGGCCCCGACGATTCACCTCCAGCTGGTAGTGCGGCGACAGATGCTCAAATTTGACGATCTCCTCTTCCAGCTGTGACGGGAAGACATTTACGCCGCGGATGATCAGCATGTCGTCGCTGCGCCCGCTGATACGATCCATCCGGCGCATGGTGCGTGCCGTTCCCGGCAACAGACGCGTCAGGTCGCGAGTGCGGTAGCGGATCACCGGCAGCGCTTCTTTGGTCAGGGTGGTGAACAGCAGTTCGCCCTGCTCGCCATCTTCCAGCGGCGTACCGTCGTTTGGATTGACGATCTCCGGGTAGAAGTGATCTTCCCAGATGGTCGGGCCGTCGGCGGTTTCGATGCACTCCATCGCCACCCCTGGCCCCATCACTTCCGACAGACCATAGATATCCAGGGCGGTAATGCCCAGACGTTTTTCAATTTCGCGGCGCATCGCCAGCGTCCACGGCTCGGCGCCAAACACGCCGACACGCAGGGAGCATTTACTGGCATCGCCACCCATCTGGCGCTCAAGCTCTTCGATCAGGTTGAGGCAGTAGGACGGCGTGACCATGATCATATCCGGCTGGAAATCACGGATCAGCTGGGCCTGTTTCTCGGTCTGGCCGCCAGACATTGGGATCACAGTGGCGCCTAAACGCTCGGCACCGTAGTGCGCGCCCAGCCCGCCGGTGAACAGCCCGTAGCCGTAGGCGACGTGGATTTTGTCTTTCGCGCTGCCGCCTGCGGCACGCAGTGAGCGAGCCACAATGTTCGCCCAGGTATCAATGTCGTTCTGGGTGTAGCCAACCACGGTTGGTTTGCCGGTGGTGCCGGACGAGGCGTGAATGCGCACCACCTGCTCCATCGGCACGGCGAAGGTATCAAACGGGTAGTTATCACGCAGATCCTGTTTGGTGGTGCACGGGAATTTGCGGATATCCGCTAACTCTTTGAAATCATCAGGATGGACGCCCGCCGCATCGAACTTGCGTTTGTACATCGGCACGTTGTTGTACGCATGTTCTAAGGTCCATTTCATGCGCGTTGTTTGCAGAGCGCGCAGTTCATCCATGGAGGCGGTTTCGATCGGGTCAAGCTTTGTCGTTGTTGTCGTTGTCATCGTAGGGTACTCACTTTTTATAATTGCTCAGACACGCTCAAGGATCAGGGCAATACCCTGACCAACACCGATGCACATCGTGCAAAGCGCGTAGCGCCCTTTACGACGATGCAGCTCGTGGCTGGCGGCCAGCGCCAGTCGGGCTCCACTCATCCCCAGCGGATGGCCCAATGCAATCGCGCCACCGTTAGGGTTAACATGCGGGGCATCGTCCGGGAGCCCCAGCTCACGCAGCACGCCCAGCGCCTGCGACGCAAACGCTTCATTCAATTCAATCACGTCCATATCGTTGATGCTCAGGCCGGCACGCTCCAGCACACGGCGGGTGGCCGGTACCGGGCCAAGGCCCATCAGACGCGGTTCAACCCCGGCGGTGGCCATTGCCACGATGCGGGTGCGTGGGGTTAACCCTTGCGCCGCCGCCATCTTCTCGCTGGCGACGATCAGCGCCGCAGCACCGTCGTTGACGCCAGAGGCGTTGCCTGCGGTCACCACACCGCCCGCGCGGAACGGGGCTTTCAGCCCGGCCAGCATCTCGAGGGTGGTCTCAGGACGCAGGTGCTCGTCATGTAACACTTCTGTTACCGCACCTTTTTTGCCTTTGATGATCACTGGCACGATCTCCTGCGCCAGAATACCGTTGGCCTGGGCCTGCGCAGTACGCTGCTGGCTGCGCCAGGCGAAGGCGTCCTGGTCTTCGCGGGAAATACGTAACAATTCCGCTACATTCTCTGCCGTTTCCGGCATGCTGTCAGAACCAAATTGCTGCGCCATGAGCGGGTTCACAAAACGCCAGCCGATGGTGGTATCGAAAATTTCATTCTGCCGCTGGAAGGCGCTGGTGGCTTTGCCCATCACGAACGGCGCGCGGGACATGGACTCCACGCCCCCGGCAATCATCAGCTCCGCATCACCGGCACGAATGGCCCGGGCGGCAAAGCCCAGCGCATCCAGACCGGAGCCGCAGAGACGGTTCAGGGTGGTGCCGGAAACGGTCTGCGGCAGCCCGGCCAGCAGCAGCGACATGCGCGCCACGTTGCGGTTGTCTTCCCCTGCCTGGTTAGCGCAGCCAAAGATCACATCATCAATGCGTTCCGCGTCGAGTCCCGGGTTACGCATCAGCAGCTCGCGCAGCGGGATCGCGCCCAGGTCATCCGCGCGGACACCGGACAATGCGCCGCCGTAGCGACCGATAGGGGTACGGATCCCGTCACAAATAAAGGCGTCACGCATCATGCTTCTCCTGTAATCGTGCCGCCGATGCGGTGGGATTTCCCACGGAACAGGGCAACGGTTTTTTGCTGTTGATTAACAATTTCAATGTCGTACACGCCGGTCAGTTTTCCCTGATGGCGAACCTGCGCGGTGGCGGTCAGCTTGTCGTGGGCAAACGCCGGGCGAACAAAATCAATGGTGCAGCCCGAGGCTACCGCCGCCAGCCCCTGGCTGTTGCAGGCGTAGGCAAAGGCGGTATCGGCCAGGGTAAATAGCTGGCCGCCGTGGCAGCTTTTGTGACCGTTAAGCATCTGCGGGGTCACGGTCATGGTCAGGACCGCTACGCCATCATCCATCTCGATAATGTCGATGCCATAGGCCTGGGCGCAGGCATCGTTTTCGTACATGGCGCGGGCGTTGCGCCAGGCGTTATGACTCATAGCTACTCTCCAGAAGCGCACGCTGGCGCAGCAGGGAACACGGGCGGTAACGTTCTTCGCCGTAGTGGCGTTGCAGGTTTTCCAGAAGGCACAGCAGCCGTTGCCAGCCGAGCTGCTCGCCCCAGGCCAGCGGGCCGCGCGGATAGTTCACGCCCAGACGCATGGCGGTATCGATATCCTGTTCGCTGGCGACCCCTTTTTGCAGGGCGTCGAGGGCCTCATTAACAATCATCGCCAGGGTACGCCAGATCAGCAGACCCGGATAATCGGCCACCTGCAGGACCCGCTTGCCTTGCTGCTGCAGGTGATGCACTGCTTTTCGGGTCGCAGACGTCGGGTTGCTGGCAGCGGCGGCAATAATCGCCACATCGCCTTCCTGACGATCGACCACCACCACCGGATGCCCGAGACGGGTTGCCAGCGCCTGGGCCGTTTCGCCCTGAGTTTCAATCAGCAGCAGATCGTCCAGTTCGGTGACACCGTCACTTCTTTTCGCCACGTGCAGGGCACAGTAGGACTCGCTCACCGACTCCAGACAGCCCGCGGTCGGTTTGTCGCTGTGCCAGTTGTAAACGCCCTGGCCGCTCTTCTTACCAAGACGTCCCGCCAGCACCAGCTCCTGCTGCACCAGCGACGGCAGGAAACGGCGCTCCTGCCAGAAGGCGTTAAACACCGAGCAGGTAACAGCGAAATTAACGTCCTGGCCGATCATGTCGGTTAACTCCAGCGGCCCCATCGGGAAGCCCGCCCCTTCGCGCAGCGCAGCGTCAATCACCTGTGGGGCAGCCACCTGCTCCTCCAGCGCGCGCCAGGCTTCGGCGTAGTACGGACGCGCCACGCGGTTAACGATAAAGCCCGGCGTGGACTGGCAGCGCACCGGCTGTTTACCCCAGTTCACCGCCAGTTCGCAGAGCTGTTCCACCACCTCGTCGGAGGTCGCCAGCCCGCTCACCACTTCCACCAGCTTCATCACCGGGGCCGGGTTAAAGAAGTGCAGCCCGGCCACGCGCTCGGGGTGGCGCAGATCGGCGGCAATCGCGGTAATCGAGATCGACGAGGTATTGCTGGTCAGAAGTGTTTTTTCCGGGCAAATCGCCGCCAGTTCGGCGAACAGCGCCTTTTTGATCTCCATCCGTTCAGAGGCAGCTTCAATCACCAGATCAGCCGCTGCCAGCGAATGGATGTCGGTCACCGGGATCAAACGCTGTAACGTCTGCTCGCAGGCGCTGGCGCCGAGCTTGCCGCGCGTCACGCGGGATTGCAGGCGGGTGCGGATCCCGTCGATGGCGCGGGAGATGGCGTCGGCATTGATATCGTAAATCAGCACCGGGTGACCGTGGCTGGCGGCCACTTCGGCAATGCCGGCCCCCATGATGCCGCTGCCAATCACCGCGACGGTATGAATAGTGGTCATCTTATTTCCCCGTAAACTGCGGCGCGCGCTTGTTGAGGAATGCGCTGACGCCTTCGCGATAGTCGGCGCTGCGTCCGGCCAGGCGCTGGTAATCGCGCTCCAGATCCAGCTGGGCATCCAGGGTATTGGTTTCGGCGGCGTTGATCGCCTGCTTAATCAACCCCAGGCCAAAGGTCGGCTGCGCGGCCAGATGCACCGCCAGCTGCTGGGCGGTGGCGGCCAGCTCGCCGTCATCCACCACCTGCCAGATCATCCCCCAGGCCTGCGCCTGCTCGGCGCTGATTTTCTCGCCCAGCAGGGCCAGGCCCATCGCCCGGGCGCGACCCGTCAGGCGTGGCAGTAGCCAGGTGCCGCCAGAATCCGGCACCAGTCCCAGCTTGCTGAAGGCCATTACAAAATTCACCGAGCGGGCAGCGATCACGATATCGCAACCCAGCGCCAGCGTTGCCCCAGCCCCGGCGGCGACGCCGTTCACCGCGCAGATCACCGGCTTCGGCAGTTTTGCCAGACGGCGCACCAGCGGGTTGTAAAATTTCTCAACCGACATGCCCAGATCCGGCGCGGGGCTGTTGGGATCGACGTTACGGTCATTCAGATCCTGTCCGGCGCAAAAGCCGCGTCCAGCTCCGGTGACCAGCAGACAGCGCACGGCGTCGTCGCGCTCCGCCTGGGTCAGGCACGCCGCCAGCTGCTGGTGCATCTCCTCATTAAAGCTGTTGAGACGCTCCGGGCGGTTCAGGGTAATCGTCATTACGCCCTGCTCAACGTGACTCAGAATGAAATCCATGGTTAGCGTCCTTTGAATTCAGGGGTGCGTTTTTGCAGGAAGGCACTGATACCTTCCCGACGATCCTCGGTCGCCGAGAGCAGCGTAAACAGCTGACGCTCCTGGGCCAGACCAGCCTGCAGGGCCATCTCCTGCGACTGGCGTAACGCCTGCTTCGCCGCCTGCAGCGCCAGCGGTGAGTGGCGTGCCATCACCTCGGCCTGCTGCAGGGCATATTCCAGCATCAGATCCTGCGGGTAGATGTCGCTCACCAGCCCGGCCGCCAGCGCCTGGCGGGCGGTAATGCTCTCCCCGGTCAGCACCATTTTGCTGGCCAGCGATTTGCCAACGCAGCGGATCAGACGCTGGGTACCGCCCGCGCCCGGCATAATGCCTAAGGTGATCTCCGGCAGGCCGAAGCGGGCGTTATCCCCCGCTACCACCACATCGCACAGCAGCACCAGTTCACACCCGGCACCCAGCGCGTAGCCGTTGACGGCGGCAATCAGCGGTTTGCTGAAAGCGTTGATCCGCGCCCACAGCTGCGGACGCACATCGTTGAGGGTGGCGGGCAGGTCTTTGTCCGCCATCTCATTCAGGTCAGCCCCGGCGGCAAAAAAGCGCTCGCTGCCGGTGATCACACATACCGAGATGTCACTGTCGGCTGCGGCGGCTTCAAGGGTGGTGGCCAGCTCGCTCAGCAAGGCATTGTTCAGCGCGTTACGGGCCGCCGGACGATGTAGCGTCAGTTGCAGTACCCGCCCGTGACGGGTAACGATTAATTCGCTCATGCCATCCCCTTTGCATCAAAGTCCACCACCACGTCCGCCGTCAGCGGCAATGACTGGCAGCTCAGGACATAACCTGCGGCCACTTCGTCCGGCTCGAGGCTGTAGTTGGTGACCATCTCCACTTTGCCGCGCAGCACTTTGCATTTGCAGGTGGCGCAGACGCCGCCTTTGCAGGCGTACGGCAGATCGGCCCCCTGACGCAAGGCGGCGTCGAGAATGCTTTCGTCGTCGGCGGTCAGGGTGATTTCCCGGTCGCGCCCGTCCTGGCGCACCGTCACTTTTTGCCCGTCGGCCTGCACCGTATGCGCCCGTTTCACCGTAGTACCCGGGGTGTTAAAGCGCTCAAGGTGCAGCGATTTCTCCGGCATGCCCAGCGCTTTCAGCGTCAGCTCGGCGTCGTCCATCATCGCCGCCGGGCCGCAGATAAAGGCTTCGTCAAACTGGCTAAAATCGACCAGCTGACGCGCCAGCGCCTGTAATTTTTCACCGTCGATCCGTCCGTGCAGCAGCTCGCTGTCCAGCGTCTCCTGGCTGAAGATGTGGATCACCTGCAGGCGTGTCGGATAGTGGTCTTTCAGGTCGGCAAGCGCCCCGCGGAACATCATGCTCTGGCTGCTGCGGTTGCCGTAAATCAGGGTGAAGTGGCTGTTGGCTTCGGTTTTCAGGGTGCTGGAGATGATCGCCAGCATCGGGGTGATCCCGGAGCCAGCGGCGATCGCCAGGTAGCAGCCTTCCCGCTCGGCCTGCGGCTGGTAGCCAAAATGGCCCTGCGGCACCATCACCTCCAGCGCCATCCCCTGTTTGATCTCATCCCGGGCATAGCGCGAGAAGCGCCCGCCGTCGATGGCTTTGACCGCAACGCTGATCTCGCCCGGCTGAACGCTGCGGCAAATGGAGTAGCAGCGGCGCAGCTCTTCGCCCGCAAGGCGGGCCTTCAGCGTCAGGTGCTGACCCGGGCGGAAGCGATACGCCTCCTGCAACGCCTGCGGAACCGCGAAAGTAATGGTCACCGCATCGCGGGTTTCGGGTTCGACTTTTGCCACCGTTAATGAATGAAACGTTGTCATGGCGACCTCAAATACATTTGAAATAATCGAAGGGTTCACGGCAACTGTCGCAGCGATACAGCGCTTTGCAGGCCGTGGAACCAAATTCACTGATCATCGTGGTACGGGTGCTGGCGCAGCGCGGACAGGTCACCTCGGCGGGCAGATGCGCGTGGCAGCTGTGTCCGGCGGGTGGACTGATGCCGTACTGGCGCAGGCGTTCCCGCGCGTCCGGGGTCATCCAGTCGGTGGTCCAGGCCGGATCGAGCTGGATGGCGATATGCACCGGGGCGAAGCCGTGCGCGCTCAACGTGTCGCGGATCGCGCCCATCAGATGGTCGGTCGCCGGGCAGCCGGAATAGGTCGGCGTAAAGCCGATGGCCCAGCCGTCGCCCTGCGACGCTACGCTGCGCACCATGCCTAAGTCGGTAATGGTCAGCACCGGTATTTCCGGGTCCGGGATCTGGCTTAACAGCGACCAGATCTGCGGGATTTCTGCGGGGGCGATGTCGGCGAAACGTTGCATGGCGTTCTCCTGCGTTACCACTGCTGACCGGGGTTGACGCGCTGCAGATATTGCATCTCCGCCAGCATCGGTCCCAGATGTTCGGTGTGCAGTCCTTTACGGCCGCCGCTGCGGTAGGCAGACTCTTGCGGCACGCTCAGGGTGGCTGCGCTGAGTCCGCTCAGGACTTCGGCTTCCCACTCTTCACGCAGGCTGCGCGGATCGACGGCGATGCCTTCGGCAATCAGCGCCAGGTCTACCTCGTCGGCCTCGAACAGCTCGGCGGTAAAGCGCCACAGGTCGTTGACCGCCTGCTGCATTTTTTGCCCGGAAACCTCGGTGCCGTTGCCCAGACGCTCCAGCCAACCGCGGCTGAAGCGCAGGTGGTAGCGCACCTCTTTCAGCGACTTGGCGGCGATGGCGGCCAGCTGCGGATCGCGGCTGCGGGTCAGGCGGGTGTACAGCGCCAGGTGCCAGGCATCCATAAAGTACTGGCGGGCAATGGTGTCAGCGAAGTTGCCGTTGGGCTGCTCCACCAGCAACAGGTTGCTGAACTGGCGTTCGTCGCGCTGAAAGGCCAGCGTGTCTTCGTCACCGGTGCCTTCCAGCTCGGCGGCGTAGGTTAAGAAATTGCGCGCCTGACCCAGCAGGTCGAGGCCGATATTGGCCAGCGCCAGGTCGATCTCCAGCTCTGGCGCGTGGCCGCACCACGCCCCCAGACGCTGGGACAGCACCAGGCCGTTATCACCGAGTCGCAG
Source organism: Silvania hatchlandensis (assembly GCF_025564065.1). Taxonomy (GTDB): domain Bacteria; phylum Pseudomonadota; class Gammaproteobacteria; order Enterobacterales; family Enterobacteriaceae; genus Enterobacter; species Enterobacter hatchlandensis. Next base: position 352,696 of record NZ_JAMGZK010000054.1, on the reverse strand, counting down.
AACATAAGCCGTTAACGTTTTCATTTCCGACCTCACATGTGCTCGATGCCATCAGGGATGGTGTAGAAGGTCGGATGGCGGTAGACCTTGCTGTCCGCCGGGTCGAAAAACTCGCCGCGCTCTTCCGGCTGGGAGGCGATGATTTCGCTCGCCTTCACCACCCAGATTGAACAGCCTTCACTGCGACGGGTGTAGGCATCGCGCGCGTTTTCCAGCGCCATGCGGTCGTCGGCGGCATGCAGGCTGCCTACGTGACGGTGGGATAACCCCTGTTTGCTGCGGACAAACACTTCATATAACGGCCAGTATGTTTTGCTCATCTTGATTCCTCTTACGCGACATTGCGGGCGTGTTGTTTCTCTGCGTGCGCCAGGGCGGCTTCACGCACCCACGTCCCCTCTTCCCAGGCTTTATTCTTGGCGGCCAGGCGTTCGTGATTACAGACACCGCGTCCGTTGATCACCTCGTCAAACTCCTGCCAGTTGATCTCGCCAAAGCGGTAGTGGCCGCTTTCAGCATCGAAATGCAGATCCGCATCCGGCACCGTCATCCCCAACATTTCGACCTGAGAGACGGTGTTGTCGACAAAGCGCTGACGCAGCTCGTCATTGCCAAAACGTTTGATTTTCCACGCCAGGCTGCGGGCGCTGTTCGGCGAGTTGTCGTCGTTGGGCCCGAACATCATCAGCGCCGGCCACCAGAAGCGGTTGATCGCATCCTGCAGCATCTGCCGCTGGGCGTCGTTGCCCGCCGCCAGCGCCATGCAGGCTTCAAAGCCCTGACGCTGGTGGAAGCTCTCTTCTTTACAGATTTTCACCATTGCGCGGGCATACGGACCATAAGAGGTGCGGCACAGCGCCACCTGGTTGACGATGGCCGCGCCATCCACCAGCCAGCCAATCACGCCGATATCGGCCCAGCTCAGGGTCGGGTAGTTGAAGATCGAGGAGTATTTCATCTTGCCGTCGAGCATCTTCTGGTAGATGTCTTCCCGGGCGCAGCCCAGCGTTTCCGCCGCGCTGTAGAGATACAGACCGTGGCCCGCTTCGTCCTGCACCTTGGCCAGCAGAATGGCCTTGCGGCGCAGCGTCGGGGCGCGAGCAATCCAGTTGCCTTCCGGCAGCATGCCGACAATCTCGGAATGTGCGTGCTGGCCAATCTGGCGGATCAGCGTTTTACGATAGGCCTCTGGCATCCAGTCCTGCGGCTCGATGGCTGTCTCTTGCGCGATGCGCTGCTCAAAGCGTTGTTCTTCCGTCACGTCATCACCCTTATGATTCGTTTAACTAGTAATTTGAACTCAATGATGAATCACTTCGTTTCTTAAAAGTTACACAAAGGTTAAATATAACCCCAAGGATTGTTTGTTTATTTTGTGATGTGGCTCGCAAGCCTTTTGTAGAGCGGCCTCTGTGGCGGGCGGTGACGCGCGGGAATAGTCAGGTCAGATCACATCATTAACATTTCATTAAAACATTCCTTGCATTTTATGATTCAGAATCAAACTATCTATAGTGAAATCACGAACCACCTGGAGAAAGAACATGCAGCAGTTAGCCAGCTTCTTGTCCGGCGCCTGGCAGTCTGGCCGGGGCCGTGAGCGCAGTATTTCGCACGCCATCAACGGCGAAGCCCTCTGGAGCGTCACCAGCGAAGGGCTGGATATGGCCGCCGCGCGTCGCTACGCCATTGAGACAGGCGGTGAAGCCCTTCATGCCATGACCTTTATCGAACGCGCCGCAATGCTCAAAGCGGTGGCGAAACACCTGCTGAGCCACAAAGAGGTGTTCTATGCCCTGTCGGCACAAACCGGTGCGACCCGCGCCGACAGCTGGGTGGATATCGAAGGCGGTATCGGGACGCTGTTTACCTTTGCCAGCCTCGGCAGCCGCGAGCTGCCGGACGACACCCTGTGGCCGGAAGATGAACTGATCCCTCTGTCGAAAGAAGGCGGGTTTGCCGCACGTCACGTAATGACCTCAAAATCCGGCGTGGCGGTGCACATTAACGCCTTTAACTTCCCCTGCTGGGGGATGCTGGAAAAACTGGCCCCGACCTGGCTGGCGGGAATGCCAGCAATCATCAAACCGGCCACCGCCACCGCGCAGGTGACTCAGGCGATGGTGAAAGCCATTGTCGACAGCGGGCTGGTGCCGGACGGGGCGATTAGCCTGATCTGCGGCGGTGCCGGGGATCTCCTCGACCAACTGGACAGCCAGGACGTGGTGACCTTTACCGGCTCGGCGGTGACCGGACAGATGCTGCGCATCCACCCGAATATCGTCGCCAAATCGATTCCGTTTACCATGGAAGCGGATTCCCTCAACTGCTGCGTGCTGGGCGACGACGTCACGCCGGAGCAGCCGGAGTTTGCGCTGTTTATCCGCGAAGTGGTGCGTGAGATGACGGCGAAGGCCGGGCAAAAATGCACCGCCATCCGTCGCATTATCGTGCCGCAGGCGCAGGTTGAAGCGGTCAGCCAGGCGCTGATCGCCCGGTTAAACAAAGTGCCATTTGGCGATCCGGCCCAGGAAGGGATCAAAATGGGATCGCTGGTCAACGCGGAACAGCGCGCTGACGTGCAGGAGAAAGTGGATGCGCTGGTGGCTGCAGGCTGTCAGACCCTATTGGGCGGTAAAGCCGACATGAACGCGGCGGGTGCCTTCTTCCCACCGACGCTGCTGTTCTGCCCGCAGCCGGATGAAACCCCTGCCGTGCATGCCACCGAGGCCTTTGGCCCGGTCGCAACGTTAATGCCCTATCAGACCCGCGAACACGCCATGGCGTTGGCGCGCGCCGGTGGCGGCAGCCTGGCCGGGACGCTGGTGACCGCGGATCTGCGTCTGGCGCGTCAGTTTATTGCTGGCGCGGCACGTGCTCACGGCCGTATTCAGATCCTCAATGAAGAGTCGGCGAAAGAGTCTACCGGCCACGGTTCCCCGCTGCCGCAGCTGGTACACGGCGGTCCGGGTCGCGCGGGCGGTGGCGAAGAGCTCGGCGGCCTGCGCGCGGTAAAACACTACCTGCAGCGCACGGCCATTCAGGGCAGCCCGAGCATGCTGGCCGCCATCAGCCAGCAGTGGGTGCGCGGTGCTCAGGTGCAGGAAGACCGGGTCCATCCGTTCCGCAAACACTTCGAGGAACTGCAGCCGGGTGACAGCCTGCTGACCCCGCGCCGCACCCTGACTGAAACCGACATCGTCAACTTTGCCTGCCTGAGCGGAGATCATTTCTATGCCCACATGGATAAGATTGGCGCGGCAGAATCCATTTTCGGCGAACGCGTGGTCCACGGTTACTTCCTGATTTCTGCCGCCGCCGGGCTGTTTGTCGATGCGGGCGTTGGGCCGGTGATCGCCAACTACGGGATGGAGAACCTGCGCTTTATCGAGCCGGTGAAGCCGGGCGATACCATCCAGGTGCGCCTCACCTGTAAGCGCAAAACGCTGAAAAAACAGCGCACCCCGGAAGAGAAACCGACCGGCGTGGTGGAGTGGTCGGTTGAGATTTTCAACCAGCACCAGCAGCCGGTCGCGCTGTACTCCATCCTGACCCTTGTTTCACGTCAGCGCGGAGATTTTGATTCCTGATCCCTCTTTTGCCGGGTAGCGCCGCGCGCGTTACCCGGCTTCTGGCACATCTGACAAATCATCTGGCAAACGCAGGCAAACGGTGCACACCGCGATATTGCTATGTTGGCAATGAATAAACCGCGCGCAGAACAGCGGTCCTGAGTGGATAACAACACAAACAACAGAGGTTAATCATGGGAAGCTCCTCCAGTCTTTCTCCACGTAAAACGGCGCTGGCGCTGGCCGTCGCCGGTCTTCTTTTTGCTCAGCCGCAGGCGCTGGCGCACGGTGGTGCCGCGCATATGGTCGAGATGGATAAAACCCTGACCGAATTTGGTGCCGACGTAAAATGGGACGATTACGCCCAGCTTTACACCATCAGCAAAGACGGGGCCTTTATCAAAGTGAAGCCGGGCGCGAAAACCGCCATCGTCAACGGCAAACCGCTCACCCTGCAGGTGCCAGTGGTGATGAAAGACAAAAAGGCGTGGATCTCCGAAACCTTCGTCAACGATGTTTTCCAGTCCGGCCTCGATCAGACCTTCCAGGTAGAAAAGACGCCGCACCCGCTGAATGCGTTAAGCGCCGATGAGATTAAACAGGCCGTCGAGATCGTGAAGGCTTCGCCGGACTTTAAACCGAACACTCGCTTTACCCAGATCGCGCTGGCCGAGCCAGATAAAGCCAAAGTGTGGGATTTTGTGCTGAACGGGACTGCAGTCGATGCCCCGCGCCAGGCCAATATCACCATGCTCGACGGCAAATACATTGTCGAAGCGCTGGTGGATCTGAAAGATAAGAAGATCCTGCACTGGGAGCCGATCAAAGACGCACACGGCATGGTGCTGCTGGACGACTTTATGGCGGTGCAGAGCATCATCAACGGCAGCAAAGAGTATGCCGAGATCGTCAAAAAGCGCGGTATCGCCGATCCGAGCAAAGTGATCACTACCCCGCTGACCGTCGGCTACTTTGACGGTAAAGATGGCCTGAAGCAGGAAGACCGGCTGCTGAAAGTGGTGAGCTACCTGGACGTGGGCGACGGCAACTACTGGGCGCACCCGATTGAGAACCTGGTGGCGGTGGTCGACCTGGTTGAGAAGAAGATCGTCAAAATTGAAGAGGGTCAGGCGGTGCCGGTACCGATGATCCCGCGCCCGTATGATGGCCGCGACCGCATCCCGGTGGAGCATAAGCCGCTGGAGATTACCGAGCCGGAAGGCAAGAACTACACCATCACCGGCAACATGATCCACTGGCAGAACTGGGATTTCCACCTGAGCCTCGACTCCCGCGTCGGGCCGATCCTCTCCACCCTGACCTTTAACGACAACGGTAAAAAACGCCAGGTGATGTACGAAGGCTCACTGGGCGGCATGATCGTGCCTTACGGCGACCCGGATGTGGGCTGGTACTTTAAAGCCTATCTGGATTCCGGCGACTACGGGATGGGCACCCTGACCTCGCCGCTGGTGCGTGGCAAAGACGTGCCGTCGAACGCCGTGATGCTGGATCAGATTATCCCGGATTACACCGGCCAGCCGATGACCATCCCGCGGGCGATTGCCGTTTTCGAACGCTACGCCGGGCCGGAGTATAAGCATCAGGAGATGAATCAGCCGAACGTCAGCACCGAGCGCCGTGAGCTGGTGGTGCGCTGGATCAGTACCGTCGGTAACTACGACTATATCTTTGACTGGGTGCTCCACGAGAACGGCACCATCGGGATCAATGCCGGTGCCACCGGGATTGAGGCAGTCAAAGGCGTGATGGCGAAAACCATGCACGATCCGAGCGCCAAAGACGATACCAAATATGGCACGCTGATCGACCACAACATCGTCGGCACGACCCACCAGCACATCTATAACTTCCGTCTGGATATGGACGTGGACGGCACCAGCAACAGCCTGGTGGCGATGGATCCTGAAGTGAAACCCAATACCGCAGGCGGCCCACGCACCAGTACCATGCAGGTGAATCAGTACAACATCGACACCGAGCAGCAGGCGGCGCAGAAGTTTGACCCGGGCACCATTCGACTGATGAGCAACGTCAGCAAAGAAAACCGCATGGGCAACCCGGTCTCCTATCAGATTATCCCGTACGCAGGCGGCACCCATCCGGTTGCCAGCGGCGCGAAATTCGCCCCGGACGAATGGATTTATCACCGCCTGAGCTTTATGGATAAACAGCTGTGGGTCACCCGCTACCATCCGAACGAGATGTACCCGGAAGGGAAATTCCCGAACCGCTCCATTCACGACAGCGGCCTGGGCCAGTTCAGCAAGGATAATGAGTCGCTGGATAAGCAGGATAACGTGGTGTGGATGACGACCGGCACAACCCACGTGGCGCGTGCAGAAGAGTGGCCAATTATGCCAACGGAATGGGTCTATACCCTGCTCAAACCGTGGAACTTCTTCGATGAAACACCGACGTTAGGTAAAAAGAAAGACGCGCAGTAAGGCAGTTGTTGGCCGGGCTAATCCCCCGGCCTTTTTTTGGCTTTTGCCTGGCACCACGGAAAAGACGCACACATTGAAACGGTCACCTGAGGTGACCGTTTTGTTTTACCTTGTAGGCCCGGGCAAGCGTAGCGCCGCCGGGCGATTCGAGGGGAAAGGGTTAGTAACGCACGCAAACCGATTTGGTTTCGCACCAGCCATCCAGCCAGTCCGGACCAAAATCACGCCCAGTACCGGATTGCTTCATCCCGCCGAATGGCAGGTTGGCATCGATCAGGGTATGGCTGTTGATCCACACGGTGCCGGCCTGCAGGCGGTCGGTGTACTCCAGCGCTTTGCTGACGTTTTGCGTCCAGACGCTGGCGGTCAGGCCGTATTCGCTGTCGTTCGCCAGGCGCAAGGCTTCTTCGCCATCGGCGACGCGCACCAGGTTCACCACCGGGCCAAAGACCTCTTCGCGGGTCAGGCGCAGGCTGGCGTCCGGGTTAACCACCAGCGTCGGCGAGACATAGTAGCCCTGGCCGTTCGGGCCACGGTTGCCGGTAATCAGCTCGGCGTGTTTTGACTGAGCTTCATTCAGGAAGGTCTGCACTTTGTCGCAGTGGGCGCGGGACACCAGCGGGTTGATGTGTGCTTCCGGTGACATGCCCGGCCCGACGCTCAGGGATTTGACCGCCTGCTCAAAGCCGCTCACGACCGTATCAAACAGCGGGGCTTCGATATAAATACGCGAGCTGGCGGCACACACCTGGCCCTGATTCAGGAAGCTGCCGGTCATCAGTCCTTCAATGACCCATGACGGATCCGCATCCTGCAGCACGATGGCCGGGTTTTTACCGCCCAGCTCCAGCGTGACGCCGGTCAGCCGATCGGCGGCGGAACGCGCAATCTGCTTGCCCGTCGCCGTCGAGCCGGTAAAGCTCACCTTGGCGATATGGGGATGGGTGGTCAGCGCTGCGCCGCAGACGGCGCCGCTGCCGGTCACCACGTTGAAGACGCCGTCCGGGATCCCGGCTTCGGTCGCCAGTTCTGCCACCCGCAGCAGGGTCAGCGGCGTGGTTTCGGAAGGTTTGATAACGATCGAACACCCTGCCGCCAGCGCGGGCATCACTTTCCACATACCAATCAGCAGCGGGAAGTTCCAGGGTACGATCCCGGCGACCACCCCAATTGGCTCTTTGCGGGTCCACGCCTGGTAGCGCGCGCCCTGCGGCATCGGGATAGAGAGATCCAGCGTTTTACCGGCGATTTTGGTGGTCAGCCCGGCGGTGTAGCGCATCCAGTTCAGGGTGCAGCCCACTTCAAAGGCGCGGGAGATATGAATGGATTTACCCTGCTCCAGGGTTTCGAGCTGCGCCAGCTCCTCGGTGTGCTGCTCCACCAGATCGGCAAAGCGCAGCAGAATGCGTTCCCGCTCGGCGGGCAGTTTGCCGGACCAGCTGCGGGCGACAAAGGCCCGCCAGCCGGACATCACCGCGCGGTCAACGTCCTGCGCGCTGGCATCGGCGGTGGAGGCAATCACCTGACCGGTAGCCGGGTTAAACACCTCCAGCCGTTTTTCACTGTGGGATTCGGACGGGCGTCCTTCAATCCAGAGGCCATGTTGGCGATCCAGAAATTGCTGCACGCCTGGCAGTACTGCGACCTGTGTATCAGACATAGCTTTTCCTTATTATTCGCAGGGTGTCAACGCAGTCTAAGATGGCTTCAGGGATCATGCTTTTATCTCTGTGACATTCGTTTTGCCGCCTGTGACAGGGACCGCAAAATGCGACAATACTGCCGTTTCGCCCGCTGAGATTGCGGACTTCTTTCCGGTATTTCGTCCCCTGTCACGGGCAAATAGATACATATCTGCAACAATATTGAAACATTGACAACGTAGCGGGTAACGACATGGTGTGTGCAAGCGAAAAGGATCAGTATCAGCAGTGGCTGGCGCAGATTAACCAGGTGTGCGGCAGCTTTGCCGGTCGGCCGCTGACGGGTGAGTTTTTTGGCGAGCTGGAATCAACCTGGACCGGTAACCTCAAGCTCAGCACCGTAACCGCCAGCGGTGTGAACCTGTTTCGCACCCGCCAGGAGATCAAGACCAGCAACGACGCCTGGTTCTACACCGTTTTTCAGATTGAAGGTGAAGCCGGGCTGGAACAGGACGATCGACAGATTGTGTTGAACGCGGGCGATATCACCCTGATCGACGCCTCGCGCCCCTGCTCTATCTACTGGCCGGAAAAATCCCGTCAGATTTCGCTCCTGCTGCCCCGTCAGATCCTCGAACAGCATTTTCGTTTTCAGGAAGTGAGCTGCGCGCACAAGCTCTCCCGCACCCTGCCCACCGTTCAGCTCAGCTACCGGTTATTGCAGGAGAGCATGAGCAACCCGGCCTTGAGCGAAACGGAAAGCGAAGCCGCGCTGGAGGCGATGGTCTGCCTGCTGCGCCCGGTGTTGCAGCAGCGCGAAAGCGTGCAGCCGCGCAAGGAGCGTCAGTTTACCCACGTCCTGACCCTGATTGACGACCATATCCAGGCCGAGCACCTGCGCCCGGAGTGGATCGCCTCTGAAAGTGGAATGTCGGTGCGCAGTCTGTACCGGATGTTCGCCGAGAAAGGACTGGTGGTGGCGCAGTACATTAAGAATCGCCGACTGGATCTGTGCGCGCAGATGCTACGCGGCACCCGTGATGATGAAAAGCTGGCGGGGATTGGCTACAGCTGGGGCTTTACCGACCATAGCCACTTCTCCACGGCGTTTAAGCAGCGCTTTGGTATTTCGCCTGGCGAATACCGCAAACGCCATCGCTAGTTACTTCTGTAACCATTTACCGTTAATACCCTGGACATACTCCCCGGGGTTAGCGCGCGCCACCAGCTTGGTCCCGGCCATTTTGGCCACTTCATCCACCGGAATATTGTTGCTGTCGGCAAGCCGCTGATAGCTGTCGGCGCGCGCCTTGTTAATCTGCTCGACCAGCGCCAGCGTGTCGCGATCCCGTTCGCGCGGAGCGATATAGCCGCTCAGGGTTTCCCCTACCCGCCCCTGGGCGCGGGCCTCGTTCAGGGTCAGCGCGGCTGCCGGGGCGCTGATTCCCAGCGTCAGGATCAGGAGAGCCAGTGTTTTTCTCATCATGACCTCAGAACAGATCGCTGCGCGACTTCAGCAGCGACTCCACGTCTTTATCCACTTTGATGTGGATCTCGTGTTCGATTTTTACGTTCATATTGATGGTGATCGGCTCCTTCGATGCCGCCACTTCGATCCTCGGCGTACAGCCTGTCAGCAGCAGTATCATGCTCACGGTGATCCCACCGGCCAGCTTTTTCATGGTTATTCCTTACATTCCTTGCCTGTCGGACAGCGGTTATCCGGTAATGCTGTGTGTTCCTCGAGCCATGTCTGCAGATTGTCGCCAAAACGCAGGCTGCGCCAGAGGGTAAACACGTTCTCCCGATGGGTGTAATTCAGATGGACGGCATTGGTGTGCCCGTCCACCCGACTGGCACCCCGGATCGCCGACTCCAGGGTTAACTCGCCAAGATTATCTACATTGAGTTTCGTCCACGACTGGGATATTTCCATATAGCGAAGCCAGTTAATCCCCAGGCCCGCCCCGGCGTTGTCTTTGATAATCGCATCGGCGGTGTCTTTGTCGATGCGCAGGGTCATCGGACCGGCGTTGCTCAGCCAGCCATCTTTGATGATCCACTTTTCGTTGTCCAGCCAGAACGGCAGCGCCCCACTGAACGCGCCGGACATGGCAAACTGTTTGGGATTAATGGCGCCAATCAGCTCGCTGGACGAGATATTCTGCACCCGCAGCAGGGCCGCGTCGTGCTGGGGCAGCCGCAGCTGCTGCATGGTCACTTTGCCCCCCAGCAGATCAACGCTGACGTCGGTCAGCAGCAGCGGGTTGACGTCGCTCCAGGGGTAATCGCCCTGCAAGTCGGCGGTGATGTTGCGCGCCGTGACCTGGTTAATCACTTCACCAATGCGCAGCGTCACCGGGCCTCTCGTGCCCAGCGACCAGGTGCCCTCGCTGAACCGGAACGGCAGGACAAAATCGACGCCATTGATTTTGTTGTCCGGCATCCAGACACTGCCCCCGGTCAGCACCCCGTGCCCTCCGGCCTCAAAGCCCTGATCGGACGCGGCAGAAAAAGCCACCTGAGCATACAGCTCGCCCTCCCTGAGGGTCATTTTCCAGTCCGGGGGGATCAGCGGCTGGAAGACACTCAGGGACTGTTTCGGCCACCACGCCTGCCCGCGCAGGCGCTCGCCGTCCCAGCGGCCATTAACCTGCACCGGGCCGATCGCCTCGGCGTGCAGCGTGCCTTTGTACTGAAAGAAGGTCGGATCCGTACCGTCGACGCTGAACTTAAGCGACGAGGCAGGTAACAGGCTGCCGCCGCTAAAAGTGGTTTCTTTGGCATCAAACGCCAGCGCGCCGCTTATGTGCGGCCGATCGGGGTCGCGCTGCCAGCGGATGGGGCTGTCCAGCGCCAGTCGCGGCTCGCTGACCAGCATGGTGCCGTACTGCAGTTTGTCGAATCCGGTCGAGAGTTCGCTGAGCTCAATCACGCTGTCGCGCCACTCCCCCCGGCCCGCCACGTCCCAGCGGGCATGCATCGGCGTAAAGTGACCCTCGCCCCAGTAGCGCCACTGCCATACGCCGTTATCCGGCAGGAAATCGTTGGCCTGACCGTCGAGGTGCAGCGTGAAGTCGCCCATCTCCTGTTCGTGGGCGCGCAGGATCGCCTGCAGACGCCCATCCATGCCCTTTTGGGTGAGCGCAACCCCGGCCAGCGGCCAGCGCACTTCGTCGATATTCAGGGAGTTGATGATTCGTCCACGGGAGCGCAGCAGCGCACCCGGTGCAAAGGTCAGCCGGGGATCGATCAGGCTGCCGGTCAGCGTCGCCGGCAGCCTGGCGTACAGCGTCAGGTCATTCTGTTTGGCCTCGCCGGTTAACTGCAGCGGCATGGCGCTGTTATCCATACTCAGCTTGCCAGGGCCAAAGGTCAGTACCGCGTTGCCTTTTCCGGCATCGCCCTGCGTCAGCACGTTCATTCGCCCGCTGATCAGGGCGTTTTCGCTGCCCTGCTGCCAGTTGTCGATCTTAAGCCCCAGCCGTCCGCTCAGCGGGATGCCCGCCCGATCCCAGCGCCAGCGACCGTCGCTGATGGTCAGTCTTTCGGGGGTGATCTGCCAGGGGAGATCGAGCAGCGGTTCGCCACTCTCCCGGGCGATCATCACCAGCTGCCCCTGGTTCTCTTTCCACGCCAGATCGGCATCCAGCAGCGAGGGGAGTTGCGGCACCGAGAAGGTCGCCACCGCGTGCCCCTGCACCGGCAAACCGTCCGGCACCAGCGGGAGGGTAAACTCCCCTACCAGGGTAACGGGCTGCCTGAAATCGGGCAGATTAAGACTCACATCACTGATGGTTAAGACGCGGCCCTGCAGCTTGCCGCGCAGGCTGAACTGGTCGCCGTCGTAGCGAATATCCTGCACCGTCGGGGTTAACGACGCGGTCAGTTTGCCCTGCCACTGTTGCCAGGGCGAGAGCGTCAGGCGGTCGATGGTCAGCCAGGTATTGGGCAGCATCGATTGCCATTCGGCGAGGGTTTTCGGCGCGGCGGGCGTTGGCTCGCTGGCGGGGATTTTACTCAGGCAGGCGCTGTTAAGATCCAGCCCGGCAATGGTGATTTTCCAGCGGCTCGGGTGGCTGAGGGTAGCATCTTCAACGCGGGCAATTTCGCAGTCATCCACCAGATAACGCAGATCGGAAATCACCAGTGCATTACGGGTCAGGCGCGGGCTTTTTTCAAAGGCGATTCGGGTGCCCGCGGGTAGCCAGACCCCGGCCAGAGTGGGTACCCATTGCGCGAGCGTAAGCAGCAGCGTCAGCGGCAATAAAATGATTAACAGTAACAGCGCGATCGCGGCTTTGTATTTACCCTTCATGGGCAGTCAATATCCTGATTTAGCGAAAATTAGCCGGTTTTGCCGGATAGTGTGGCATGTTTCGCCAGACAGTTGAAGCGAAGGCCATTGTAAGAATAGATGCGATAACGCGGTCTGCTCGCGTTTTGCTGGCCTTATCGTCAGTAGATGGGGGGCAATCACAGCCATAAAAAAACCGCCTGAATGAAGGCGGTTTATTAATCGTATCTAAAGCGGTCTTCTGATCCCATCTGGGTCATCAGGATCCAGCGGGTCATTCACATCAGGGATATCTTCCCCGGGAAGCGGGTCGACGTCACCAGGAACAGGATCGTTTACACCAGGAAGCGGGTCGCCGGCACCCGGCAATGGGGAATCATCAGGAACAGGATCAATATAATCTGGACGATCAGCCATAAAGCCTCCGTCAAATTTCGGTTGTTAATGCAGCACATCGCCACCCTAAAACTATAAGTTATGCTTATGTTTATATCGAGCGGAGCGGTTGAGTATTCACTTCAGGCTGCTGTTTTTTATAAGGTTATAGCGCGCACGCTGGAAAGCACAGCGGATCGTCCCTTCTGGTGACGGGATCGCGCGGCCGATGAAAGCGCTTCAGTTTGATGATCATAGAGTTATTGCCCGGAGATGATGTAAAATCATTATCAGAACTTATTGAAATCAATAATATTTTAAGAATTGTAAGATTATTTTAATCATGCTAACGTAGTTCCAAAATCACTGGAGAAAGTCTCATGAAACTCGCGATTTATAGCACAAAGCAGTACGACAAAAAGTATCTGCAACATGTTAACGAGGAGTATGGCTTCGAACTTGAATTTTTCGACTTTCTGCTGAACGAAAAAACGGCGAAAACCGCGCACGGCTGTGAAGCGGTCTGTATTTTCGTTAATGACGACGGCAGCCGTCCAGTGCTGGAAGAGCTGAAAAAGCATGGTGTTAAGTATATTGCGCTGCGCTGCGCGGGCTTTAACAACGTGGATCTGGATGCGGCGAAAGAGCTGGGTCTGAAAGTGGTTCGCGTCCCGGCCTACTCGCCTGAAGCGGTAGCCGAACATGCTGTCGGCATGATGATGTCCTTAAACCGACGCATTCACCGTGCTTACCAACGTACCCGTGATGCCAACTTCTCGCTGGAAGGCCTGACCGGTTTTACGATGTATGGCAAAACCGCCGGGGTGATCGGCACCGGTAAAATTGGCGTGGCAACGCTGCGTATTCTGAAAGGTTTCGGTATGCACCTGCTGGCCTCCGACCCCTACCCAAGTGCGGCAGCGCTGGAGCTGGGCGTGGAGTATGTGGATCTGCCGACCCTGTTCGCCCAGTCCGACGTGATCTCCCTGCACTGCCCGCTGATGGCAGACAACTACCATCTGCTGAACGACGCCGCCTTTGCGCAGATGAAGGACGGGGTGATGATCATCAATACCAGCCGCGGGGGATTGATTGATTCTCAAGCCGCGATTGAAGCGCTGAAAACGCAAAAAATCGGCGCGCTGGGAATGGACGTTTATGAGAACGAACGTGACCTGTTCTTTGAAGATAAGTCTAACGATGTGATCCAGGATGACGTGTTCCGCCGTCTGTCCGCCTGCCACAACGTGCTGTTTACCGGCCACCAGGCGTTTTTGACCGCCGAGGCGCTGATCAGCATTTCAGAAACCACGCTCGGTAATCTGCGCCAGCTGGAAAACGGCGAAGCCAGCCCGAACGAACTGGCCTGATTTATCACCAGGCTCTCTTCGCACGGAGAGAGCCTTTTCGCTCCCCATTTTCAGATTTTCCTGCAAGACAAAATCCTTCCCGGCCATAAACTATGCTGTAGCTATTTGTGAAGTGAATACATTGAGAAGAAACATGAAGACGCTCGTTGCAGTAACGATCCTGAGCATGGCGCTGGCTGGCTGTGTAAATCCGGGGAAAGCCTCTGTGCAGGAAGAACAACTTCAGAAGCATCGTTTTGTTCTGGAGAATATTAACGGCAAAGCCGTCACTCCGGGGATGACGCCTGCACCTGAGATTGCCTTCGGGGAAGACATGGCCATCTCAGGCGTAATGTGCAACCGCTTTAGCGGTCAGGGCAAGCTGTCTGACGGGGAGCTAAAGGTCAAAGCGCTCGCCATGACGCGTAAACTCTGCGCCGAGCCGGAGTTGAACGAACTGGATCACGCCATTGGCACCATGCTGCGCAACGGTACACAGGTTGATTTGACCGAAGATCAGCTCACGCTGGCCACCGCCGACACCACGATGGTGTTTAAACGCGCAGAGTAATCAGTAGTTCCCGCAGGATCCGACGGCAAGCGACTGCTCACTGCAACGTTTGCCGTTTGGCAGCGCGCACATGCCGATGGCTGAGCCATCCAGCTGACGCGCAACGGACATTGAGCCGCCAATCATGGCGCAGTTAGCTTGTCCGGAGTTGGACATCGCCGCTCTCATTCCCGGCGCGACGTGCGCGGCGGTGGCCTGCTGAACAGGTTCATTACTACAGGCCGACAGTAACAAAGCGGCACACCCAATCCAAAATCCTGCGCGCATAATCTCTCCCCACATTAAATTGCGAAACCTATGCATAATAGGCATCCCGCCCCTTGCCGTCGAGAGCGACGCTGCGTTTTTCTGCGCTGTCAAAACAAATAGCGCCTGATTTCAGGCAAAAGTTTGATCAAACCCGTGATGGCGTGAATGCGCAGGACACAAAAGCGAAAATCGAAAAAGCCCGCCTTTGCTAAAATATAAAGATAACTACAGGATCCGTCGTTGTATCACGGGTCCCTTTTTCTTTGCGCAATGTAAGGGTGTCATATGCAAACTATTGACGGGAATGGCGCAGTCGCGTCCGTCGCGTTCCGCGCCAGTGAAGTCATCGCCATCTACCCGATTACCCCGAGTTCAGCCATGGCGGAACAGGCTGACGCCTGGGCGGGCAATGGGCTGAAAAACGTCTGGGGCGATGTCCCACGCGTGGTCGAAATGCAGTCCGAAGCCGGTGCGATTGCCACCGTCCACGGGGCGCTGCAAACCGGGGCCCTGTCGACGTCGTTTACCTCGTCCCAGGGGCTGCTGTTGATGATCCCAACGCTGTACAAGCTGGCGGGTCAGCTCACCCCCTTTGTACTGCACGTTGCGGCACGCACCATCGCCACCCACGCCCTGTCGATTTTTGGCGATCACTCTGACGTCATGGCCGTCCGCCAGACCGGCTGCGCGATGCTCTGCGCCAGCAGCGTGCAGGAGGCACAGGATTTTGCGCTGATCTCGCATATGGCCACGCTGAATAGCCGCGTGCCGTTTATCCATTTCTTCGACGGTTTTCGCACTTCCCATGAAATTAACAAAATCGTGCCGCTGTCTGACAACACGATTATGAAGCTGCTTCCGCAGGCGGAAATTGATGCACACCGCGCCCGCGCGCTGAATCCGGAACATCCGGTGATCCGCGGCACCTCCGCCAATCCGGATACCTATTTCCAGTCCCGCGAGGCCACCAACCCGTGGTACAACGCCGTTTATGACCACGTCGACCAGGCGATGGCGGACTTTGCCGCCGAAACCGGGCGTGAGTACAAACCGTTTGAGTTTTACGGCCATCCGCAGGCCGAGCGCGTTATCGTGATCATGGGGTCTGCCATCGGTACCTGTGAAGAGGTTGTGGACGAGCTGCTGAGCCGGGGCGAAAAGGTCGGCGTGCTTAAAGTGCGACTCTATCGCCCGTTCTCGGCCCGACATCTGCTGTCGGTGCTGCCGGAAAGCGCACGTACCGTCGCCGTACTGGATCGTACCAAAGAGCCTGGCGCGCATGCCGAACCGCTTTATCTGGACGTGATGACCGCCCTGGCCGAAGCCTTTAACAGCGGCGAGCGCGAGACGCTGCCGCGAGTGATTGGCGGGCGTTACGGTCTGTCGTCGAAGGAGTTTGGACCGGACTGCGTGCTGGCCATCTTCAACGAGCTCAGCGCCGCAAAACCTAAACCGCGCTTTACCGTCGGTATTTATGACGATGTGACCAATCTCTCTCTGTCGTTACCGGAAAACACCCTGCCGTCGAAAGCTAAGCTCGAAGCGCTGTTCTACGGGCTGGGCAGCGACGGCAGCGTGTCGGCCACCAAAAACAACATCAAAATTATCGGTAACTCGACGCCGTGGTATGCGCAGGGTTATTTCGTCTATGACTCGAAAAAAGCCGGCGGCCTGACCGTGTCTCACCTGCGCGTCAGCGAACAACCGATCCGCTCAGCGTACCTGATTTCGCAGGCTGATTTCGTTGGCTGCCACCAGCTGCAGTTTATCGACAAATATCAGATGGCCGAGCGCCTGAAACCGGGCGGTATTTTCCTGCTGAACACCCCGTACAGCGCCGACGAAGTCTGGGCCCGACTGCCGCAGGAAGTGCAGGCGGTGCTGAACCAGAAAAAAGCGAAGCTCTTCGTGGTCAACGCGGCGAAAATCGCCCGCGAGTGCGGCCTGGCGGCACGTATCAACACCGTCATGCAGATGGCGTTTTTCCACCTGACGAAGATCCTGCCGGGGGACAGCGCCCTGATGGAGCTGCAGGGCGCGATCGCCAAAAGCTACAGCAGCAAAGGGCAGGAGCTGGTTGAACGTAACTGGCAGGCGCTGGCGCTGGCTCGCGAGTCGCTGGCCGAAGTGCCACTCCAGCCGGTAAATGCGCACAGCCCGAACCGTCCGCCGGTGGTCTCCGACGCCGCACCCGATTTTGTCAAAACCGTTACTGCCGCCATGCTGGCCGGACTGGGCGATGCCCTGCCCGTCTCCGCCCTGCCGCCGGACGGCACCTGGCCAATGGGTACCACCCGCTGGGAAAAACGCAACATCGCCGAAGCCATCCCGATCTGGAAAGAGGAGCTGTGTACCCAGTGTAACCACTGCGTGGCGGCCTGCCCGCACTCTGCGATTCGCGCTAAAGTGGTTTCCCCGGAGGCCATGGAAAACGCGCCAGCCAGCTTGCACTCGCTGGATGTGAAATCCCGCGATATGCGCGGACAGAAATATGTTCTGCAGGTCGCGCCGGAAGACTGCACCGGCTGTAACCTGTGCGTGGAAGTGTGCCCGGCTAAAGACAGGCAGAACCCGGAAATCAAGGCCATCAATATGATGTCGCGCCTTGAGCATGTGGAAGAGGAGAAAGTGAATTACGACTTCTTCCTCGACCTGCCGGAAATCGATCGCAATGCCCTTGAGCGTATCGATATCCGTACTTCGCAGCTGATCACCCCGCTGTTTGAATACTCTGGTGCCTGTTCCGGCTGCGGTGAAACGCCGTACATCAAGCTGCTGACCCAGCTGTACGGTGACCGAATGTTGATCGCTAACGCCACCGGCTGTTCGTCGATTTATGGCGGTAACCTGCCCTCGACGCCGTACACCACCGACGCTAACGGTCGCGGTCCGGCGTGGGCAAACTCCTTGTTCGAAGATAACGCTGAATTTGGCCTGGGCTTCCGCCTGACGGTCGATCAGCACCGCGTGCGCGTGATGCGTCTGCTGGCACAGTTTGCGGACCAGATCCCGGCCGGGTTAAACGAGGCCCTGCACAGCGAAGCCACACCGGACGTGCGTCGCCAGCAGGTGGCGGAGCTGCGTCAGGCGCTGGCGGACGTCGAAGGCGCACAGCAGCTGTTAACCGATGCTGATGCGCTGGTCGAGAAATCGATCTGGCTGATTGGTGGTGACGGTTGGGCCTATGACATCGGCTTTGGCGGCCTGGACCACGTCCTCAGCCTGACCGAGAACGTGAACATTCTGGTGCTGGATACCCAGTGTTATTCCAACACCGGTGGCCAGGCATCGAAAGCGACGCCGCTGGGCGCGGTGACCAAGTTCGGCGAGCACGGTAAACGCAAATCGCGCAAAGATTTGGGCGTCAGCATGATGATGTACGGCCATGTGTACGTGGCGCAGATTTCGCTGGGGGCACAGCTTAACCAGACCGTGAAAGCTATCCAGGAAGCGGAATCCTATCCGGGCCCGTCGCTGATCATCGCCTACAGCCCTTGCGAAGAGCATGGTTACGATCTGGCGCTCAGCCACGATCAGATGCGCCAGCTGACGGCAACCGGCTTCTGGCCGCTGTATCGCTTCGATCCGCGTCGCGCTGATGAAGGTAAACTGCCGCTGGCGCTGGACTCCCGTCCGCCGTCCGATGCGCTGGCGGAGACGCTGATGCAGGAGCAACGCTTCCGTCGTCTTAATGCCCAGCAGCCTGAGGTAGCGGAGCAGTTATGGAAAGATGCTGCTGCCGATCTGCAAAAACGCTACGACTTCCTGGCACAAATGGCCGGTAAAGCCGAAAAACCGGTCGGCGAATAACCCCTTCGCCCGGCGCATTATGCCCGGTCGTATATTTCTGCATAAAAAAAAGCCCAACGAAATAACGCTGGGCTGATCCTAAAAGAAATAAATAACAGGTTAATTTCTTAAAATGCATTTATTCAATAAATGGATAAGACGTCCTCAGGCATATAACGGGCCAGAGTTTACTGCGCTCATCGGGTAAAGAATAATTTTTATTTTATATAACTCAGCCCAACTCATTCATCAAACTTATGATCATTTCATTTGCAGCAAATTCTTTAGATTTCACTTAATTAGTAACAATTATACTTTATAAGGAGTAGCAGGTAGTGATTTAGCATGTGACATCTTTCCATCGCAGAAAGTTCAATGGAAAGTTTTAAACTTATTAACTATAAAAACAGCATAAGGAATAGTCACAATGCAAAGAAAAGTACTGGCTCTGATGATCCCAGCCCTGCTGATGGCGGGTGCAGTAAATGCCGCTGAAGTTTATAATAAAGACGGTAATAAATTAGATCTGTACGGCAAGGTTGATGGCCTGCACTATTTCTCTGACGACAGCGGCGCTGATGGCGATCAGACCTATGTGCGTCTGGGCTTTAAAGGCGAAACCCAGATTAACGACATGATGACCGGTTACGGCCAGTGGGAATATAACATCCAGGCTAACAACACCGAAGGTTCCGGTAACCAGTCCTGGACCCGCCTGGCATTTGCTGGCCTGAAATTCGACCAGTACGGTTCATTCGATTACGGTCGTAACTACGGCGTTCTGTACGACGTTGAAGGCTGGACCGATATGCTGCCAGAGTTCGGCGGCGACACCTATACCAAGGCTGACAACTTCATGACCGGCCGTGCGAACGGCGTGGCAACCTACCGTAATTCTGACTTCTATGGTCTGGTTGAGGGCCTGAACTTCGCATTGCAGTATCAGGGCAATAACGAAAGTGCCGGTAACGGTAACGAAGGCACCAACAACGGTCGCGGCGCACGCAATCAGAACGGCGACGGTTTTGGTATCTCCTCTACGTATGATTTCGGCATGGGCTTCAGTGCAGGTGCGGCATATACCTCTTCTGACCGTACTAACCAGCAGATAAATCAGACCACAGCGGGTGGCGATAAAGCCGATGCATGGACCACCGGCCTGAAATACGATGCCAATAATATCTACCTGGCGACCATGTATTCTGAAACCCGTAACATGACCCCGTACGGTGATAACGATGACGCGGTAGCGAATAAAACGCAGAACTTTGAAGTGACGGCACAGTACCAGTTCGACTTCGGTCTGCGTCCGGTTGTTTCTTACCTGCAGTCTAAAGGTAAAGACCTCGGCAACGGTCAAGGCGATCAGGATCTGGTTAAATATGCTGAAGTGGGCGCGGTTTACTACTTCAACAAAAATATGTCCACCTACGTTGATTATAAAATTAACCTGCTGGATGAAGACGATCAGTTCTACAAAGATAATGGCATCGGTACCGATGACATCGTCGCGCTCGGTCTGGTTTACCAGTTCTGATGATATTAGCCCGCGTAACGACGCGGGCTTTCTCTTTATATTGTTAAAATAGTTTGCTTATTTCCCCATCCACTTGCTGAATTTTTGTTCATATCCTTTCGCACTGACATGCCATCTTTTTCACACTTTTTGTTGCGCCACCCTGGCCATTTGATACAAGATAAATCTCATGTCTGCACTGCTGTAAAGGACCCGCTATTGTGATCCACCACGCTGTTAAATCTTCCCGTATCGCCTCTATTGCTTACGATAAATGTAGCGAGACGCTTGAGATCCGCTTTCGCGATCGGAGCGCCTGGCAATATCAGAGCGTCCCGGTACGGATTTTTAACGATTTTTTGAACGTGGTTTCTAAGGGGCGCTTCTATGACGGGGTGGTTAAAGGCAAATTTAAAGAAACCAAAATTGCCTGAAATATCCTTAGGATGCCTGGTATGTTTAATCACATTGCGTTGGCCGCGCTGACCTTACTCACCTGCCTGTGGTTTGCGCTCATTTTCGATGTTGCCAATATTGTCGGTCATCTCGGTGAAGCCCTTCTTATTCTTGATAACGATTAATCATCTGCGCTGCTAAGCGCGCGATAAGTCGCGATTCTCTTCTGAGCGCGAACCAGCAAAAAAAGGATGATGCAGGCGGCGACCGGCACCAGCCAGTCCAGCAGACTGCTTATATTCCATACCCGGTAATCAAAACCACCGTACCACGGCATGTTAGCGCGCTTACCGTGGCCAAACAGGGCGATCCAACGATACTCAGCCTGGGTGTGTTCCCTGGCGATGAACCAGATGCACCCTATCGCGCCGCCAATCGCCCATCTTCCGCGCGTGATACCAAATAAACACTGCAGTACAACAGCCGCGAGAGCATGCCCCAGCGGCGACAAATCGATCATGTCCTGTCCTTTTCCACCAAATCAAAACAGTATCGGTAAAACTCAGCGCTTATCCAACTGTTCGGCGCTCTTTTTAAGATAAGCCTCCTGAAACATTTTTTCCGAGTAGGTAAGCGTCATTTCTGTGGACAGATGGGGGGCGTCGAGCTCAATCACATCGTTATCATTTTCGTACCTGGCGTATTTATCCCCTACCACTGAGATGTTATGTTTTCGCACCGTGTATTTTTGCGACAGCATCTGGTGCATTTGGTCGAATTTATTCTTGTCGATATCAATGACTACAGCGGTCACTCTCCCCGCTTTATTGAAGATAACCGCATTGTTTTTGATCCCTTCCAGCACCAGCTCGTTTGTCGGGATTGAGTAGATATCCCCCTCGCTCCACTTGCTGCGCCCTTCATGCTGAGCCGACGGCCAGGCTTTCGTAAACTGATTGAGTGTGGTTTGCCCCAGGGTCAATCCTAACGCCGTGGTGTTCGCCTGTACTGATGAGAACCCGGCAAGCAGAACAACAACGCCAAACATCAAATGCCATCGCTTATTCATAGTTATCGCCTCAATGTGTCAATCCTGTTTGATTTCCTGGCACATTTAGTACCTGCCCCTGTTCAAGCGTACAGGCGACGTTGGCATTAACACATGAGCCTTTATAATGATTGCGCGATGAGGGCACCGTACTAGTTACTGAGTTTGCGCGGGTGTATGCCGGGGCAGATATAAAACGTGCTGACATTCATCGCCGTAATCCGTACCATACACGCCATACTTTTTCATGTTGACCTGCAGTCCCCCCGTCTGAACGCTGGGCGGCATGCACGGCGTTTGCCACGAACGAATTGAGCCATTATTAAATGTCGCAAAATCAAGATATTACCAAGAAAGACCAGTACAACCTTAACAAATTACAGAAGCGTCTGCGCCGCAACGTCGGCGAAGCCATTGCAGACTACAACATGATTGAAGAAGGCGACCGGATCATGGTTTGCCTGTCTGGTGGCAAAGACAGCTATACCCTGCTGGAGATCCTACGCAACCTGCAGCAAAGCGCGCCGATCAATTTTTCACTGGTTGCGGTCAACCTGGATCAAAAACAGCCCGGCTTCCCGGAACATATCCTGCCGGAATATCTGGAACAGCTGGGCGTTGAGTACAAAATTGTCGAAGAGAACACCTACGGCATCGTTAAAGAGAAGATCCCGGAAGGCAAAACCACCTGCTCGCTGTGCTCTCGCCTGCGTCGTGGCATTTTGTACCGCACGGCGACTGAACTGGGCGCGACCAAGATTGCCCTCGGTCACCACCGTGACGACATCTTACAGACGCTGTTCCTGAACATGTTCTACGGCGGTAAAATGAAAGGCATGCCGCCTAAGTTGATGAGCGACGACGGGAAGCATATCGTTATTCGTCCCCTCGCCTACTGCCGCGAAAAAGACATTGAGCGTTTTGCCGAAGCAAAAGGCTACCCGATCATTCCATGCAACCTGTGCGGTTCGCAGCCAAACCTGCAGCGTCAGGTGATTGGCGATATGCTGCGCGACTGGGATAAACGCTACCCGGGACGTATCGAGACCATGTTCAGCGCCATGCAGAACGTGGTGCCGTCGCACCTGAGCGATATTAATCTGTTTGATTTTAAAGGAATCAAGCACGGTTCTGCCGTCGTGGACGGTGGCGATCTGGCGTTTGACCGGGAAGATATCCCAATGCAGCCTGCGGGCTGGCAGCCGGAAGAAGACGACACTCAGCTGGATGAAATGCGTCTGAACGTAGTTGAAGTGAAGTAACTATCAGGCGTCTCAGAGGTCACTCTGAGACGCTTTCCCGCCCGCTTATTTCAGCAGACGCACTTTACAGCTTTTGCCTTTAATCTTGCCGTCCTGCAGCTGTTTCCACGCTTTTTTCGCCACCGACTGACGCACCGCCACATACACGTGCGCCGGATGTACGGCAATTTTGCCGATATCCGCACCGTCCAGCCCAATATCACCGGTCAGCGCACCCAGCACGTCGCCGGGACGCATTTTGGCTTTTTTGCCGCCGTCGATACACAGGGTTACCATCTCCGCGGCCAGCGGCACAATGCCAACGTTGGCAGGCGCCTCTACCCAATTGAGTTTGATCTGCAGCATTTCAGCCAGAATGTTGGCGCGCTGCGCCTCTTCCGGGGCACAGAAGCTGATCGCCAGGCCGCTGTTGCCCGCACGCGCGGTACGCCCGATGCGGTGAACGTGAACCTCCGGATCCCAGGCCAGCTCGAAGTTAACCACCAGCTCCAGCGATTTGATGTCCAGGCCGCGGGCCGCAACATCAGTGGCAACCAGCACGCGGGCGCTGCCGTTGGCAAAACGCACCAGAGTCTGGTCACGATCGCGCTGCTCCAGATCGCCATGCAGGGACAGCACGCTCTGACCGGCTTCCGTCAGGGCATCGCATACTGCCTGGCAATCTTTCTTGGTATTACAGAACACCACGCAGGAGGCGGGCTGGTGCAGGCTGAGTAATTTTTGCAGCAGCGGGATTTTTCCGCGCTGGGTGGTATCAAAAAATTGCTGCTCAATCGCGGGCAGTGCATCCACGGAGTCGATTTCAATCGCCAGTGGATTTTGCTGCACACGCCCGCTGATGGCGGCAATCGCCTCCGGCCAGGTCGCGGAGAAGAGCAAAGTTTGACGTGATGGAGGGGCAAAACGGGTCACTTCATCGATGGCGTCGCTAAAGCCCATATCCAGCATGCGGTCCGCTTCGTCCAGCACCAGTGTCTGCAGCGCATCAAGCGACACCGTACCCTTCTGCAGGTGATCGAGCAAACGGCCCGGCGTGGCGACAATAATGTGCGGCGCGTGCTGGAGTGAATCACGCTGTGCGCCAAACGGTTGTCCGCCGCACAGGGTTAAAATTTTGGTATTTGGCAGGAAACGCGCCAGACGGCGTAACTCTCCCGCCACCTGTTCGGCCAGCTCGCGCGTCGGACACAGCACCAGCGACTGCGTCTGATACAGGGTGGCATCAATCTGCTGTAACAGCCCAAGACCAAATGCCGCCGTTTTACCACTGCCGGTTTTTGCCTGCACACGGACGTCGCGTCCTTCAAGGATCGCAGGCAGTGCGGCGGCTTGCACAGGGGTCATCGTCAGGTAACCCAACTCGTTAAGGTTATCGAGTTGGGCGGCAGGCAGTACATTCAGCGTTGAAAAAGCAGTCACAGTTATTCTCGCGGTAAAAGGCTCACAGTCAGCAGGCGCGTATCCTCGCAGATCTCCGCCTCTGATGCGACATTTTAATCGGGACTTCGTCGGGCGGCGGATCGGGCATCGGCTGTGGACGCGGAGCCGGTTCAGGAATGGGCATCGGGTCGGTCGGGACCGGATCCGATTGCCGCGTGTGTTGCAGCAGCAGTGATAATAACATCGACATATTCCCCTCCAGACAATCTGGGTTGACTCTTTTAGGGTAGTCGCTGCTGAGTCGCAGGCAAAAAAAAGCCGACTTTTTTAAGTCGGCGTCGTACGAATCAATTTTGCTATGCAGTAATTCAAAAAAGGAAGTAAGACAATATGGAGCGCAACGCCCATCGCTTGACGTTGCATTCACCTGCGGGAGTGATAGTGCACCTTGTGGGTAAACGGTTTATTGACTTCGCTCAATTAAAATGGCGTTTTAAGATATTCAGAAAGTCCTAAGCGTATAAATTTACAACCATTTACTGCGATGCAACCACCACGCAACACCCCCAATCAAAACCACTAACATGATACAAAACAGCGAGAAGCCAAAGCGGAACTCTCCACCGGGGATGCCCCCAAGATTCACGCCGAACAGGCCGGTTAAGAAGGTACTGGGTAAAAAGACCATCGCCATCAGCGACATGGTATAGGTGCGCCGGGAGAGCGATTCTTGCATCACCTGCGCGATTTCATCGGTGAGAACCGCCGTGCGGGCAATACTGGCGTCAATCTCATCAAGACCTCGCCCCAGCCTGTCGGCGATATCCTGCATCAGGCGGCGCTGATCGTCACTCATCCAGCTGAGCCGCTCGCTGGCCAGGCGGGCATAGACATCGCGCTGGGGGGCCATATAGCGACGCATCACGATCAGCTGTTTGCGCAGCAGCGCCAGGAATCCGCGAGGCGGGATAACCTGATCGATCAGGTTATCTTCCAGGTCAATGATCTTATCGTGCAGTTCTTCGATAAATTCGCTGGCGTGATCGGTCAGCGCATCACAGACATCCACCAGCCAGCCACCGCAATCCTGCGGACCGCTGCCCTCTCTTAAATCGCCGACCACATCATCAAGCGCCAGCACTTTGCGCTGACGGGTGGAGACAATCAGGCGCTCATCCATATAGAGGCGCATCGCCACCAGTTGATC
This sequence comes from Silvania hatchlandensis, assembly GCF_025564065.1. Lineage (GTDB taxonomy): Bacteria > Pseudomonadota > Gammaproteobacteria > Enterobacterales > Enterobacteriaceae > Enterobacter > Enterobacter hatchlandensis. The sequence goes on along the minus strand of NZ_JAMGZK010000054.1, from coordinate 327,574 downwards.
CGGCCTTTCATCGGTGCTGCCATTTATACAGCGCAGAGTGATTAAGGTGCCTTCGCCCATCCGGGTGACCCGGGGGCGCAGACTTTCCCCGGCCAGCGCGTCGCGCACGTTATTAGGTAACAGCGGCGTGGTAGCCAGCCAGTGTGCGCTCTCCGGGTGGGTATAATTAAGATGCAGCCAGCAGGGATGCTGCTGATCGATAATATCGTCGTTTGTCAGCGGTCTGGCTCCGCCTTTGCCATCGAATAACCACGCAAAAACCGCGTCAGGAACGTTAACTTCCGATCCTTTTATGCCTTCCACAGCGCCTCCACCATTCGCAAATCATTGTTGTCAGTCTAGCTACCCTGAGACGTTAATCAACAATTTACCCCGGCATCGCGCTGAATTCGTTCATAAAAGAGAGTAATCCTGAATCTGCAGAGACAAAAAAGCCTGGCGAACCAGGCTGTTTTATCAGAAGACGTGTTCCGCTCGCGTTTGATAACTCAACGGCTGGGCGGCGCCTCCCGGTTCCAGATGGAAGTTGCGGGTGCGGGTCTGGAGTTCGACGACCTGGCTTTTCAGCACCGCTGACGACCCGGAAAGCTCTTCCACCATCACCACGTTGCTCTGGGTAATCTGCTCCAGATCGTTCAGCGCCACGGTGATTTGCGCAATGCCCTTCTCCTGCTCGTGCGTTGAGGTGGAGATTTCGTCCATCAGCTTGCTGACCTGCCCGGAACCGTTGACGATCTCATGCATATTTTTCTCAGCTTCTGCCACCACCGTCGCCCCCTGGCTGACGTTGCTGCTGGTGACGTCGATCAGGGATTTGATGTTTTTGGCCGCTTCCGCGCTGCGGTGCGCCAGGCTGCGCACTTCACCCGCAACAACCGAGAAGCCTTTACCGTGATCGCCTGCGCGCGCTGCTTCAACGGCGGCATTCAGCGCCAGGATATTGGTCTGGAACGCGATGCCATCAATCAGGGAGATGATTTCGGTCATCTGTTGGGCACATTCGGTAATCGAGTGCATGTTGTTGGCCACCTGTCCCATCAACGCGCCCCCTTTTTTCGCCTGCTGGGTAGCCAGATTCGCCCGTTCGTTGGCAAGTCGGGTGTTGTCGGCGGTATTTTTGGTGGTGGCCGCCATCTGTTCCATGCTGGCGGAGGTCTGGATCAGGGAGGCTGACTGCAATTCCGTCTTGGCCGACAGCGCCGTGCTGCGGGCAGCAAGTTGTTCAGAAAGGGTCATCGCCGTCTGGGACGACGAACGGATCTCGCGCACCAGGGTCGCAAGGTTGTCCGACAGCGTGTTGATACCGGGGATCAGCCTGCCCGCACAGTTGTTTCCGAATTCAGGAATGGTGACGCCCAGATTGCCGGAGACCACCTCTTCAATACTTTTTTTCACCGTATTGATCGGCCGCACCAGATATTGAGTCATGTAAAACTGCAGGAAAAGAAAGGCAACGACAAAAATAACATTAAGTGCAATTAACAGTGATGTTCGCTGTGCTAAAAAGAGAACCAGACCTTCGATTAATAAAAACACAACCACCAGATAACTCAGAATAAAAGTCCTTACGCTAATGTTTCTAAGCATAATAGATCCTGCAACACGCTTTCTTAGTAGGTATAAAACTTATAGCACCCGGCATTTATTTTTTCACCTTCATTTCGTATAGGTATTTTCTTTGCGGTTAAGCGCGAAGAGTTTGCCTTAAGGTGGGATTTGACTCCGCGATAGCGAAAACCATCATCATGAGATACTGCTTAACGCTGTTTACTGAATGCAACCGGGTAAATATCGATTAAGACACTCATTAATTAATCTTAACTTAAGCGGTAGACGGCATCCTGCTCCTGATTATTAAGTGTGGCTAAACCCTATAATATTGAATATATTCTTGGCGTTCCACGTAAAAAACACTTAATGTTTTCTCGGCATTAATCCGATAAAGCCTGAAATAAAGAATAGCGTTTTACGGCGTGGTCCCTGGCGGGCGCCTGTCTATCTCTCTGAATGTTAAGCGTGAGAATGCTGATGATGTACATTTCCTGGGACCCTGTTCTGATAGGAATTTCGTATCTGGTGGCCTTTATTGCCTCTTTTGTCGCGCTGGACAGCGCCGGCAAAGTACTGCTCGCCGGGAAAAATACGTCCCTGTTCTGGCGTTTCGCCGGCGGGATTACCCTGGGGGTGGGGATCTGGTCAATGCATTTTATCGGCATGCTGGCGATGCGCATGCCGGTGATGATGAGCTACGACCTTGGGCTGACCCTGTTCTCATTTGCCATCTCGCTGGTCGCCACCACGCTTGCCATTAATATTGCCGTGTCAGGCAGTTCGCTGTCGGTTGCGCGCCTGTTACTGGCGACCGCGATCCTCAGTACAGGGGTGGTATCGATGCATTACGTCGGTATGTCCGCCCTGATGAGCCACAGCGATATCCACTGGAACCCCGCCATTGTTCTGCTTTCAGTTTTTATTTCGATCGTCGCCTCGGGTGTCGGTCTGTGGCTGGCCTTTCATCTGCGGCAAAATCATAAAGGTGCGGTGATGAACCGGATTGTTGCCGCGCTGGTGATGGGAGCGGCGGTCTGCGCCATGCATTATACCGGCATGGCGGCGGCTAACTTTCATTCGGGTCAGCACGCGATGGCCGGGGGCGTTAGCGAAGCGGGGCTGTCGATTTGGGTCTCTGCCACCACGCTGGTGTTGCTCGGCATTATGCTGGTCATTTCCCTCGTCGATTCGCACACCCGCACCCACCGGCTGACCGTGAACCTGCGCCAGCTGAATAACCAGCTAGAGATCCAGGCGCGCTATGACGCCCTGACTGGCCTTGCCAATCGCCATCAGATGGACTCTCTGCTGCAGGATGGATTGCGTCAGGCCAGGGACGCGGGCAGCATGTACGCGCTTATCTTCCTCGATCTCGATCGCTTTAAGGCCGTGAATGACACCTGGGGACATTTTGTCGGGGACGAGCTGCTGATTAACGTCGTCCAGCGTATCAACGCCCACTTAACGCCTGAGATGACCCTCGCCCGGATGGGTGGCGACGAGTTTGCAGTGCTGGGTCCCAACAGCAGCACTGCCCAGGTCACTGAATTATGCACTGCCCTGGTCAGCGACATTGAGCACCCCTTTTACCTCTGCGGGCATACGCTGAATATCTCCCTGAGCGCGGGGGTCAGCTTCTATCCTGACCACGGACAGACGCTGCACGAGCTTAAGCTGAAAGCCGATACCGCGATGTATAACGTCAAAAATGATGGACGTAACGGCTGGGCCATTTACCACGTGGGGATGTCGCAGGCGCTCTCCGCCACGCCGGGACTGCTGCAGGATCTCTCCCTGGCGCTGGCACGCAGCCAGTTTGAAGTCTGGTATCAGCCCAAGTATTGCGCCCAGCGCAACGATAGCGCCACCCGGAACAGGGTATTTTACTGCCCGCCGCCTTTTTACCGGCGCTGGAAAAAACCGGTCTGATTATGCCAGTAGGCAACTGGGTGATTAACGAGGCCTGCCGCCAGCTGCAGATTTGGGATCAGGCCGGGCATTCCTGGACACTGGCGATCAATTTATCGCCCATCCAGTTTGAACAGCCCGATATATTCTTCGTGGTGACGGAAGCCTTACGAAAATACTCTCTGTCACCCACACGCCTGATCGTTGAAGTGACCGAAAGCTCCGCCCTTAAAAACCTCGACCGTAGCGTCCAGCTGCTCGATGAATTCAGCAAAGTGGGGATCACCGTTTCTATTGATGATTTCGACACTGGCTATTCAAACATGTTGATGTTAAATACGCTGCCGGCAAAAGAGTTAAAGATTGATAAAAGTTTTATTAAAAATATGAGTCACAGTGAAACCAGCGCCAAAGTCGTAGCGACCATCATCAACGTTGCCCGTAGTATGAATATGAATGTGGTAGCGGAAGGTATTGAAACACAAGAACAGCTGGCGCTATTAACCACTCTCGGCTGCAGCTACTTACAGGGCTTTTTATTTTCTCACCCGCTCCCCGCCGACCGAATTCACGTATTAACCGATCAAAAAACCGCAGAAAATAAAACTATTCCAGCTGGTAAAATTAATACGAATTTCCCGGCAATCTCACAAAAAAATCCTGCCTGAACGCATGAAGTAGAGTATGTTTCAGAGAAACCCACGCGAGCCTGAGCCGACGTGGACCTCTGGCACTTACACTGTGCCGATAAAAGGGATCGACATATGCCAGCAGGGTTTGATGCGCTGAATGTTCTTAACACGCCCGTCTGGCTGGTCGCGCCGGTCACGGAATATCTGCTGTTCGCCAATTCTGCAGCCAAAGAGATAATGCATGACGCGACGCTGGATACCCTGCGTAAAGGCCCCAACTCTGCTCATGCCCAAAATGCCCTGTCGATGTACGTTCCGGACTTAAAAATAAAGCAGGATATCGTCGAGATCTGGACGGTAGGGCCCCACAATCAGCAGTTCAGTCTCACCTGTCGCCTCTCCCTTGCCACCTTTGAGGGGGTCGGCGAGGTGATCGTCTTCGAAGGGATTGCTCGCCAGCCGCCTGGCGGCCTGAAAGCCACGCGGTCCGCCACCTACCAGCGTAAGAAGCAGGGTTTTTACGCCCGGTTTTTCCTGACCAACAGCGCACCGATGCTGCTAATCGACCCCTCCCGCGACGGGCAGATTGTGGATGCTAACCTCGCCGCGCTCAATTTTTACGGCTATACCCACGATGCGATGTGCAGCAAGCACACCTGGGAAATAAACACCCTGGGCCGCAATATCCTGCCGGTAATGGCCGAAATCGCCCGTCTGCCAGGTGGCCATAAGCCGCTCAATTTTGTCCATCGCCTCGCTGATGGCAGTACCCGCCACGTGCAGACCTACGCCGGGCCCATTGAGATTTACGGCGACAAGCTGATGCTGTGCATCATTCACGATATCACCGAACAAAAAAGGCTCGAGCAGGAGCTGGAGCACGCCGCCCAGCACGATTCATTAACCGGCCTGCTCAATCGCCGCCAGTTTTATCACCTCACCGATCAAACCTCGCCATCCCAGCTGCCTGTGCAGCAGGAGTTCAGCCTGCTGCTGGTCGATACCGATCATTTCAAGCGCATCAACGATATGTTTGGCCACCAGAAAGGCGATGAGGTGTTGATCGCCCTCTCGCGGATGCTGGAAAGCGCCTGTCGAAAAGATGACTACGTGTTCCGCTGGGGTGGTGAGGAGTTTGTGCTGCTGCTGCCCCGCACCTCGCTGGAGGCGGCCATGCAGGTAGCAGAAACCGTGCGTGCAGCAGTCGCACACATTGCACTCCCGGGCCTGCCGCGTTTTACCGTCAGTATTGGCGTTGCGCGACATAATCCGGATGAAAATATCGACGCGCTGTTTAAGCGGGTAGATGATGCGCTGTATCGCGCAAAAAACGATGGGCGGAACAGAGTGCTGGCCGCGTAATAACACCCTTTGTATGTTACGTATTATTCCTTGAGGAGTGGTTTAGATGAGCAAAAAGATTCTGATGCTGGTCGGGGATTATGCCGAAGATTACGAAACCATGGTGCCTTTTCAGGCGCTACAGATGATTGGCCATCGCGTTGACGCAGTCTGTCCGGATAAAGCCAAGGGCGATTTCATCCAGACTGCGATCCATGATTTTGACGGTGCCCAGACCTACAGCGAAAAACCTGGCCACCGCTTTGTTCTCAACGCCGATTTTGCCGAAGCGAAAGAGCAGGATTATGACGCCCTCTTAATCCCCGGTGGACGCGCCCCAGAATATCTGCGCTTAAATGAGGATGTAATCAAACTGGTACAGGCCTTTGATAAAGCGGGTAAACCGATTGCCGCCGTGTGCCACGGCCCGCAGCTTTTGGCCGCCGCAGGCATCCTGAAAGGCCGCACCTGCAGCGCCTACCCGGCCTGCGCGCCAGAGGTACGACTCAGCGGTGGACAGTATGCCGACATTGGTATCGATCAGGCGCACGTTGACGGTAATCTGGTCACCGCGCCCGCCTGGCCTGCCCATCCCCAATGGCTGGCGAAATTTGCCGAAGTGCTGCAGCAGTAAATCGGGCATAAAAAAAGCGCCAGGCCTCGCAACGGAGGCTGGCGCTTTTTTTGCGTTAACGGTTAGTGCTTCTCGATATAAATAGTGCGGCTGTACGCCACGTCTTCCGGGTTATTAATAGGATAACCCTTCACCCAGGGTTTGATTAAACGCCCGTTGGTGTACTGGTAGATTGGTGCGATCGGCGCTTTTTCGGCGAGAATTTTTTCCGCCATGTTGTAATCCGTATTGCGGGCTTTCACCGTCGTCTCCAGCGCCGCCTGGCTAATCACCTTGTCATACGCCGGATCGTTGAAGCGGGAAATGTTGCCGGTGTGGGTGGAGGTCAACAAAGACAGGAACGTAGACGGCTCGTTGTAATCCCCGACCCACGAGGCGCGGATCACATCGAAATTGCCGGTATTGCGGCTGTCGATATAGGTTTTCCACTCCTGATTTTGCAGCTTCACCTCTACGCCGAGATTTTTCTTCCACATCGATGCGACCGCAATGGCGATCTTCTGGTGGTTTTCCGAGGTGTTGTACAGCAGGGTCAGCTTCAGCGGTTTCTGCGCATTGTAGCCCGCCGCCTGCAGCAGGGTTTTGGCCTGTGCATTCATCTCTTCCTGGCTCATCTGCTCGAATGGCGACGGCTCCGGGGTAAAACCGGCGGCTACGTCAGGGGTAAAGTGCCATGCAGGCTTCTCGCCGGTACCCAGCACTTTATCTGCCATGATCCGCCGATCGATGGTCATGCTCAGCGCCAGACGTACCCTGGCATCCGCAGTCGGGCCTTTCTGGGTGTTAAACGCGTAGTAGTAGGTTCCCAGCTGCGGCGGGGTATAGACCTGGCCCGGAATGTCTTTCAGCAGCTTCTGGTACAGGTTTTTCGGGAAGGATTCGGTAATGTCGATCCCGTCCGCGAGATAGCGTTTAGTGGCAGAGGACTCCTGGTTAATTGGCACAAAGGTGACGGTCTGTAGCACGGTTTTGGCGTTATCCCAGTAGTGGCCGTTGCGCTCAACCACCAGCTTCTCATTCACCACCCGCTCCTTCAGGGTATAGGCGCCATTACCCACCAGCGCGCCAGGGCGGGTCCACTCGAGGCCGCTCTCGACGTTGGCTTTTTGCACCGGATAGAAAGCAAAGCTCGCGGTCAGGTTCGCAAACCACGGCAGCGGTTTATCAAGCTGGATGCGCAGCGTGCGGCTGTCGACCGCCGTTACCCCGAGTTTATCCGGCGTGGCTTTGCCATCGATAATCGCCTGGGCGTTGGTGATGCCCGCCAGCGCGGCGAACCAGGCGAAAGGCGACGTGGTTTTAGGATCAACCAGACGCTGCCAGCTGTAGACAAAATCTTGTGCAGTCACCGGGGTGCCGTCCGACCACTGGGCATTGTCGCGCAGGGTAAAGGTCCAGACCCGGTTATCGTTGCTCTGCCAGCGGGTGGCGACGCCGGGCATTAGTTCACCCTTTTCGTTCTGATTCACCAGACCTTCGAACAGATCGCGGATCACCTGAATTTCGGGCAGGCCCACTGCTTTCGCGGGATCGAGGGAAGCGGGTTCATCTTTAATATGGCGCACCAACTCCTGCTTTTGCGCCAGTTCCGTTCCGGCAGGAACGTCAGCCGCAAAGGCGGAAGAAGAGAGGCCGCAGAGCCACAAGGCAGAACAAATCAGCGAAACCGGATGCTTCATGAGATCCCCTTTAAAAGGATGGGTAACGAGCAGAGGGTAATTATTTGTTTCAGAACAGGGTAATGCAAATATCTTCCGTCGAAAAGTTGATATATAGCGGATTTCGCTGCGGGCTTAAACTATTTGATTAACCGCGTGTTTTGCACAACACTGCCATTAAACTCTCTCTTTTTCAGGAACCTCTATGTCCTTTACCCGCCCACGAACGGAACGCGGCGCTTTTCCGCCGGGAACAGAACATTATGGCCGCTCGCTCCTTGGTGCTCCGCTAATCTGGTTCCCGGCGCCGCAGGCCGATCGCCACAGTGGCCTGATCATCGCGGGCACCCACGGCGACGAGAACTCATCGATTGTAACCCTCTCCTGCGCGCTGCGAACCCTGGCCCCGGAACAGCGGCGCCATCACGTGGTGCTGACCGTCAACCCGGACGGCTGCCAGCTGGGGTTACGTTCGAATGCGCGCGGGGTAGATTTAAATCGCAACTTCCCTGCGGCCAACTGGCGGGCCGGTGAAACGGTCTACCGCTGGAACAGTGCGGCACAGGATCGGGATGTGGTATTGCTGACGGGGGAAAAGCCCGGTTCAGAGCCGGAGACGCAGGCGCTGTGTCAATTGATCCATAAGCTGCATCCAGCCTGGGTGGTGTCGTTTCACGATCCGCTGGCCTGTATTGAAGATCCCGCCCATAGCCCGTTGGGAAGCTGGCTGGCGGATGCGTTTTCGCTGCCGCTGGTCACCAGCGTCGGATACGAAACGCCGGGGTCGTTTGGCAGCTGGTGCGCCGATCTGAGCCTGCACTGCATTACCGCCGAGTTCCCGCCGATCTCGTCAGACGAGGCCAGCGAGAAGTACCTGAATGCAATGACCTGGCTGTTACGCTGGGAACATCAGAGATGAACCACGCCGGTGGTAAAGTGCAGCGCGGGGGAGACATCCACCGCCAGCCAGGTGGGGCCATCGAGATCGGCAAACATCACCTCGCCCGCCAGCGGTAAGGCAGCACTAATCGCCCGCGACGTGCAGAGCATGCAGCCGAGCATCAGGGAAAAACCGCCCCTGCGCGCCTCGGCGGCCAGCGCCAGCGCTTCGGTGATGCCGCCGGTTTTATCCAGCTTAATATTCACCATCTCGTAGCGCCCTTTCAGCGCGGGCAAACTCGCGCGAGAGTGGCAGCTCTCATCAGCACAGATCGGCAGCGGATGGATGAAATTCTCCAGCGCGGCGTCGTCCCCGGCCGGCAGGGGTTGCTCGAGCATGGCGACGTTTAGATCCGCCAGCAGCTGACAGCGCGCCGCCAGCCCTTCGCCGTGCCAGGATTCGTTAGCATCGACAATCAGCGTGGCCTGCGGGACGGCATCCCGGATGGCTACCATCCGCTCGCTAATTAAATGATCGTCCAGCTTCACTTTCAGAAGCCGCGCTCCGGCGGCGTACAGCGCTTTGGCACTGGCCGCCATCTGCGCCGGTTCACCAATCACCACCGTCTGGGCGGTGACAACCGTCTGCGGCAGCGTCGCACCGGTCAGTGCGGCAAGCGTAACGCCCTGCTGGCGGGCCGCTAAATCCCACAGGGCGCTGTCAACAGCATTGCGCGCCGCACCGGGAGGCAGCAGATCCTGCAGCGCTTCCCGCGTCAGCCCGCGCTCCAGTTGGGGTGCCAGCGACATCACCTGGGCCATCACCGAGGCGATACTCTCCCCGTAGCGAGGATACGGCGTGCATTCGCCAACCCCTTTCACACCCTCTTCTTCGATCTCGACCACCACCACGCAGGCTTCGCTCCGGGTTCCCCGGGAGATGACAAACGGCGTATGCAATGGCCAGGCTTCTTCGTAAACCTTGACGGTCCTCATCTCTCACTCCTGTAGGGCGACTTCGTGTAAATAGCGTTTGCCGTGTTATCAGCTGATGACATACACTAGCGGCGACGTTAACTATATGTAAACAGGAAGATATCTATGTCACAACTCGTTCATTTCCAGGGCAACCCGGTTTCAGTTGCAGGATCCATTCCTCAGGCTGGTAGCAAAGCGCAGGCTTTTACTCTCGTAGCAAAAGATCTGTCTGACGTCGTGCTGAGCCAGTTTGCCGGCAAACGTAAAGTGCTGAACATTTTCCCAAGCATCGATACCGGCGTGTGTGCCGCTTCCGTGCGTAAATTCAACCAGCTGGCGACTGAAATGGACAACACTGTTGTGCTGTGCATCTCTGCCGACCTGCCGTTCGCTCAGTCCCGCTTCTGCGGTGCAGAAGGCCTGAGCAACGTTATCACCCTGTCCACCCTGCGTAGCCCTGAGTTCCTGCAGGACTATGGCGTCGGCATCGCTGAAGGCGCCCTGAAAGGCCTGGCTGCCCGTGCCGTGGTCGTGGTTGACGAAAACGACACCGTCGTCTTCAGCCACCTGGTGAATGAAATCACCACCGAGCCAGACTACACTGCCGCGCTGGAAGCACTGAAAGCGTAAGTGCATAAAGAAAGCCTCCTGACGGAGGCTTTCTTGTTTTTACTCCTCGCCCTTCTTCTGGCTCAGACCATACTCGCGCAGCTTATTGGCAATCGCGGTGTGTGAAACCCCAAGCCGTTTCGCCAGCTTACGCGTGCTCGGATAGTTACGATACAGCTGCGTCAGCACCGAGCGTTCAAAGCGGCTGGTAATATCATCCAGCGACCCTTCCATCGCCTCTTCGCCTACCGCCACCGATCCGGCATCGTAATCCGGCAGCAGAATGTCCTGCGGTCGCAGTTCGTAGCCTTCCAGCTGGGTCAAGGCGCGATAAATTGCATTCTTCAACTGACGGATATTTCCCGGCCAGCCGTAGCGGGTGAGCACGTTATTGAGATCGGCAGAGAACTTCGGTCGCGGGATCCCCTGCTCGTCGGCAAAGCGCGCCACAAACAGTTCGGTCAGCGGCATGATGTCCTGCGGACAGTCGCGCAGCGGCGGAATATTCAGGGTCAGCACGTTCAGACGATAGTAGAGATCCTCCCGGAAGACGCCCTTTTGCACCAGCTCGACCAGATTCTTCTGGGTGGCGCAGATCACGCGCACATCCACATGCACCTCATGATCTTCCCCGACCCGGCGGAAGGTGCCGTCGTTGAGGAAGCGCAGCAGCTTGGCCTGCATCCGCGGTGACATTTCACCGATCTCGTCCAGCAGCACCGAGCCCCCGTTGGCCTGCTCGAAGAAGCCTTTTTTGCCCTCCGGCGCGTGGCCGAATAGCTCGCTTTCCACCGCATCTTCCGGAATCGAGGCGCAGTTTAACGCCAGATACGGTTTGGCCGCACGCGGACCGGCCTGATGGACCGCATGGGCCAGCAGATCTTTGCCCGTTCCGGTGTCGCCGGTGATAAGCAAAGGTGCCGCCAGATTCGCCAGCTTGCGCGCCTGATCGACCACATGACGCATTTTCGGACTCACCGCCACAATCTGGCTAAAGGCGCTGACATCCGGGCTCGCCAGGTTTTGCAACTGACGTCCCATTCGCACCGTGGAGCGCAGCATGATAACTGACCCGGTCAGGGTGCTGAGGTTGTTTTCGCCCTGCAGGTAGACCGGCGTGATCTCCATCAGGAAGTTCTGTCCGTTGATGACCACGTGTTCGCTGTGCGTTGACTGCGGGTTGCTCTCCAGCCAGCGCTGGAAATTGAAGCCGGGGATCAGCTGGGCGGCATTGTGGCTGCTCAGTTTGTCCTGCTCCTGGGCAAACAGCTGGCAGCTCGCCAGGTTGGCGCGTTCAATTTTGCCTTTCAGATCAAGGGACAGAAAGGGTTCCGGCATCGCTTCGAGCAGCGCGCTCAGGGCCAGATGCTCGCGTTCGGAGGGCATCCAGGGCACGGTGCGAACATCCGTAACGCCAGCGATACGGCGGATTTCAGCCATTAAACTGCTGAATGTATCGAAGGCAATTTCAGCAAAGTTCAGATAAATCTTCCCGATTGGGTCAATCTCGATGCCGCGCAGATCAATGCTACGCAAAACAAGGAGATCGAGTAACTCGCGAGTCAGGCCGAGACGGTCCTTACAAAACACTTCCAGACGCATGGGAAAATCACTCTATAGGCGGTAACACTGAAATGATAAGCCAGATATCGGCAATCGGGAAGACGGCTGTCAACAAATATTGACAGCCTGAGCGTTTAGTGGCGGAGTTTTGTGCGCGGCATTAAGGTTACTGCGGTTTTTTAGTCAGGGTTTCTTTTAGCTGACCGATTAATTCACGACGAAAATCGCCCAGACGCGGTTTATCGTCCTCTGTCCACGGCAGTGGACGGCACAGCTCCATCGCTTTAATCCCCAGTCGGGCCGTCAGCAGCCCGGCACCAATACCCTGCGCCGCGCGCGCCGAAAGCCTGGCGGCCAGATCCTGCGACATCCAGTCCATCCCCACTTCACGCACCAGCTCGCTGGCCCCCGCGAAGGCGATATTCAGCAGCACCAGGCGGAACAGACGCAGGCGACTGTAATAGCCCAGTTCGATGCCATACAGGGTGGCAATGCGGTTAATCAGGCGCAAGTTGCGCCACGCGATAAAGGCCATATCCACCAGCGCCAGCGGGCTGACGGCGATCATCAAGGTGGATTCGGCGGCCGAGCGGCTGATCTCGCGCCGGGCCTGGGCATCCAGCACCGGCTGTACCAGATGGATATACAGGGACACGACTTCCCGGTCGTTTTGCGTTTCGTGGATCGCGGCATACCAGCGCTGCAGGGCCGGATGCGATTGATCGAGCCCGGCCTGCTTTGCCAGTTTTTCGCAAAACGCGCGTCCTTTACCGGTGCCGTGGCTGTGGAGCAGATCCCGGGCTTCGTCGCGCTCATGGGCCCGCTGGCGCAGTCGCCACAGGCGTCGCCATTCGCTGGCAATCGAGCCAACGCCAGCCCCGACGATCAATGCCCCGGCTGCACAGCCGCCCAGCGCCACCCAGTCCTGAGTTTGCCAGGCGTTCATCGCCCACTGCACGCCCTGGCCGACGACCGTCACGCCAGACAGTAACAGCCCTGCGGTGACCATTTTTCGCCACAGGCTGCGTTTTGGGCGCAGCGCGGCGTCCACTACCGCCTCGGCCTGCCCCTCTTCTGCGGGCAACATCTCTGTGACCGCCGGGGCAAAATGCTCGGCCTCGGCGTCAGCAAAGATTTGCGCGGTTTTAAAGGCTTCGCGATTTTCCTGCTCCAGCGTGCCGGTAAAATCGATGCGCGGTTTCAACGGTTCGGTCATCGCAACTTATCTCCAATTAAAAACTCCAGCGCGGCATCGAGGCGAATATGCGGCAGCGGCTGGTCAACATTCATCATCTGCGGGCGGAAAGCCTCGAACTGGAAGCCCTGATTTTGCCAGAACGCCTGGCCCGGCAGACGGGCGGGCACTTCTCCCGGATAGACCGTCAGCGGCTCGCCGTCGCTCAGACGGTTGCCGCGCAGCGCCGGGATCTTTTCGCCGTTGACGTCGATCAGCCCGCTCTGGGTAGCCTGCACTGAGGCAAGCCCCAGGCAGTCCATGCTGATGCCTTCAAAGGCGGCGTTTTGCCACGCATCCTGCACCAACTGTTGCAGCAAAGAAACCATATTGGCGTGCTGATCGACCGTGACGTGGTCAGCCTTGGTGGCGGCAAACAGCAGCTTGTCGATAACCGGAGAGAACAAACGCCGGAACAGCGTCCGCTGCCCGTAATGGAAGCTCTGCATCAGTTGGGTGAGTGCCAGGCGCATGTCGTTAAACGCCTGAGGCCCGCCGTTAAGCGGCTGCAGACAGTCCACCAGCACAATCTGGCGATCGAAGCGCAGGAAGTGGTTTTTATAAAAGCCCTTCACCACTTTCTCGCAGTAGTAGTTAAAACGCTCGCGCAGCATGCCCGCATTGGTGTGCTTATCCGCCTGCGCCAGCTTCGACTCGCCCACGCCATCCACATCCGGCCACGGGAAAAATTGTAGCGCCGGAGCACCTGCCATATCGCCGGGCAGCACAAAACGGCCCGGCTGGATAAAGTGCAGGCCATGGTGTTTACAGGTGTGCAAATACTCGGTCCAGGCATCGGCGATGGCCGCCAGCCGGTTTTCGTCGGCCGGCGCCAGCGGATCCAGCCCGGCGCACAGCGCACGCCATTTGGCCGACCACTCCTCCCGCTGTCCGTGCAGCAAACCGGTCATCTGTCGGGACCAGCTTAAATAATCCTGGGCCAGCATCGGCAGGTCGAGCAGCCATTCGCCGGGATAATCGACGATCTCCAGATACAAAGTAGAGGTATCGCGAAAGTGGCGCATCAGGGAGTCGTTCGAGCGGTAGCGCAGCGCCAGACGGATTTCACTCACCCCGCGGGTCGGCGTTGGCCAGCTGGGCGGCGCGCCATACAGCTGGGCGAGCCCTTCATCATAGGTAAAGCGCGGAATGCCAAAATCGCGCTGTGGCACGCGTTTAACGCCAAGCAGGCGCTCTTCACGCACCGCGCTTAATAGCGGCAAGCGCGCCCCCGTATGCAGGTTCAACAGCTGATTGACCATCGCCGTAATAAAGGCGGTTTTGCCGCTGCGGCTCAGTCCGGTAACCGCGAGGCGCAAATGACGGTCAACCCCGCGATTAACCAGAGAATTAAGTTCATTTTTAAGTCGCTTCATCGCCGTCCTTCATTGCGTGGAACTCTGAAATCACTTGCTTCAGAATACAATAAATGGGGGCAGATCGTTGATTATCAATTCATAATTATTGCTATTGCCGTTTTCTCTCCAGTAAGATGAGCCAAATTGCTGTCTTTCAGGAGCGAGTAAGGTGTATGTCACCCACCATTTATGATATTGCGCGAGTTGCAGGCGTTTCGAAATCAACCGTGTCCAGAGTTTTGAATAAGCAAACAAATATTTCACCCGAAGCGCGCGAGAAGGTGCTCAAGGCAATTGCAGAATTAAATTATGAACCCAATAAACTCGCCCGCGCCCTGACCTCTTCCGGCTTTGATGCCATAATGGTTATTTCAACCCGTTCTACCAAAACTACAGTCGGCAATCCTTTTTTCTCTGATGTGCTGCATGCCATTACTGCGAAAGCGGAGCAGGAAGGTTTTGACGTTATTTTGCAGACATCAAAAAGCAGTGAAGATGACCTGCTGAAATGTGAAAACAAAATAAAACAGAAAATGATTAAAGGGATCATCATGCTGAGTTCACCGGCAAATGAGTCCTTTTTCTCCAGACTCGATGCCTACGGTATTCCAGTGGTTGTGATCGGTAAAGTAGAAGGTAATTTTGAGAACATTTACTCTGTAGACACCGATAATTATCATGACAGCGCCACACTGACAGAGACTTTTATTAAACAGGGTCGTCATGATATTGCCTGCCTGCATGCCCCCCTCGATTATCACGTTTCGATCGATCGTCTTGCAGGTTATAAGGCCAGTCTTGAAAAACATCAGGTCACTATTAAGCCTGAGTGGGTCATCGACGGCGGTTATACCCATGAAAGTGCGCTCGCGGCGGCCATTCAATTGTTGTCCTCGCCTATCCCGCCGAATGCGGTATTTGCCACCGACAGCATGAAGCTGCTTAGCCTCTATCGCGCAGCGGATGCGTTAAATATTAAGATCCCTGAGCAGGTTGCAGTGGCGGGTTACAGTGACCCAATGCTGTCGCTCATTTTGACCCCCGTGCCCGCCGGCTTTGATATCCCGACGCGCAAACTGGGTGAAGAGAGTTGCGAGCTTCTGTTCAGACGTATCGCTGGTCAACCCGCGCCGCGAAAGGTGCTGGTGGACACCCATTTTTCCTGTGCTGAGTCTCTGCGCTAACACCAGGGGCGATAACCCCTGGTGTACAACCTGTCAGAACGCGTAATTTACCCCGATACCTGCATAGTGGAAGCGATCGCTTTCACCTTCATCATGGTGTTCCCATTCATAGGCATATTCCAGGGTCATCGATAAACCATTGCTGAAATCATAGGCATAGAGCAGGCCAAGTCGGTTAAAGTCATGCCCCTCTCGGTCAGGATCGTCTTGCCAGTCCCAGTTTGACCAGCGATCAAGACCGAGGCGAGTATAAGGCGTCAGGGTGGTGCTGCCTAACGAAAGCGGCAGATAGGCGCGGATTTCCTGCGTGGAAAATTCGCCATTATTGCGCGAACTATCCATATTAAAGCCACGCTCTAAATAGTAGTTAATTTTGGCCGAAATCGTTTCGTTGATAGTCCAGGTAAAGCCGGTTTCAGTTTCGACCCGACTGTCAGAATAGCCGGTTTCTTCCAGGTCATTGGCAAACTGATACATAGCAAACCAGCCGCTAAAGCGCCAGTCGTTGGTCAGTTTCAGATCCCAGTCCGGCTGAATTTTGTAGCGCTGCATATTTGCAGTTCCGTCTTTAGCACCCTGTTCATCTTTAAAATGATAACTGTAATTACGGAAGCCGCCGGTCAGGCCAAGAACAAAGTCATCGGTACCGATAATGCGATAACGCAATTCAAATTCTGGACGATCGAAATAGGTGCCACGGGTCATGCTGCTATAGTCAACCGGCCCTTCCTGATACATCGCCATGGCAATTGTCCAGGCATCCCATGTGGCATTAAACCACACGGAGGGTTCATATAACCCATCTTTATCGTCGCCCTGACCTTCGACATTTTCAATTTCATACATAGCACCAATATTAAAATCCCAGTGTTTTTCGGTTTCCGTTGCCTGCGCGCAGCTAACCCCTGCGCATAGAACAAGCGCAGCGCTTTTTAGTAGAGTACTCATTAAAATATTCCCTATATAATTAACAAACACAAAAGCCGGGAATGGGTATTCCCGGCGAACGAACTTATTATTGGATTGCCATTTCCGTTTCCGCGTCGAAGAAATGGCACTTATTCATATCGAAGCGGATGTCGATATTATCCCCTGCCGCATAGTCATTTGATGCGCCCGCTCGAACGACCAGTTCATGCCCCCCAACGCTGGCGTAGAGCATAAATTCGGCGCCTGTCAGCTCCGCGACGCTGACTTTCGCGGTAATGCTTTCACCCTCGCCCTGTGGTGTAACAATATCTTCCGGACGGATGCCGAATACCACGGCTTTACGCTGGTACCCCTGGCTATTCAGCGCGGTGAGTTTGTCTTCAGGGATCTCAAGCCGCAGTGTTTCGGTGACGAAATAGCGATCGTCTATCGCGCCGCGGATGAAATTCATCGCCGGAGAGCCGATGAAGCCCGCGACAAAAATATTTGCAGGCTGGTTATACACCTGTTTTGGTGCCCCCACCTGCTGAATGATGCCGTCTTTAAGGATCACAATCCGGGTCGCCATGGTCATGGCTTCCGTCTGATCGTGGGTCACGTAGATCATGGTGGTGTTAAGCTTCTGGTGCAGCTTGCTGATTTCAGCGCGCATCTGCACCCGGAGCTTGGCGTCGAGGTTCGAGAGCGGTTCATCCATCAGGAATACCCCGGCTTCGCGCACGATTGCCCTGCCTAATGCCACGCGCTGGCGCTGGCCTCCAGACAGGGCACCAGGTTTGCGCTTAAGGTAATCGCGCAGACCCAGAATTTGCGCCGCCCAGTTCACCCGCTCTTCAATGATTGCTGGCGCAATTTTTTGCATCTTCAGGCCAAACGCCATGTTGTCGTAGACCGTCATGTGCGGGTAGAGCGCGTAGTTCTGGAAAACCATGGCGATATCCCGGGATTTGGCCGGGACATCATTCATGCAGACCCCATCGATCACCAGTTCACCTGCACTGATCTCCTCCAGCCCGGCAATCATACGCAGGGTCGTCGATTTACCGCATCCAGAGGGACCGACGAAGACAATAAACTCTTTATCCTCTATTTCGAGGTTGAAATCCTTTACCACGTGGACATGGTTATCATAGATTTTCTGAATATGTTTCAGAGACAGTTGAGCCATTATTAGTTCCTTATCAATACGGTCCGGGAGGCCCAGAAATCGGTCAGACATTTCCAGGACAGTTCCCGCGTTGAACGAAGTTGTAGCCCCGCATGGTCCAGCCCAGGTCCAATTCCCACCGACTGCATCCCCGCTGCGTTAATTGCCTCGACGCCAGCCGCGGCATCTTCAATGCCGATAGCCTCCTGAGGACGAACATTCAGCCCTGCACAGGCCGTAAGGAAGATCTCCGGATCCGGTTTTGAACAGGCAATGCGGGAGGCATCGGCGCAAAAATCAAACGCCTGCTGTATCCCCAGCGCGCGTAAGATTCCCGAGGCATTCAGTGAGACAGAGGCAAGCCCTGTTCTGACGTTCGCGGCGCGGATCTCAGCTAACACCTCGGGGATGCCGGGAAGCAGTGATTCGTGGGTCAGCGAGGCCAGAGACCGCACGTAGAGCGCATTTTTTTTGCTCGCCAGCGCCAGGCGCTGAGGGTGGTCAAACGCCTTCTCCTTCCCACCGTGACGCAGGATCCGCATCAGGGAGTCCATGCGGCTTATCCCCTTAAGTTCTTCGTTGAAGGTTTCGTCAATGGCGATGCCAATCTCCTGCGCCACGGCACGCCAGGCCAGAAAATGGAGATGCGCGGTGTCGGTAATCACGCCATCAAGGTCAAATACAACAGCCTTAAGCATCATGGCCCCTCTCTGTGGTAGCGGTCCCAGAAACGGACGTCATAAAATCCTTGTAAGCAAAGTTTTGCCGCCCCGCTGCACTGAGGATTTTGCCCCACAGCGTCAGAGTGACAGGCATTGAGGTCTCGATGGTTATAACTTCATTTTCAAAGGTGAAGCGCATGCTTGCGTTTCGCCAGCGCAACGGGAAGGTGAGTTTTCGCCAGTGGGCAGGAAGTTTCGGCGCCAGATGCAGTTCCCCGGCCACAATCTGTACACCCGCAAATCCCTGAATCACCCCCGACCATATAGCCCCTGTCGCGGCAGCATGGATCCCCTCATCACTGCTGTGCGGATCGTTGCCCAGATCGATGGCGATGCCGTCCCGCCAGAAGGCGTATGCCCGCTCAGTATCGCCGCAACGCGCGAAAACAATCCCGTGAATGGCTTTGCTCAATGAAGAGTCATGGATGGTGCGTGGCTCGTAGTACGCCAGATTGGCGACACATTGCTGAGGTGTAAATCGTTCCGGCAGCAGGTAGTTGAGCATCACCACATCCGCCTGCTTGAGGATCTGCATCTCGTTCACTTCTGCGCGGGAGTAATCCAGCAGGATGGTCTGTTTACCCGCTTTCTCTTTATAACGACTCAGATCGATAGTCGGTTTCGCCATGAAGCTATCATCCTGAGGCAGTACACCCTCGGCATTCGCCGCCGGCAGCCATAAATGAGTCAGGAAGCGATTAGCGTTTTCCGTAAAGTGCGCATCCTCCCGCCCGAACATCGACATGAACTGGCGGGCACTGGCGACGTTATGCCAGGCCAGATAGTTGGTATAAGCGTTGTTATTGACGTGCTCCGTGTATTCATCCGGACCAATCACGTTATGAATTTCCAGACGCCCGTTGACTTTCGTGGCGCGCCCCATCCAGAACAGTGCTGTCTCCATCAGCAGCGTCAGACCTTCATTGCGCATGAAGGCGTCATCATGTGTCGCCTGCCAGTAAGCGACGACGGCCCAGGCGATATCCGCCACAATGTGGTGCTCAGCCAGGGCGGATGCCACCTTCTGGCGTAC
The DNA here is from genome assembly GCF_025564065.1 of Silvania hatchlandensis. GTDB lineage: Bacteria > Pseudomonadota > Gammaproteobacteria > Enterobacterales > Enterobacteriaceae > Enterobacter > Enterobacter hatchlandensis. Next base: position 308,213 of record NZ_JAMGZK010000054.1, on the reverse strand, counting down.
ACCGGTGCGGATATTGATTGCCGCGAACTCCGGCGTCTCTTCCTGCCCGCTTGCCGCACTCTCCCACGGGAAAAGTGCACCAGGCCAACCGTTTCTGCGGGCTTTTTCACGTGCTCCCGGCAGGTTTAACCAACGATAGCGCAGTAGACTGCGCGCTGTCTGAGGGCGAGTGAAAAGATGGAAAGGCAGCAGGAATATTTCTGTATCCCAGAAGATGTGCCCTTTATACCCCTCCCCAGTGAGCCCTTTAGCCGCGATACTGCTTCGCTCGTCATGGGCTGGCGTCATGGCGGTTAAATGCCAGACGGCATAGTCCAACGCCATCTGATCCCTTTCTTCCGTGGACGACACCGCTACCCGACTATCGTGCCAGACCTTATCCCAGACACAGGCAGAACGCGCCAGCAAGGCGGCGTATCCGTGTGCCGCGCAGGCCTGGAGTTCGGTGAGAGCGTTACGCGCGAAGGTCTCCATAGACAGCGCTCTGTCTCTGCGGTGAGTGAGCCACACCAGTTTCTCAAGGGTGACCGTCTCCCCCTGCGTGACATTCAGCGCATGGTGAACGGTGATGGAGCGATTTTTGGCGGTAAAGCAACTGTCGCTGTCCATTGAAAGGCGACAACAGGCAGAGATCACCACATCAGCAGCGCGATCCTGGGTTTCATACACCCCCTGCAGATAATGCGGGTCAAACACCCTGACCGAGATCTCATCCAGATGCTGCCTGCCGCTGTTAGTCTGGGTCGCATCGATGCCGGTTTTTAAAACAACCTGCGAGGAGGCATCCAGTGGCGTGATCGAGAGTTGCATCGCCGCTAACGGGAGTTGATCCAGCGACACAAAACGACGGCTTTCGAGACGATAGCGTCTCCCTTGAGATGAGCGCCAGACGACGCTGCGACGTAGCTCGCCATTAGCAAAGGCCAGCTCGCGATGCCAGCTCAGGATCTCCCCTGACAGCAGGGTAAAATTCTCGCCATCCAGTTCAACATCAATGCCGGTAATGTCCGGAAGATTGACCAGCTCGCTTGATTCGTTATGTCCCGCGCGATGATACAGACCAGCAAGATACATTCCTCGGGTTTGCTGAGTGTAATCTTCTTCATGGGTGGCGCGAATGCCCATAAAGCCGTTACCGCAGGCCATAATGGAGGGGTATTTATTCAGGCTGTGCGGGCAAAAGCCCGGATCGGTTAATACAGACAGGTTCAGCATAACGTCACACTTTCCCCTTTTTCGGCTGCTTCATACAGCGCAGCGACTAATTGCTGGATGACCAGCCCCTGCTCTGCATCGGCGATCATCACGGGTTCCCCCATCACGTGGCGAACAAAGGCCTCCATGCTGCGTAAATGACGCTGATCGTCAGCCTCTTCACGCTGGCTAAGCGTCTGTAAAATACCGCCTTCATCGTTGTAGATATGCGCCGGGAACAGCGTTGCCCCGGCCTTTTCACCGCAGAATGCGACATTCATAATGGACTGCTCACGGATATTAAGCGCAAACGACGTGTCCAGACGCAGCACGCCGCCATTGCAGAATTCAATGGTGCCAAACAGGGCATCTTCCACGGTGAACTGAGCGGGATCCCACTCGCCGAACTGACCGCTGTTTTTACGGTTTCCCAGCTTCTGGAAACTGTGTGCCGTCACCCGTTTTACTGCCGGGAAGCCCAGCACATACATCGCGGCATCCAGCATATGAATGCCGATATCAATCAAAGGTCCGCCACCCTGCAGCGATTTATTGGTAAAGACGCCCCAGCCAGGCACCCCGCAGCGACGCAGGGCCTGCGCCGTGGTGAAGTAAATTTCACCAAATGTCCCGTTCAGCACGGCTTCACGCAGCAGTTGCGTATCAAGTGCAAAACGATGATGAAAATCATACGCCAGCACTTTTCCCGCCCTACGGGCCGCGACGCGCATTTCATCGGCCTGTTGTGGCGTCATGGCGGGGGGTTTTTCACACATCACATGACACCCTGACTCCAGCGCCGCCATAACATGTTCAAAATGAAAGCGGTTAGGCGAACAGACGCTCACCACATCCGGTTTTACTGCCTGCAGCATCTCGTGCGCGTCCTGCCATGCAGAAGGAATAGCATGACGTTCCGCAAACGCCTGAGCCTGTTCCAGGCGGCTGTCCATGACAGCCACCATCCGAACATCACTGCGCGTGGCGTAGTACGAGGCATGCACTTTGTCTGCAACCTGCCCGGCACCAATGATGGCGACGCGCAGAGGCAAAAGTGTTGAAGCACTCATCACGCTTGTCATCCTTAGCATTCACGCAAATAAGTGAGGGAGTCCTGATAAGCCTGCGCAGGATCGTCGGCACGAACACGACACTCGTAAACCACATAGCCCTGATAATTGTCGGCACGCAGCCGATCGAACAGGGTGGCAAAGTCCAGGCTGCCACTTCCCGGCTGATAGCGATGGTTATCGGCGATATGCACGTGCCCCAGCAGATCCCGGTTGTGGTGCAGCGCGTCGGTTATCGAATCTTCTTCAATGTTCATATGATAGAAATCGCCGATGATTTGCACCTGCTTCAGGGCGTTCTCTTCGATATAGCGACGGGCATCGGCCAGGGTGTTGATCATATGGTCCTGATAGCGGTTCAGCGGTTCCAGGTAGACGGTGGTCCCGGTGCGCGCCGCCACTTCATCCAGCCAGCGCAGCGAAGCGCTTACCGCTTTGCGATCGCCTTCGAGACTGCGCGGAGAGGTCATCGGTGGCAGGCGGAAGGTAAACATCCCCCAGGCAGCCGGAACGATAATCCCCTTCCCGCCCACTTCGGCGAGCGCTTCAAGGATACGTTCAATCTGCTGTAACCCGTTCAGGCGACGCTCTTCGATAAAGTCACCTATCCAGCCGTCGTAGCCGCCGCATGCGGTGGTGACGGGTAAGCCGGTGGCCTTGATAGCGGCTTTTACCTCGTCCAGATTTTCCACCAGCAGTTTGCCGTCAATCTCATAGCCATCAAATCCCATCGCTTTGATGTACTGGAATTTTTCGAGGATGGTGGTCGGGAAAAAAGCCTGGTTTTGCGTTGCGATTTTCATTGTCTGCTCTCCTTAGCTTAGAAAGTGATGCCCATTTTGATGCTCAGTTCCGGGTGCCGATCGACATACTGCATATAGTTCTCTGCGCTGGTGGTAAACGTCACCACCGGGTCGATCAGATCCTCGCAGTTGAGATAACCGTTCATCAGCAGTTCCCAGCAGGTCTCTTCTATACGCTTGCGGTCCCAGCGTGGGTAATCCGGATTAGGTTCACTGCTGGCGCGGGAGAAGACAATCCTGGCATTATTGAAATGCGCTTCGCGACCGAGGTTGAATCCCTCTGCGAACGGTTTTGCAAAGGCAACATAGGAGAGGGTGCCACCATAGGCAAGACCGCGCAGCGCAGACTGCAGCGCATCGGCAAAGCCGCTGGTTTCAATAATCACGTCGGCACCCTGTTTACCGGTGAGTTTTTTGATTTCCAGACCGACATCGGTACCCATCGGGTTCAGGCAGTAATCCGCCCCGTGACGGCGGGCAATATCGCAGCGGTGAGCAATAGGATCGACCCCAATGACCACGGAAGCCCCGGCTTTTTTCGCCAGTTGAATGGCTATCTGCCCGATGGCCCCCAGACCAACAACGACGACGAAATCCCCTACCCGCACGTTGGCATCGCGCACGCCACTCATGGCGAACTGCGCCGGGTCATAGCAGACGGCATTTTTCCACGAGGCGCCCTGCGGCATTTTGCGCAGTTTGTAGTTGTTGACGGCATTCACGATCACCGTCTCCTGAAGGGGCCCGTAGCAGCAGACGCTGTCACCGATCCGGTATTCCGTCACATCGGCACCGCATTCGACGATCTCGCCCACGATCATATTGCCCAGCTGGAACTTACCGAATTCGATCCCGCGAGCAGCTCCCTCTTCACGCGGGGTAAACATCTGCCACTCCGCGTTAAACTCTTCATCGATAAAGGGACTTGCCGCGCGAAAATCCACCACTTCGGTGCCGTGTTTTGGCGCACCAAAACGGGCGAGAATTTTCACTTCGTGAACGTCAACCGGACGATCTTCATATTCCACCAGCGCCGCTACGCGAGGCGCTGTCGCAACTAACTTCTTCATGACTGACTCCTTGTTAAAATCGGCCGCCTCAGCCCTTAACGCCACCGGCGGTCAAACCACTTTTAATAAAACGTTCAGACAGCGCGTACATGATGACCACCGGCAGAGCCGTCACCAGCGATGCCGCCATCATCCGACCCCAGATATAATCTGGCGTACTGAAGAGCGTGTTCAGCCCAACCGGCAACGTGAAGTTGCTGGCGCTGGAGAGGAAAATGGAGGCAAAAAGATAGTCGTTCCACGCCACCATGAAGCAGTAGACAAAGACCGACACCAGCCCGGAAATGGCCAGTGGTACGGTGATGCGGAAGATGATTTGCAGCCGGTTCAGGCCATCCATCATTGCGGCTTCTTCAATTTCATCCGGGATGGTGTCGAAATAGCTGCGCAGCATAAATACCGCCGTCGGCAACGTCTGAGTCACCATGGTGATGATGAGCGCCAGTTCGGTGTCATAGATACCTAACGCAGTAATAATTTTGAACAGCGGCACCACCAGCAAAACCCCGGAGAACATGTAGACGGTGTAAAAGCTCGCATTAATGGTCGCCCGCCCTTTGAAACGTAGTTTGGACAGGGCGTACGCCCCAAGCGTGCCGAGGAAAACGGCAATAATTGACGAGGTCAGCGAGACCACCATGCTGTTCTGGAAATAATCCACAAACGGGAAGATCAGCGGATTAAAGATGTCGATGTAATGCTGCAGCGTCCAGTCCTGCGGCAGAATCGTGGGATGCAGCGATATCGCCTCTTTCGCACTCTTGAATGAGGTCATCAGCATCACAAAGAACGGGAAAAGCGTGATAATCAGAAACACCGCCAGCCCCAGATAAAAACCAATACGGCCCAGTACGCGTTTATTTGTTGCCATTGAGGTTTACCCTTTTTCTGGTCAGCAGAATGACGGCGAAAATGATCACGAATAGCACCACAGAGATGGCGGCGGCTTTACCCAGATCGTTGAATGCAAAGGCAGTTTTGTAGAGATAAACGCCCAGAATATCGACCTTGGTGGTCAGCAGATACACATCCGCAAACATGTAGAACATCCAGATGGTTCGCAAGGTAATGACCGTTGCCAGCACCGGCATAATCGCGGGCAGCGTGACGATGCGAAAACGCTGCCACGCGTTCGCCCCGTCCATTTCCGCCGCTTCGTACAGCGACTTATCAATGGTCTGCAAAATCGCCAGGAACGAGATAAACGCGTACGGGAAATAGCGCCAGATAGCGAATAGCACCACCAGCACAAAACTGCTGCCAGGGTTGTCGAACCACAGCGGGGCCTGGTCATAAAGATGCAGCAGATCCACGCCCAGATAGTTCACAATTCCATAGCCGTTGTTGAACATGTACTTCCAGGCAAACACCAGCGAGATCGACGGTGTGACATAGGAGAGGATCACCAGAGAACGCGCCGTTTTACGCAGGCGAAACTCCCGGTTAAAGAAGATGGCGACGGCCAACCCCAACCCGGTACTCCCCAGCACCACCAGCGCCGTATACCAGAACGTCATCCATAAGGAGTGCCAGAAGGCTGCGTCACTCAGGATCCGGATGTAGTTATCCAGCCCGACAAACACCGCACTCACTCGCGGGTTTAAGGGCAAGCGTAAAAAGCTGATTTCAATGTTGGAAATCATCGGCCAGGCTACCAGGCCCCCCAGCAAAATCAGGCTGGGGGCCAACAGCAGCATGGCGAAAGGCATATCTGAACGACCAGAAAACAACGTCTTCATAATTCCCTTGCGCAGTGCGCTCCTATCGTTGTGAAATCAGGTCAGTCAGTTGCTTCTGGCTGTTGCTTAACGTTGCGCTGAGATCCTGTTGCCCCACCGTCACGTTATGCACCATGGAACTGATGATGCCGGAACCTGTTACGTCGCCCATGCGGGTGAAATTTTTGTCGCCCACGGCGCCAAACACCTGGATATTCGGGAACTGAGAGATCAGCTCATAAGGCAACTGTCCAAAGGCTTTGATCACCTCGTTGTTTTTCCAGGTTTCGGTGCCGACCACCAGCTTGTTCACTGGCAGCGCGGCACCCGGGGACATCATTACCCAGTCGGTAGCGTTTTGAGCCTGCTCCATCCAGGTGACAAATTTCTCTGCCGCTTTGGTTTCTTCTTCGGTTTGCCCGCTAGTGATGGTAAGCGACGTGACCATGCCGTAGACCGCTGAGGATTTTTCAGTCGGGACGACAAATCCCAGATTGGCGGGAGTTCCGTCTTTGAAGACGGCCGGCAGGATGTAGGTGGAGTAAACGGCCATTGGCGCAGAGCCGTTCATAAAGGCGTCTTTGATCTCCATAACATCGTTCGATCCCGGCATGGTGGTCGCCGCCAGACGTTTATACAACGCCAGCGCTTTTGCCATTTCGGGGGTATTAATTTCGACATTGCCTTTAGCATCAAACACGTTTGCGCCACCCGACAGGGCAAACTGCGAGAACGCTTGCTCAGTCATCACGCTTTCAGCGGTAGGCAGGGCAATGCCGTAATGTTTGTTGGCCGGGTCGTTAAACGTCTGGCTGGCTTTCAGCAACTGTTCCCAGTTTTTCGGCTCCTCAAGACCCGCTGCGGCAAGCACGTCTTTGTGGTACCAGACGCCGGAAAGCCAGGCGCTGATCGGCACACCCGTCCAGGCTTTGCCATCTTCAGTGCGAACAACGCGCAGGATCCCGTCGTAGAAAGTGCTTTCACCTACGGCGTTAATGGCTTCGCTAATAGCGGCACGGTCCAGCAACTGCTCTTTATCCATGACTTTGGCGTAATCGTGACTGATTTCGATCACTTCCGGCAGGGCCCCGGTTCGGGCCAGGGTAATCACCTTGGTGTTGTAGGCATCCTCTTCCACCGGCACCTGCTTCACCCGGATGGTGGGATTCTCTTTTTCGAATTTCTCAATCAGTTTCGTAATAACCGCCTGACGCTCCTGTTCGACTGACGAGTGCATAAACTCAAGGGTGACCGCAGACTGTTTGTCTTGCTTGCAGCCTGATAACAGGGCGCAAGAAACCAGTGCTGATATCAGCACTATCCTGGGCATTTTCATTTTTAAGGTCCTTTTTTAGTTTTCTTTAATCCACATAACCTGCCATGGATTAAGGGTCAGAGTCGTACCATTAATATCGTTTCCGGTAATTAACTCCCTGCCGGTTTCAATACTTGAGTGAATGTTTTGCTGTTGATCGCTGAAATTAAATAATGCAGTAATACGCTCGCCATGATCTGCCATGCGAATAATCTTAAAAACATGCTCCCCAGCCGTCTCATAAATCGACTGACTGTCTGGATGGAACGCTTTCTCTGCCCGGCGCACCGCAATTAAATTACTCAGTTGATGATAAATTTTATGCCGCAGATTATTCTTATCCTCGAGCTCGGAATCTATTTCACCGGCGCTATATTTTTTCCGGTTAATGGCGCGGTTATATCCGAGTCGCTCTACCCCGGCATAATCATTACGGGATCCAAGAATACTTTGGATATAGACTGCGGGTACGCCCGGGAAACTTAACAGAACGGCATGCGCCAGAATAAAGCGGGCAATCCGCTGATTATCGTCGCTCGCCTTCGGGCTTAACGCATCGAGGTAGGTGACATTTATTTCATACGGGCTTCGCGTGCCATCAGGATTATTTTTCCAGTTAACCAGCGCGCCTTCTCTCTGCAGTGTTTCTACCAGGGCGAGGATCTCCGACTCGGGTAAAATACCGCGTAAAGGATTGAGCCCGATACCATCGTGCGACGCCAAAAAATTAAACCAGGTGGTTTGTTGTGAAGGTAGCGTCAGTGACGCCGCCCACCGACAGAGCACCTGGACATCCTGACAATGAACGGCGTGCAGCACAAGCGGAGGCAGAGAGAACTGATACACCATCTGCGCTTCATTTTCGCCATCGCCAAAGTAAGAGATGTTGTCTTTATGCGGAACGTTCGTCTCGGTGATCAGTACCGTGCCCGGCGCCACAACATCCGTAATGGCGCGAAAGAGCTGGATAAGGCGGTGGGTTTTCTCAAGATGAATGCAGCTGGTTCCAGGCGTCTTCCACATAAATCCGACGGCATCCAGGCGGATATAGCTCGCCCCTTCAACAAGATAATGAAGCAGCACGTCTACCATCGCAATCAGCACCTGAGGCGAGGCGAAATTGAGATCGACCTGGTCCTCGCTGAAGGTGGTCCACAGGTGTCGGACGGTTCCATCATGTAGGGTGAAAGGCGTCAAAAGAGGCAATGCCCGCGGGCGTGTTACTGCCGATAAGTCGGTTTGAGGATCGACTGAAATAAAAAAGTCTTCATAGCCAGGCGTTTGATTAAGATAATGCGCAAACCACTGGCTTTTTGCCGACATATGGTTGCAAACAAAATCAAACATTAAATTGGTTGACTTTTTTAACTCAGCAATGTCATTCCACGTCCCGCTTTCAGGTGCGACGGCGTGATAATCAATAACGGAAAAACCATCATCAGAAGACCAGGGATAAAAAGGCAATAGATGAACATGAGAAAAGGAATGAGAAAGCCATTCATTATAAAATCGGGTAAATACCGGCAGTGCTTTCTCCCCTGCCCCAGAGAACTGATCTGCGTAGGTAATCAGGACAATATCTTTTTCATCCCATCCTGCTTTACGCTTTTCAGTAATTACAGCCACAGCCTTGTCAATTTTCTTAAGCAGCACATTCCAATGCACGTCAGAAAAAGACTTTCCGTAAACAAAACGTATTAAATTTTTAATTTTAGCGTTCACATTATTTTCCATGGTAGCGGTCCCACGAAGGGCAATCTACTCCCATGAAAAATATCTGTCAACGGACCAGAGAGGAGAAAAAGCGTTTCGGAAAGCAGCTCAGCGCATTATTGTGAACTGCCGCAAAGAAAGATGAAAAAAAGTTGTGAAACGTTGCCTGCCCTCTCCGGATAAAGAAAAGGGCTCAGGCAAGGGGGAGGTCAGGAGAAGTAACGGCGGGAAACGCGTTTTGCCAGCTTTTTCAGCATCGGCTCCAGCGCCACCGCCAGCAGCATCCGGAGGGGTTTGCGGGCAACCGATTTAATCGCCCAGCCCGCCACGCCTGCCGGGCCGTAACGCAGTGCGGTGAGTAAAACCAGCTTCCCTGCGAATTTAAGGCCCGGCTTGACCTGCTGCCCGGCCTGTTGCCAGCGTTGATTCATATCAGTTCTCTCAGTTAAAGCTGACGAAAACGGCTTCGCAGCGAGAAGGTATCAGAGGTGACATACCGCTCCATTGTGCGCAGGCGTTGCTCACCGGCAGCCAGTTCGGCATCGACCGCATCCAGCAGCTCACTGCTGGTGGGGGCCTCTTCACTGTTCATCGCGCTGTCCGGCATCGGATCCAGCACGAAGGATAAAATGATATAGGCCACCAGCGTAATAAAGGCCAGGCCAAAGAAAATGGAGAGCACCGTGACCACGCGCACCAGCTTCACCGGCACGTCAAGGTAGTGCGCCAGCCCGGCGCAAACGCCGCGTACCATCCCCTGCTGGGGAATACGCCACAGTTTTTTATTCAGATTCAGTCCGGCCATTAACGATCCCTCCAGTTCGGATGTTCCGCATCCAGGATGGCTTCCAGCGCCTGAATACGTTCACGCATTTTTTTTGCCTCGTCGGTTAACTGTCCCAGCCGCTGCTGTTCGCTTTGCGACAGCTCGCCCCGGGAAGAACGGTTGCTGTAATGCAGCCACAGCCAGATCGGCAAAACAAACAGCACGAAAATGGTCAGTGGAATGGCCAGGAAAAGCGCGCTCATGTGTACTCCTTGTCTTACGATGAGTGGCGGCGCCAGCACATGACGCCGCAGGTGTTATTATTGGTTGTCTTGTTTCATTTTGGCTTTCAGCGCAGCCAGCTGTTCGCTAATGGCATCATCGGCCTGCAGGTCGGCAAACTGCTGATCCAGCGATTTCTGTTTGCCAAAGCCGTGGCTTTCCGCTTCGGCTTCCATCTGATCGATACGACGTTCGAATGACTCAAAACGGGCCATCGCCTCATCAATTTTGCCACTGTCGAGCTGACGACGCACGTCGCGGGAAGAACTCGCCGCCTGATGACGCAGGGTCAATGCCTGCTGACGCGCACGGGTTTCGCTCAGTTTGTTCTCAAGCTCAGCGATCTCTTTTTTCATCCGGACGAGCGTTTCATCTACCAGCGTGACTTCCTGCTCCAGCGTCGCCACGATGTCGGTCATTTTCTGTTTTTCGATCAGCGCCGAGCGGGCCAGATCGTCTTTCTCTTTACGCAGCGCCAGCTCCGCTTTTTCCTGCCATTCGGTCTGCTGAGCCGTTGCTTGTTCGATACGACGCGATAACTGCTTCTTCTCTGCCAGCGCACGGGCGGAGGTGGAACGCACTTCGACCAGCGTATCTTCCATTTCCTGAATCATCAGACGCACCAGCTTCTGCGGATCTTCGGCCTTTTCAAGCAGAGAGTTGATGTTGGCGTTCACGATGTCGGCAAAACGAGAAAAAATACCCATAATTCAATCCTCACATTTCTGTTATCGGGCTAAGCCCTGCTGAGTAGCTAATACAATTCCCGTGCCAGTTTTTTATGTCATTGATTTTCAATAAGGTGATTGCTTTTTCGCCCGATCGATTCTACTCTCGCTTAGTGAATCACACCAACAAGTGGTTAATTTCATCATGACAGAATTTAAAGACAATTTACTTGGGGAAGCTAACAGCTTTCTCGAAGTGCTGGAGCAGGTATCGCGCCTGGCCCCGCTCAATAAGCCGGTGCTGATTATCGGCGAACGCGGAACCGGCAAAGAGCTGATCGCTAACCGGCTTCACTACCTGTCCGGGCGCTGGGACGGGCCGTTTATCTCCCTGAACTGCGCCGCCCTGAACGAGAACTTGCTTGATACGGAGCTGTTTGGCCATGAGGCTGGCGCGTTTACCGGCGCGCAAAAACGCCATCCGGGCCGCTTTGAGCGCGCCGACGGCGGGACGTTGTTCCTTGACGAGCTGGCAACCGCCCCGATGCTGGTGCAGGACAAACTGCTGCGCGTCATTGAGTATGGCGAGCTCGAGCGGGTGGGCGGCAGTCAGCCCCTGCAGGTGAACGTGCGGCTGGTCTGCGCCACCAACGCCAATCTCCCGGAGATGGTCGAACACGATAAGTTCCGTGCCGACCTGCTCGACAGGCTGGCGTTTGACGTGGTGCAGCTCCCGCCCCTGCGCGAGCGGCGCAGCGATATCATGCTGCTGGCTGAGCAGTTCGCCATTCAGATGTGCCGCGAACTGGGCCTGCAGCTGTTCCCGGGCTTTAGCGACAGCGCCCGGGAGACGCTGCTGGACTATCGCTGGCCGGGCAATATCCGCGAGCTAAAAAACGTGGTTGAGCGTTCGGTGTATCGCCACGGCAGCAGCGAGACCGAGCTGGATCAGATTGTGATCGACCCGTTTCATCGCCCTGCACAGCCGCAGCCTGACGCACCGCAGACGCCGGGTTCACCGACCCTGCCGCTGGATTTACGCCAGTTCCAGCTGGATCAGGAAAAACAGCTGCTGGAGAAGAGCCTGAACGAGGCAAAATTTAATCAGAAACGCGCGGCTGAACGGCTGGGTCTGACCTACCATCAATTAAGGGCATTGCTCAAAAAGCATCAAATGCGCTGACATTATCGGCACTTACCCGCAGACATTTTTACGAATCAGGTGTAAGTGCGATACACTTTGCAGATCGTCACTAAAAACCCTAAAAATTATGCGTCTGGTTTTCTCGTCCCTGATTGCGCTCGGTCTGTTATGCAGCCAGGCTATTGCCGCGCCCACGCCAGCAAACCGCGGTGATATTCGCGACAGCGGCTTTGTCTACTGCGTTAGCGGGCAGGTTAATACCTTCAATCCACAGAAAGCCAGCAGCGGCCTGATCGTCGATACCCTCGCCGCGCAGCTGTATGACCGCCTGCTGGATGTGGATCCTTATACTTATCGCCTGGTGCCAGAGCTGGCAGAGAGCTGGGAAGTGTTAGACAACGGGGCCACCTACCGTTTCCGGCTGCGCGATGATGTCAGCTTCCAGACCACGCCGTGGTTTAAACCGACCCGCAAGCTCAATGCCGACGACGTGGTGTTTACTTTCCAGCGCATCTTTAACCGCAACCATGCATGGCACTACGTCAACGGCGGCAGCTTCCCCTATTTCGACAGCCTGCAGTTTGCCGATACGGTTAAAAACGTACGCAAGCTGGATAACCGCACGGTAGAGTTCACTCTGGCACGCCCGGATGCCTCTTTCCTGTGGCACCTGGCCACGCACTATGCCTCGGTGATGTCCGACGAATACGCGACCCAGTTGACGCTGCAGGATAAGCAGGAGCAGATTGACCGCCAGCCGGTGGGCACCGGTCCTTTCCAGATAGCCGAATATCGCGCGGGCCAGTATGTGCGCCTGCAGCGGCATGAAAAATTCTGGCGCGGTACGCCGCTGATGCCGCAGGTGGTGGTGGACTTAGGCTCTGGCGGAACGGGTCGCCTGTCGAAGCTGCTGACCGGCGAGTGCGATGTGCTGGCCTGGCCTGCCGCCAGTCAGCTGTCCATCCTGCGCGACGATCCGCGCCTGCGCCTGACGCTGCGCCCGGGTATGAATATCGCGTATCTGGCCTTTAACACCAATAAGCCGCCGCTGAATAACCCCGCGGTGCGCCACGCGCTGGCACTGGCGATCAATAACCAGCGCCTGATGCAGTCCATTTATTACGGCACTGCCGAAACCGCCGCCTCAATCTTGCCTCGGGCCTCGTGGGCTTACGATAGCGAGGCTAAAATTACGGAATACAATCCGGATAAAGCACGCGAACAGCTTAAGGCGCTGGGGGCGAATAATCTCACCCTGCAGCTGTGGGTGCCTACCAGCTCGCAGGCCTGGAACCCCAGCCCGCTGAAAACCGCCGAGCTGCTGCAGGCCGACCTGGCGCAGGTGGGCGTGAAGGTAGTGATTGTGCCGGTAGAGGGCCGTTTTCAGGAGGCGCGCCTGATGGACATGAATCATGATTTAACCCTGTCAGGCTGGGCGACGGACAGTAACGATCCGGACAGCTTCTTCCGGCCATTATTGAGCTGCGCGGCGATCGATTCGCAGACCAACTATGCCCACTGGTGCCATCGTGAATTCGACGACATTCTGCGCAAAGCACTCTCGACGCAGCAGCTTTCGGCCCGCATCGATGCCTACGATGAAGCCCAGCAGATTCTGGCGAATGAACTGCCGGTGCTGCCGCTGGCCTCGTCGTTGCGTCTGCAGGCGTACCGTTACGACATTAAAGGGCTGGTACTCAGCCCGTTTGGTAACGCCTCGTTTGCGGGCGTGTCCCGCGTCGAGCAAGAAGAGGTGAAAAAACCGTGATTATTTTTACCTTACGTCGGCTGCTGCTGCTGCTGGTCACCCTCTTCTGTCTGACCTTTATTGGCTTTAGCTTGAGCTATTTTACTCCTCATGCCCCCCTGCAGGGCGCCTCGCTGTGGAATGCGTGGCGGTTCTGGTTTGAAGGGCTGCTGCACTGGGATTTTGGCGTCTCCAGCATTAACGGCCAGCCGATTGCCGAGCAGCTGAAAGAGGTGTTTCCCGCCACCATGGAGCTGTGCATCCTGGCGTTCAGTTTTGCGCTGATGGTGGGGATCCCGGTCGGGATGCTCGCCGGGATCACCCGCAACAAATGGCAGGACAAGCTGATCAGCGCCGTGGCCCTGCTGGGCTTTTCGGTGCCCGTGTTCTGGCTGGCGCTGCTGCTGACGCTGTTCTTCTCCCTCACGCTCGGCTGGTTGCCGGTTTCCGGACGTTTTGATCTGCTGTATGCGGTGAAAACCGTTACCGGCTTTGCCATTATTGACGCCTGGCTGTCCGATTCCGTCTGGCGGGACGAGATGATTGTCAGCGCGGTGCGGCACATGGTGCTGCCGGTGTTGACACTTGCCGTGGCACCCACCACCGAGGTGATCCGCCTGATGCGCATCAGTACCATTGAGGTGTTTGATCAGAACTATGTCAAAGCTGCCGCCACGCGCGGGCTGTCGCGCCTGACCATTCTGCGTCGCCACGTGCTGCACAACGCCCTGCCGCCAGTGATCCCGCGCCTTGGCCTGCAGTTCTCCACCATGCTGACGCTGGCGATGATCACCGAAATGGTCTTTAGCTGGCCGGGTCTGGGGCGCTGGCTGATCAACGCCATCCGCCAGCAGGACTACGCCGCCATCTCCGCCGGGGTGATGGTCATCGGCGCGCTGGTGATCATCGTTAACGTGATATCCGATATTCTGGGCGCTATGGCTAACCCGCTGAAACATAAGGAATGGTATGCCTTACGATAGCGTATACAGTGAAAAGCGCACGCCCGGTGCGCTGCGCACCGTGTGGCGTAAATTTTACGGCGACACCACGGCCATGATCGGCCTGTACGGCTGCGGCGGCCTGGTGCTGCTGTGCGTGTTAGGTTCCTGGTTTGCGCCGTACGGCCTCGACCAGCAGTTCCTTGGCTATCAGCTGCTGCCGCCTTCATGGTCGCGCTACGGCGAAGTGTCATTCTTCCTCGGCACCGACGATCTGGGCCGGGATGTGTTAAGCCGCCTGTTGAGCGGCGCAGCCCCTACCGTCGGTGGCGCATTCGTGGTCACCCTGGCCGCTACCCTGTGCGGGCTGCTGCTGGGCATTTTCGCGGGTGCCACCCACGGGCTGCGCTCGGCAGTGATGAACCACATTCTGGATACCCTGCTGTCGATCCCGTCTCTGCTGCTGGCGATCATCGTGGTGGCCTTCGCCGGGCCGCATCTGACCCACGCGATGTTTGCCGTCTGGCTGGCCCTGCTGCCGCGTATGGTGCGCTCGGTGTATAGCCTGGTTCACGATGAGCTGGAGAAAGAGTATGTGGTCGCCGCCCGTCTGGATGGCGCGACCACCACCAATATTCTGTGGTTTGCCGTGCTGCCCAACATCGCCTCCGGGATGGTCACCGAAATCACCCGCGCGCTATCAATGGCCATCCTCGACATCGCCGCGCTTGGCTTTCTCGATCTCGGCGCGCAGTTGCCCTCTCCGGAATGGGGCGCCATGCTGGGCGACGCGCTGGAACTGATCTACGTCGCCCCCTGGACGGTGATGCTGCCCGGCGCGGCCATTATGGTAAGCGTCCTGCTAGTAAACCTGCTTGGCGACGGCGTGCGTCGCGCCATTGTGGCGGGGGTGGAATAATGCCGTTACTGGATATTCGCAATCTGACGATTGAGTTTAAAACCGGCGAAGGCTGGGTCAAAGCCGTTGACCGAGTGAGCATCACGTTGAGCGAAGGTGAGATCCGCGGCCTGGTGGGCGAATCAGGTTCCGGCAAAAGCCTGATTGCCAAGGCGATCTGTGGGGTGGCGAAGGACAACTGGCGGGTCACCGCCGACCGCATGCGCTTTGACGATATCGATCTGCTGCGCCTCTCCGCACGGGAGCGTCGCAAGCTGGTGGGCCATAACGTCTCGATGATTTTCCAGGAGCCGCAGTCCTGTCTCGACCCGTCGGAACGGGTAGGCAAACAGCTGATGCAGAACATCCCCAGTTGGACCTACAAAGGCCGCTGGTGGCGACGTTTTGGCTGGCGCAAGCGCCGGGCCATCGAACTGCTGCACCGGGTAGGCATTAAAGATCATAAAGACGCGATGCGCAGCTTCCCCTACGAGCTGACCGACGGTGAGTGTCAGAAGGTGATGATCGCCATCGCGCTGGCCAACCAGCCGCGCCTGCTTATTGCCGATGAACCGACTAACGCCATGGAGCCGACGACGCAGGCGCAGATTTTCCGCCTGCTGACGCGGCTGAATCAGAATAACAACACCACCATTTTGCTGATCAGCCATGACCTGCAGATGCTGAGCAAATGGGCGGATAAAATCGACGTGATGTACTGCGGACAAACGGTTGAAACCGCCGGCAGCGAAGATCTGATCGCCACGCCACATCACCCGTACACCCAGGCGTTAATCCGTGCGATCCCTGATTTTGGTAGCTCGATGCCGCATAAAAGCCGCCTCAACACCCTGCCGGGGGCGATCCCGCTGCTGGAACAGCTGCCCATCGGCTGTCGACTGGGGCCACGCTGCCCATATGCCCAGCGCGAATGCATTGAAACCCCGCGGCTGGCCGGGGCCAAAAACCATCTGTATGCCTGCCATTTCCCGCTGAACATGGAGAGAGAGTGACATGGTCGAAACCCTGCTCGAAGTGCGCAACCTGAGTAAGACCTTTCGCTATCGCACCGGCCTGTTCCATCGCCAGACCGTCGAGGCGGTTAAGCCCCTGAGCTTTACCCTGCGCGAAAAGCAGACCCTGGCGATCATTGGCGAAAACGGTTCGGGGAAATCGACGCTGGCGAAAATGCTGGCCGGGATGATCGAGCCGTCGGATGGCGAAGTGCTGATTGACGACCATCTGCTGAAGTTTGGCGATTACTCGTTCCGCAGCCAGCGGATCCGCATGATTTTCCAGGATCCCTCAACCTCGCTGAATCCGCGCCAGCGTATCTCGCAGATCCTCGATTTCCCCCTGCGGCTGAACACTGAGCTGGAGTTTGACGCACGCCGCAAGCAGATCATCGAAACCCTGCGCATGGTCGGGCTGTTGCCCGATCACGTCAGCTATTATCCGCACATGCTGGCACCCGGCCAGAAGCAGCGTCTGGGCCTCGCCCGTGCGCTGATCCTGCGGCCCAAAGTCATTATCGCTGACGAAGCGCTGGCCTCGCTGGATATGTCGATGCGTTCACAGTTAATCAACCTGATGCTGGAGTTGCAGGAGAAACAGGGTATCTCCTATATCTATGTGACCCAGCACCTGGGAATGATGAAGCACATCAGCGACCAGGTGCTGGTGATGCACGAAGGCGCGGTCGTGGAGCGCGGCAGTACCGCCTCGGTGCTGGCCTCCCCGCTTCACGACCTGACAAAACGTTTAATCGCCGGGCATTTTGGCGAAGCCTTAACCGCCGATGCATGGCGAAAAGACCGCTGACCCACGCTGTATGAAGTGGTCGGATTAACACTGTACGCGGCTCATGCTATTATCGCCGCGTTTTAACGACGGTTGTCCAACAGACGACAGCCGCCACAACAATGAATATAAGGATTAAGAGCTATGGGTTTTCTTTCCGGTAAGCGCATTCTGGTGACTGGCGTTGCCAGCAAACTGTCCATCGCATACGGCATCGCACAGGCTATGCATCGCGAAGGCGCTGAGCTGGCATTCACCTACCAGAACGAGAAGCTGAAAGGCCGCGTAGAAGAGTTTGCCGCGCAGCTGGGTTCAAGCATTGTTCTGGAATGCGACGTTGCTCAAGATGAAAGCATCGATGGCATGTTTGCTGAACTGGCAAAAACCTGGCCGAAATTTGACGGCTTCGTTCACTCGATCGGTTTTGCACCAGGCGATCAGCTGGATGGTGACTACGTGAACGCCGTGACCCGCGAAGGCTTCAAAATCGCCCACGACATCAGCTCCTACAGCTTTGTTGCCATGGCGAAAGCCTGCCGCGAGATGCTGAATCCGGGCTCAGCGCTGCTGACCCTGTCCTACCTGGGTGCTGAGCGTGCAATCCCTAACTACAACGTGATGGGTCTGGCGAAAGCCTCTCTGGAAGCTAACGTACGCTACATGGCGAACGCGATGGGTCCGGAAGGCGTGCGCGTCAACGGTATCTCCGCCGGTCCTATCCGTACTCTGGCGGCATCGGGCATCAAAGACTTCCGTAAAATGCTGGCACACTGCGAAGCGGTCACCCCAATTCGTCGCACCGTGACCATCGAAGACGTGGGTAACTCTGCGGCATTCCTGTGCTCTGACCTCTCTGCCGGTATCTCTGGTGAAGTGGTTCACGTTGACGGCGGTTTCAACATCGCTGCAATGAACGAGTTGGAAATCAAATAAGTTCGTTACCTTCCCGTTATCACGGGAAGGTCTGCCCGGCAGCAATGGCCTGCCGGGCCTGCTCCTTCCGCCCTGCTCCCCTTTCGTTATTCCGTTCTGCTATTTGTTATCACCTAACAATATTTTTCTGCTTATCCGCCATACGCCAGGATATTGATCGCCATTTTGAGATCAAGGAACGCACATGGAACAACGCCGAATTTCTGGCAAAGGCCACTGGTATCATGAGACCCAGTCCAGCAGTAGCCCGACGGAAGTCCTGCCTTTGGTTCCCGAAGCCGCACACGTCGACGACCGTTTTTTACTGAACGTGGCGTTACCCGCCTCGCTGCTGACGGCCTGCGAGCGCTGGATGAACCCGGCCCGGGCGATGTGTGAGCTCTTTTTCCCGCGCAGCGTGCCGGTATGTCGCCTGCGCACCCTCAATGCCTACGATCGGCTCAGCACCGCGCTGACCGTGGCTCAGGCGTGTGGGGTCCAGCGTCTGTGTAATCACTACGCCGCACTTCTCGCCCCGCTCCCCGGTCCTGACTCTTCCCGTGAAAGCAACCGCCGCCTCGCCCAGATAACCCAGTACGCCCGCCAGCTTGCCAGCTCCCCCGATGTGATCGACAGCAAAGCCCAGCAGCAGCTCGATGAAGTGGGCCTGACGGTGTACGACATTGTCACCCTCAACCAGATTATCGGCTTTATTGGTTTTCAGGCGCGGGTAGTGGCGGTGTGTCAGGCGTTGCTGGGCCATCCCGTTCGCTGGCTACCGGGTCACCATATTCCGCCGCACGCCATGATAAACGACGCTGATGGCGAGCTGAATGCGTGGGTATACGGGGTGCCGGAAGTCGAGCTACGTTACGCCAGCAGCCACCAGCTTGAGTCGCTTGCACGCTGGCACGCCGAACCCTGGTTACGGGATCTGGCGCCGGTGCTGTGCCACGAGCCTGCCCAGCTCGACCTGACGGGTGATATTCTGCTCAGCGGTCTTTACACCAGCCCGCCGCAGGGCGCCGTTGATGCCGCACTTTCCCGCGCGGTGGACCAGCTTGCCCGCTCGCCGGATCAGTTCAGCGCGGCCCATTTCACTCCCCTGACGGATGAAGGCATTCCGGCAGCGCAGGCGATTAACCTGCTCACCTGGAGCGCGTTTTGCGGCTGGCTTAATCGCCTCAAAATCGCCATCCGCAGGGGCGAATAACCATACAAATCGCCTAAAGAGCGCTTGCTGTACCAGGCAGAATCGCGTAAAACTGTCAGCCGCTCAATGGCCACCAAAATAGATCATTATGCTCCAGGACAACCCGCTGCTAGCGCAGCTTAAACAGCAACTGCATTCCCAGACGCCGCGTGCCGAAGGGGTCGTAAAAGCCACGGAAAAAGGCTTTGGCTTCCTTGAAGTCGATGCACAGAAAAGCTACTTCATTCCGCCTCCGCAGATGAAGAAAGTGATGCATGGCGATCGCGTTACCGCGGTGATTCATACTGAAAAGGATCGTGAATCGGCCGAACCTGAAGTATTGATTGAACCCTTCCTGACCCGTTTTGTCGGTAAGGTTGTGAAGAAAGATGACCGTCTGTCCATCATTCCGGACCATCCTCTGCTGAGAGACGCGATTCCCTGCCGCGCCGAACGTGGCGTTGAGCACGATTTTAAAGAGGGTGACTGGGCCGTGGCTGAAATGCGCCGTCATCCTCTGAAAGGCGACCGCGGTTTTTATGCCGAGCTGACCCAGTTTATTACCTTCGGCGACGATCACTTCGTGCCGTGGTGGGTGACGCTGGCACGTCATAATCTGGAAAAAGAGGCGCCAGAAGGCGCAGCGACTGAGATGCTGGACGAAGGTCTTGCGCGTCGCGATCTGACCGCCCTGAACTTCGTCACCATCGACAGCGCCAGCACCGAAGATATGGACGATGCGCTGTATGTAGAAGAAACGGCAGATGGCAAACTGCTGTTGACCGTGGCGATCGCCGATCCTACCGCATGGATTGCTGCCGGCACCAAACTGGACGACTCGGCCAAAATTCGCGCTTTCACCAACTATCTGCCGGGCTTTAACATCCCGATGCTGCCGCGTGAGCTGTCCGATAACCTGTGTTCGCTGCGCGCCAACGAAGTGCGGCCGGTGCTGGCCTGCCAGATGACCGTTGCTGCCGACGGCACTATCGAAGAGAACATCACGTTCTTCGCGGCAAATATCGAATCGAAAGCCAAACTGGTGTACGACGAGGTCTCTGACTGGCTGGAAAACAGCGGCAGCTGGAAACCGGATAATGACGCCATTGCCGATCAGATTCGCCTTCTGCAGCGCATCTGCCTGAGCCGCAGCGAATGGCGTAAAACCCACGCGCTGGTGTTTAAAGATCGCCCTGACTACCGCTTTATTCTCGGTGATAAAGGCGAAGTGCTGGAAATCGTCGCCGAACCGCGCCGCATTGCGAACCGTATCGTCGAAGAGTCGATGATTGCGGCTAACATCTGCGCCGCCCGCGTGCTGCGCGACAAACTCGGGTTTGGTATTTATAACGTGCACACCGGTTTTGACCCGGCGAACAGCGAAGCGCTGGCTGCCCTGCTGAAAACCCATGATGTACATGTCGATCCGCAGGAAGTGCTGACCCTCGATGGCTTCTGTAAGCTGCGTCGCGAGCTGGATGCCCAGCCTTCCGGCTTCCTCGACAGCCGCATTCGTCGCTTCCAGTCCTTTGCTGAAATCAGCACTGAGCCGGGTCCGCACTTTGGCCTGGGCCTGGAGGCGTACGCGACCTGGACTTCACCGATCCGTAAGTACGGCGATATGGTTAACCACCGCTTGCTGAAAGCGATCGTTAAAGGTGAATCCATTGCGCGTCCGGGTGATGAAACCACCGTGCAGATGGCGGAACGTCGTCGCCTGAACCGCATGGCAGAACGCGATGTCGGTGACTGGCTGTATGCCCGCTACCTGAAAGACAAAGCCGGGACCGAGACGCGCTTTGCAGCCGAGATTATCGACGTCAGCCGCGGTGGTATGCGCGTACGTCTGGTCGATAACGGCGCAGTGGCCTTTATTCCAGCCCCGTTCTTGCACGCCGTGCGCGACGAGCTAATCTGCAGCCAGGAAAATGGCACTGTCCAGATTAAAGGGGAACAGGTCTATAAAGTCACCGAGGTCATCGACGTGACGATTGCGGAAGTTCGCATGGAAACCCGTAGCGTCATTGCTCGCCCTGCCGTCTAATCGTTAGCCCGTAAAATGTCGGTGTCTTCCCTTGAGGAAGCGCCGACATTTTTTATTCCGCTTCAAACCTCGCATTCATCACTTATCCTTAATCTTTTCCTCCCGAAATTGTGAAAAGCGATCACAATTATTAAAGACTGTCGGGGGAGAGTCATAATCCGTTACCGGAATATTCATTCGTCTGTATCCTTTTTTGTCATTCTCGTTCTAATATAAGATTACTGGAAAAAACAATAACTTTACGTCGGTACTCGCATGATCTCGTTGCGGATCATCCGACTGGAAATGCACACATTGCGTGCAATTAAGCGTGCCCGGGAGAAAGCATGATTGACGATCTGGAGCAAAATTTGCTGTTTCGTTACATGGGCACGCATAGCCCCTGGTGGCGATTGACAGTGGACAGCAATGCGCTCCATCTGGCAGCCAGCGAAAACGCCGATACCACTCAGGTCATTGCCCTCAATGATGACCAGGCCGATAACATTCGTCATATGACGGTGATCACCTCCAGCATTACCATGACCCTTTCCCTGTACGGTGCCGATGTACCAGTGCATCTTATTGGCCGTAAAATCAACAAGAAAGAGTGGGCGGGCACCGCCTCTGCCTGGAATGATACCCCGTCCGTGGCGCGCGATCTGGCCCAGGGGCTCTCCTTTGCCGAGCAGGTGGTTTCCGAGGCCAACTCGGTGATTGTGATCCTCGACCGCCATGGCAACATTCAGCGCTTTAATCGCCTCAGCGAAGAATATACCGGCATGAAGGAGCAGGAGGTCATTGGCCAGAATGTGTTCCGCCTGTTTATGAGCCGCGGTGAAGCAGCCGCCTCCCGCCGCAATATCAGCAGTTTTTTTCGCGACGGCAGCTCTTATGAAGTGGAGCGCTGGATTAAAACCCGAAAAGGCCAGCGACTGTTTCTCTTTCGTAACAAATTCGTACACAGCGGCAGCGGAAAAAATGAAATTTTTCTTATCTGTTCCGGAACGGATATTACTGAAGAACGCCGCGCGCAGGAGCGTCTGCGCGTGCTCGCCAATACCGATACCATTACCGGCCTGCCTAACCGAAATGCGATCCACGATCTGATCAGCGACGCCATCGACAAGCGCGGCGATACCCAGGTTGGGGTGGTCTATCTCGACCTCGATAACTTCAAAAAGGTCAATGATGCCTACGGGCATATGTTTGGTGATCAGCTGTTGCAGGCCGTGGCGCTGGCGATCCTGAGCTGCCTCGAGGAGGGCCAGATCCTCGCCCGTCTGGGCGGAGATGAATTTATCGTGCTGGCAACCGACACCGCGCAGGGCACGCTTGAAGCGATGGCTTCGCGGATCCTGACCCGGCTGCGTCAACCGTTTCGTATTGGTTTAATTGAGATCTATACCGGTTGCTCACTGGGTATCTCGCTGGCCCCGCAGCACGGCGTTGATCGGGAAAGTGTGATTCGCAACGCCGATACCGCTATGTACACCGCCAAAGAGAACGGGCGCGGCAAGTTCTGCGTCTTCTCCCCGGAAATGAATCAGCGCGTATTTGAATACCTGTGGCTGGACACTAACCTGCGTAAGGCGTTGGATAACGATCAGCTGGTGCTCCACTACCAGCCGAAGGTGACCTGGCGCGGCGAGATTCGCAGCCTGGAGGCGCTGGTGCGCTGGCAGTCGCCAGAGCGTGGGCTGATCCCACCGCTGGAGTTTATCTCCTACGCCGAAGAGTCGGGGCTGATTGTACCGCTGGGGCGCTGGGTGATGCTGGATGTGGTGCGTCAGGTAGCGAAATGGCGCGATAAAGGCATCAATTTACGCGTGGCGGTTAACGTTTCCGCTCGCCAGCTGGCGGATCAGACGATCTTTAGCGATCTGAAGCAGGCGCTGAAAGATCTCAATTTTGAGTATTGCCCGATCGACGTCGAGCTGACCGAAAGCTGCTTAATTGAAAACGAAGAGCAGGCGCTGTCGGTTATTCAGCAGTTCAGCAAGCTGGGGGCGCAGATCCACCTTGACGACTTTGGTACTGGCTACTCCTCGCTCTCACAGCTGGCCCGCTTTCCTATCGACGCCATTAAACTTGATCAGGCATTTGTGCGCGATATTCATAAGCAGTCCGTGTCGCAGTCGCTGGTGCGCGCCATTGTTGCGGTTGCGCAGGCGCTAAATCTACAGGTCATTGCCGAAGGGGTGGAGAGTGCGAAAGAAGACGCCTTTCTGACTAAGAACGGCGTCAATGAACGACAGGGTTTTCTGTTTGCTAAACCGATGCCCGTTGTGGCGTTCGAGCGCTGGTTAAAACGTTACCAGGCGCGCAATACGCGTTAACTGGCTTTCCGCAGGCCGGATGCGGTGTGGCGATCCTGCAGCATCACCAGGCGCTGCATGTAGGCGACATCCTTCGGCTGCAGGCAGAATGCGGCATCTACCCAATCTTCCGTGATGTCCATCAGCTCGCTGCGTGGCAGCTGCAAAACCCGCTGACGGGCGCGCAGCATAGCTCTGACGCCGTTCATTTTAGGTTGTAAGGTGTCGATGAAGGTTCGGGTTGCCACAAAGCCTTGTCCCGGTTCGAACAGCACGTCCACCAGACCATGTTGCTCATGCCATTCCGCGGTATGGGACTCCCCTTTATAGATCAGCTCCTCCGCCAGCTTCATGCCTGAACGGCGAGCCACCAGCGAGTAGCCCCCCATTCCCGGAAACAGATTGAAGGCAATTTCCGGGAAGCCTAAACGCGCGTCGCGCTGTGCGAGGATAAAATGGTGCGCCAGCGCGGCTTCGAATCCGCCCCCGAGCGCACTGCCCTCCACCATCGACAGCGAAATCGCCCCGGTATCAAAGCCGCGTGAGGCCGCGTGCACACAGTCCACGCAGGCGCGGGCATAGGCACGCAGTGCTTCGCGGCGACCATTCTGGATACATTCAACGAAAAAGCGCAAATCGCCACCGGCATTGTACATCTCCGGTACCAGCGAGCCGGTAACCCAAAAATCGACCGCAAACCCGGACTGACGCACCAGCCACGACATATTCATGATCTCCTCGATCAACGCATGGTTGAAACAAGGACGTGGCTGGGAACGCAGCATCATCCACAGGGTACGTCTTTCCTCTTCGTAATAGCCCGCGAGCTGAGTGAATCGTGCAGAATCGGTAAAGAGTTTACAGGTAGCCAGATTGCTAATTGACATAGTCTATTTCCTCATAGAAAAAAGCGCCTTGCGCGCAGAATTAGACTAATCCACTACTAAAGCATGCTGTATAAATATGCATGAAAATATCACTTTCGTTAATGTACTTTGCTTAGCACACTTTTTCCCTTCTCTTTTGCCCGCATTTTCTGCATCATTGAAATTATTACCTTTTCGTTTTAGGGACGCGATTATGTCTGATATCGATGCACTGAAAGTGGCACAACGTATTGATACCGTGCTGGATATTCTGGTGGCAGGTGATGTGAATTCGGCGGTGCGTAATCTTGAGATATTAAAATCAGAATTACTGTCGCACGCGGGTGGAGAGAAATTACCTGATACGGTACAACCTAAGGCGCCGTGGGAAGTATAAACGTCTGCCCTGCTCTTTTTTATCTCTGTCTTCAACTAACGGTACTGCCGTTTTAATATGGATGCTATGAATTCCCGACAACAAAATATTCTCCAGATGGTGATCGACACAGGACGTGTGAGCGTCGTTGAGTTGGCAAAAGCGACCGGCGTGTCGGAAGTCACCATCCGCCAGGATCTCAATCTTCTGGAAAAAATGAGTTTCCTTCGCCGCGCGCACGGCTACGCTGTGCCGCTGGACAGTGAAGACGTTGAAACCCGGATGATGAACAACTACGCCCTGAAGCGCGAGCTGGCGGAGTTTGCCGCATCGCTGGTTAACAATGGCGAAACGGTGTTTATCGAGAATGGCAGCAGTAATGCCCTCCTCGCACGCACGCTGGCCGAGCAGAAAGACGTCACCATCGTGACGGTGAGCAGCTATATTGCCCATCTGCTGAAAGAGACCCGCAGCGAAGTCATTTTGCTGGGCGGCATCTACCAGAAGAAAAGTGAAAGCATGGTTGGCCCGCTGACGCGTCAATACGTGCAGCAGGTGCATTTCAGCAAGGCGTTTATTGGCATCGACGGCTGGCAGCCAGACACCGGCTTTACCGGCCGGGATATGATGCGCTCAGACGTGGTCAATGCGGTGCTGGAGAAAGGCTGTGAAGCCATCATACTGACCGACAGCTCTAAGTTTGGCGCGGTTCATCCTTACACGCTGGGCCCTGTCGACCGCTTTAGCCGGGTGATCACCGATGAGGGGCTGAAAGAGGCCCACAGCGAGAGATTACAACGTGACGGCCTGATCGTCGATATCGTCAAAAAACCTGCCTGAATCCGCTTCTACGCCCGCGCTGTCGGGCGAAATCCCCTCATTGTGTCTGAGACTATTCTGAGCAATCCTTTAAGACTATTTACCTGTTGGATCAGTAATAAAGACGTAAAATTAATGTTAGCGATATAACAGGAAGTGACTATCACCTGCGTGATCTTGTTAACACCTGCGCGAACAGGTTTCATGGGAAACCGCACTTAAGTATTTCTCTAAATTATACTTAAAGTGAAATTTTCCCGTGATTCAAAATTTCAGGAGAATGAATTATGTCTTTTACTTTAAATAGCAAAAAAATTGCCTCTGCGTTGCTGGCAACCACGTTAGTAATGTCTCTGAGCGCATGTTCTAGCTGGGATAAACGTAGCCGCAACACCGCGATTGGCGCCGGTGCGGGTGCGATTGGTGGCGCAGTGTTAACTGACGGTAGTGCGCTGGGTACCTTGGGTGGTGCCGCAGTGGGTGGGATTATCGGTCATCAGGTGGGCAAATAAAGACTATACCGGTAGCCATTGCAGTATTTTTAAGGCCCCTATTTTTCAGGCCTTAACGACGCACCAGACATTAAGCCACGGTCCAGACCGTGGCTTATTTATTTCAACCGCCAGCTAACTTCACTTTCATCCCTTTCGCTTCAAGCAGGGTTTTGATGAGCTCACGTTTGTCGCCCTGGATCTCAATCACGCCGTCTTTAACCGCCCCGCCGCAGCCGCATTTCTTTTTTAATTCCGCAGCAATCTGTACCAGCGTGGCATCATCGGCATCAATGCCCGTCACCAGACAGACGCCCTTACCTTTACGCCCACTGGTCTGGCGTTGAATGCGCACTATACCGTCGCCCTTTGGGCGCTCTGCGGTCTGTTTTGGTTCATCGATGCGCCCGGTATCGGTCGAATAGACCAGCCGGCTATTGGTGTCACCCATTATGCCCCCTTGAGTGATGCGTTGATGGCTTTCAGCGTTTGCGCCGGATCGGCGGACTGGGTCACTGGACGTCCGATAACCATATAGTCTACACCGGCTGCCAGCGCCTGCTCAGGCGTCATAATTCGGCGTTGATCGCCTGCATCGCTACCCTGCGGACGGATACCCGGGGTCACCAGCTTGAAGTCCTGACCAATTGCGCTTTTGAAACGAACCGCTTCCTGCGCAGAACATACCACCCCGTCGAGGCCGCAGGCATGTGTTAAGCGCGCAAGGCGCTCAGCATGCTCGGCAGGTGACAGTGTCACACCAAGATCGCGTAAATCACTGGCTTCCATGCTGGTGAGAACAGTGACGGCAATCAGCAGGGGTGCATCCTTCCCGAACGGCAATAAGGCTTCACGCGCGGCAGTCATCATTCGCGCCCCACCCGACGCATGGACGTTAACCATCCATACTCCCAGCTCGGCGGCTGCGGCTACTGCATGGGCGGTGGTGTTAGGAATATCGTGGAATTTCAGGTCGAGAAACACGTCAAAACCGCGCTGCTGCATATCGCGAACGATTTGCGGCCCAAACAGGGTGAACATCTCTTTACCGATTTTCAGACGGCAGTCGCGCGGGTCGATACGATCGACGAACGCGAGGGCGTTATCGCGATTGTTGTAATCCAGTGCGACTACAACAGGAGATTCAGTAACTACGCGGGAAGATGATGTTGCTACAGACGTCATGACCGGACCTTCTCGTCGATGGGCGCCGCATCGGCGCGGGAGTGATAAACGGCGTGCATTCTACCTGCGGATCAACAAAATTAACAGGTTCGATTTCCGTTCCTGCCAGGCGAGAGGCCGCACGGACAAACGTGGCCAGAACTCATTAGTATGTTGTAACTAAAAAGGACGTTTTTTTAAAACTACTGCCCATCAAGGCCGCGAATCGGCTTAATGGTGGACCATGCCCGGCAGGATGGGCAGTGCCAGTACAACGTGTAGGCGGTGAAGCCGCACTTCTGGCAGCGATAGCGCGGCTTGCTGCGCACCTGCTCGCCAACCATGTCGCGTAGCACCATCAGGCTCTCTTTGGCGCGCCCTTCTTCGGCATCGTGCAGGTGATAATCCATCAGCTTATGGAACACACGCATGGTCGGATGACGCTGCAGCTGGCGGGTGATATACACCTGCGCAGTGTCGCTGCCTTCGTGCTCCTGGACGACGTCGGCCAGCATCAGCTCCGCCATGGCCCCGGTGTTCTCTTCCACGCAGCGGCGCAGGAAGGCAACCCACTCCTCCGGTTTGCCTAACTGTTGATAGCAGGTTTGCAGCATCTCCAGCGTTTCACTGACCAGCTCTTTGTCCTGGTCAATGACCCGCAGCAGGCTTTCCACTGCTTTCTGATACTCGCCATTGGCCATAAAAACGCGCCCCATCATGATGGAGATGCGCGCGCTACTGCGATCGGCGGCGGCGCCCTTCTTCAACAGCGCCATGGCTTTATCCATGTCATCGTTGCCCATCTGCTGGAGCGCCAGCTCGCAGTAAAAATGGGCGATTTCGCCACGCTGCTTGTCTTTACCCAGCTTCACCAGCCGTTCGGCAACGTCGATGGCTTTCTGCCAGTCGCTGGTCGCCTGATAAATTTGCAGGAGCTGCTGCAGGGCGCTGATGCGAAAATCGGTCTCGTCCACCAGCTGGTTAAACATGTCTTCGGCGCGATCGTACATCCCCGCCGCCATGTAGTCGCGGCCCAGCTGCTGCACGGCTAGCAGGCGCTGTTCATAGGTTAATGACGCGCTTTCCATTAAGGTCTGGTGGATGCGGATAGCGCGATCAACTTCACCACGCGAACGGAACAGGTTACCGAGGGTAAGATGGGCCTCAACGGTTCCGGTATCCTCTTTCAACATCTCAAGGAACAGGTCTACCGCTTTATCTTGTTGGTTGCTCAGGAGGAAGTTGACCCCGGCGACATAGTCGCGCGAGAGACGGTTCGCTTCATCCTGTTTTGTTTGTTGCGCACTTCTGCGGCCCATATACCAGCCATAGGCTGCAGCAACAGGCAAAAGCAGAAACAACAACTCCAGCATCTTCGATTATTCCTTCGCTACCGGCACACCTGAACTTACCGGAACGTCGGTCGGGGGCGCAATTTGGTATTCAAGACGTTTGATTTTACGTTCAGCACGGGCAAGGGTTACCCGAACTTTAAGCCAGAACAGGCCACAAATAAGCCAGCCGATAACAAACCCTGCGGCAAATAATACCGCCAGCAGGCTGGAAATGCGGTACTCGCCCTGTGCCAGCAGGTAATTAAACGTTACCTGTTGATCGTTTTGCGCACCTAATGTGACTGAAATGACAAAAATCGCCAACACCAGTAAGAAAATGAGTAGATATTTCACATTACTTCCCGTTATGTGGTTTAAGCGAATAAAGAGTGTTCAACATAGCGTATGCCAGCCCTATAAATTACCATTTTCACGGCGGGCGCGATACGGAAAAAGCGTCGCGCTCGCCTTAGATCTGCGGCTAAATATGATTATTTCAACCCGGGTCAGCTTTCTTGCTCACGGCTGGCGATTTCGCGGTTCTCTTCCGCTGGCGGCATTAGCGGCCCACAGACGCGCTGGGCAAGCCAGGTCGCCAGCGTCACCAGCAGCCATGCGATCAGTGTGGCAACAATCAAATCCCGCGGCCAGTGCATCCCCAGCAGTAAGCGGCTTCCCATCACGCCTGTAGCCCACACCAGCAGCACCGCGATAGTCAGGGTGCGTCGGCGCGGCCATAATAGCCCTACACCCAGCAGCGCCCAGCTTGCGGCGAACATCGTGTGCCCGGACGGGAAGGCAAATCCAGTCTCTTTTTGCCAGTGCTTGCGCAGAAACGGCGGAATAGTCTGTTGTTCACTAAGCTGTTCTTTTACCAGCTCACCGCGCGCCTTACGCTTTAAATTGTAGAAGTCAGTGACCGGGACATGGTGCGTTTTTTCCAGCCACACGACAAAGGGCCGCGGCTCCTGAACCCGATCCTTGACCCAGGATTTTACACCCTGACCGATAAGGATCGCCGCGCCAAGAATGGCGAACAGCATGATGGCGGCGCGCAGGCGAAAGCGCAGGCACCACAAAAACCAGCCGCACAGCACCGTGTGGGTAATTATCCCCCAGGGCTGGGTGACCGTTTCTGTTACCCAGAACAGCGCTTTGAGCCATCCACTGTCAGGCCCCGGCTGCCATTGCCAGCCCGAGATCCAGACGGCTGCAGGCATGATGAGCAGGATACCTGCACCAACCGCCGTGCGACGGGCAATAGTAAGCATGTCGTCTCCTTTTTCGATAAGTCTCACAATCATAACCGAAAATTAACATCAGGGTAAAAATGTCGGATTGTGCGTTTAACGTTCGTATAGGTGGCCGTAACTAGGTGAACCCGCGCGGCTTGTGGCAAAATAAGAGAATACCGACAGCCAAACAGGCGAAAGACACTCCGCGTGTCAGTATTTTCTGGAGAATCACATGCAGCTTAAACGTGTGGCAGAAGCCAATCTGCCAACCCCATGGGGCGATTTCCTGATGGTGGGTTTTGAAGAACTGGCAACCGGGCAGGATCATGTAGCGTTGGTGTTCGGCGATACCTCGGGGCAGACGCCGGTTCTGGCTCGCGTTCACTCTGAATGTCTGACGGGTGATGCGCTGTTTAGCCTGCGCTGTGATTGCGGTTTTCAACTGGAAGCGGCGCTGTCGCACATCGCTGAAGAGGGTCGCGGGATTCTGCTGTATCACCGCCAGGAGGGTCGTAATATCGGCCTGCTGAATAAAATCCGCGCCTATGCCCTGCAGGATCAGGGGTATGACACCGTCGAAGCTAACCACCAGTTAGGCTTTGCCGCCGACGAGCGTGATTTCACCCTGTGTGCGGATATGTTCAAGCTGCTGGGCGTGGATGAAGTGCGTCTGCTGACCAATAACCCGCGCAAGGTCGAGATCCTGAGCGAGGCGGGCATTAACATCGTTGAGCGCGTGCCGCTGATCGTTGGCCGTAATCCCAAAAACGCGCACTACCTGGATACCAAAGCGGCGAAGCTTGGGCATCTGCTGAGCGAATAAGCGTATTGCGCCCGGCGGCGACAGGCTCGCCGGGCAGTGTGAACAGCCTTAATTCAGCATATTCCGAATCACGTAGTGCAGAATGCCGTCGTTCTGGTAGTACGTAAGCTCCGTTGCCGTGTCGATACGACAGCGACAGTCCAGCATCTCAGTTTGCCCATCCGCTCGCGTCAGCTTGACCGGCACCGTGGCCCCCGGCGTCAGGTTTTGCAGATTCGCCACATCAATGCGCTCCTCCCCCGTCAGCCCCAGCGTTTTACGCGATGCCCCTTGCGGGAACTCCAGCGGCAGTATCCCCATCCCGATCAGGTTTGACCGGTGGATACGCTCGAAGGATTCAGCGATCACTACCCGCACTCCCAGCAGCCTTGGCCCTTTGGCCGCCCAGTCGCGACTGGAGCCTGAGCCGTATTCTTTCCCGGCAATGACCGCCAGCGGCACGCCGGCCTGTTGGTATTTCATCGCGGCGTCATAGATCGAGACCACCTCCGTGCCCGGCAGATAGCGGGTCATCCCACCCTCCACGCCCGGGACCATCTCATTGCGGATACGGATGTTGGCGAAGGTGCCGCGCATCATCACCTCATGGTTACCGCGCCGCGAACCGTAAGAGTTAAAGTCGCGTCGCTCTACGCCACGCCCCTGCAGATAGCGCCCTGCCGGACTGTCCGCTTTGATGCTCCCCGCCGGGGAGATATGGTCGGTGGTCACCGAGTCGCCGAGAATAGCCAGCACCCGCGCGCCGTGAATGTCTTCCAACGGTTTGGGCTGGGCCTGCATCTCGTCGAAGAACGGCGACAGGCGAATGTAGGTGGAATCATCCTGCCAGCTATAGGTGTCTGAGCGCGCCACCTCGATGGCCTTCCACTCAGGCGTCCCTTCGAACACTTCGGCATACTCTTTGCGGAACATCTCGGTGGAGACCTTCTCAACCGCACGGGCGATCTCCTGCGACGAGGGCCAGATATCTTTCAGATACACGGGATCGCCTTTGCGATCCTGTCCCAGCGGATCGGTCGCCAGATTGATGTTCATATTACCCGCCAGCGCATAGGCCACCACCAGCGGCGGCGAGGCCAGCCAGTTGGTTTTGACCAGCGGATGAATACGCCCTTCAAAGTTGCGGTTGCCTGATAGCACCGCCCCGACGGTCAAATCGCCCTGCTTGATTGCCGTTTCAATCGGGTCGGGCAGCGGCCCGGAGTTACCGATACAGGTGGTACAGCCGTAGCCGACGAGGTTAAAGCCCAGTTCATCCAGATACGGTGTGAGTCTGGCCTGCGCCAGATAGTCCGATACCACTTTGGATCCCGGTGCCAGCGAGGCTTTTACCCACGGCTGGCGTTTCAGCCCAAGGGTGACGGCTTTTTTCGCCAGCAGCCCCGCCGCCATCAGCACGCTCGGGTTGGAGGTATTGGTGCAGGAGGTAATCGCCGCGATAACAACAGCACCGTCTGGCAGCTGATACTGATGCCCGTTCATAACGTAATCAATTGGCCGACGATCTTTCTGCGCGCTGTTGACCTCCAGCTCATTGCTGGCAGCAAACGCCTTCGGCACATCGCCCAATGCTACGCGATCCTGCGGACGTTTTGGCCCGGCCAGACTCGCTTCAACAATCCCCATATCCAGCGCCAGCGTGCTGGTAAAGACCGGTTCATCCCCCGTTTTGCGCCACATCCCCTGCGCTTTGGCATAGGCTTCAACCAACGCAACCTGCTCGCTGCTGCGCCCGCTGAGGCGCATATAATCCAGCGTCACGCCGTCAATCGGGAAAAAGCCGCAGGTCGCGCCATACTCGGGCGCCATGTTGGCGATAGTGGCCCGGTCAGCCAGCGGCAGAGAGTCGAGCCCGTCGCCGTAGAATTCAACAAATTTCCCCACCACGCCGTGCTTACGCAGCATCTGGGTGACGGTTAACACCAGATCCGTGGCGGTAATACCTTCGCTCAGCTTGCCGGTCAGTTTAAAACCGACCACGTCGGGGATTAGCATCGACACCGGCTGTCCCAGCATCGCCGCTTCCGCTTCGATCCCGCCGACGCCCCAGCCCAACACACCGAGGCCGTTAATCATGGTGGTATGCGAGTCAGTCCCGACCAGCGTATCCGGGTAGGCGATCCACTCTTTATCCTGCAGTTCGCTCCACACCGCTTTGCCCAGATACTCCAGGTTAACCTGGTGGCAGATTCCGGTGCCCGGTGGCACCACGCTGAAGCGGCTGAACGCCTGCTGGCCCCATTTCAGGAACACATAGCGCTCATGGTTACGCTCCATTTCCAGGCGCACGTTCTCTTCGAACGCATCCTCATCGCCAAAGTGATCCACGGTTACTGAGTGGTCAATCACGAGGTCAACGGGGGAAAGCGGATTCACTTTATCAGTATCGCCGCCGAGACGTTTGACGGCTTCACGCATGGCGGCCAGATCGACGACCGCCGGGACACCGGTGAAATCCTGCATCAGCACCCTGGCAGGACGATAGGCGATTTCGCGGTCGGCATGGGCATTCTGCAGCCACCCGGCCAGCGCGTGGATATCCTCAGCGGTTACCGAATCGCCATCCTGCCAGCGCAGGAGATTTTCAAGTAGCACTTTAAGCGACTTGGGCAAGCGCGCGATGTCCCCAAGCTCCCTGGCGGCCAGCGACAGGCTGTAGTAGTGATAGGTTTTGTTCTCAGCCTGCAATGTGTCCTTACTGGCTTCGCGTAAGGTTAACGACATAAGCTCCTCCTTAATTACCGGGATTGCGATACCCCGACGTTTATCGGGGTCGTAATTAAAGATAACACATCATGGCCGTAACGATTTGATAACAACCCAAATAGCTAAATGCGGAGAAGAAAAACGGGACGGGAAAAACAAAAAACCTCGCGGTTGCGAGGTTTTATCATTCAGTGGAGTGCGAGCCAGATGAGCTGACACCAGATGAGGAGCGACAGCGAAAACGCGCCCATCCACGACCAGTATTTGATACCACGGATATTATTCAGCATTACACTACCCATCATCTGTTTATTCGTTGCGGCTGAGTGAGACTCAGGTCGGTACTGCTGATGTGTATTTATTAAAGAGTACAAAAGCGCAGTGCATTATTATCGCTACAGTGCAGCGTAATAATAATTATTGTTTTTTAGGTTCGTCTTCTGCGAACGCATCAATAAAAGCTTGCTGCTGGGGTGTCAGCTTCCAGGAGGCCGGGACTTTATCCGCAGCGTCTTTCCGGTCTTTACGGGGCGTGTCAGTTTTCTGACCCTTCGTTTTTACTGCTTCAGTACGCCCCTGAACCGCCATACTTAACCCCAATATTTCCAGACCAGCAGTGCCACCACCACCCAAAACAGGGTGGAACCGAGAAATACCGCCAGCCAGGCTTTACGCTTCAGCCCGGGATCCCTTTGCGGTTCTTGACTTCCTGACGGCATTGCAAACCTCATACAATCGACATCGCTTATCATTTTGATACCAAACAATTGGTATAAGTAATCATGGTTGAGATAAATCCTAAAGAAACTTTAGTCGAAAATCCAGCGAATTTTCGAATCGTCTGGGGCGAAATAGTTAATCTTTTGAGCGGAAATAAATAATTGAAGCGAGGAATTTGCGTTGCGGGAAATTGTTTTCTATTTTTGTCGCCTGTTCACGACAGTTTTAACGAACGTAGCCGTAACACTTAATATATTCTTATTTAACAATACAAATGAAAGGGTTTGATTTAGGGCGGGTGGGAAATAACGGTATCTTTTCTTCGAAAAGATACCGGGTGTGATTATTTTTCCGGAAGCTTAATGTCTTTAAACATCGCTTCGATATCTTCGTTTGAACGCAGCGCCACGGCCGTATCCACTACATCGCGGGTGAGATGCGGTGCGAATCGCTGAATAAAATCATACATATAACTGCGCAGGAAGGTACTGCGGCGAAAGCCAATCTTGGTTGTGCTATGGCTGAATACGCCCTGCGTATCCAGACGCACGAGATCCGGGTCGGCAATCGGGTCTACCGCCATGCTGGCAATTACCCCGACGCCCAGACCAAGGCGCACGTAGGTTTTGATGACATCCGCGTCGGTGGCGGTAAAGACAATGCGCGGCGTTAGACCCGCGCGATTAAAGGCTGTATCCAGCTCTGAGCGCCCGGTAAAGCCAAAGGTATACGTCACCAGCGGATACTGCGCCAGCTCTTCAATCGAGACCGACGTTTTGGCCGCCAGCGGGTGTTCAGGGGTGACGACAATCGAACGGTTCCAGTGGTAGCACGGTAGCATCACCAGGTCATCGTAAAGATGCAGCGCTTCGGTGGCGATGGCAAAATCGGCATTCCCTTTGGACACCGCTTCGGCGATTTGAGTCGGCGACCCCTGATGCATATGCAAGGACACACGAGGATAGCGCTCAATAAACCCTTTGATCACACCTGGCAAGGCATAGCGCGCCTGTGTGTGGGTGGTCGCGATATACAACGAGCCTTTGTCGGGCCAGGTGTGCTCCCCTGCCACAGATTTAATGGCGTCGACTTTCGACAGCACTTCGCGAGCGATGCGAATGATCTCCTGCCCCGCCGGTGTTACCTGGGTGAGATGTTTGCCGCTGCGGGCGAAAATCTGGATCCCCAGTTCATCCTCAAGCATGCGAACCTGCTTACTGATACCGGGCTGTGACGTATAGAGACCTTCTGCGGTCGAGGAGACATTGAGGTTGTGGTTGACCACCTCAACGATGTAGCGAAGCTGCTGTAGTTTCATGCCAGACCATCCGATTTAGCGCACACGGGCAATCGCTTAAGACGATTTAATAATAAGAAGAGGGTTAACTATAACCACTATATCAGTTATATCTTTGCTGTATAGCCCGTAACAAAAAATAATAACGGGCAATAAAAAAGGGCCGGAATCCGGCCCTTTTACAGGTAAGTTACGCTAAAGCAGGCTTATTTTTTGCCTTCAACCCATTTACCGTCAATGTAGAATGCCGACCATCCGGTCGCTTTACCGTCTTTTTCCGCTGCAACGTACTGCTGCTTGGTTTTACGGCTAAAGCGCACGACGGTCTTGTTGCCCTCTGGATCCTGCTGAGGGGCATCGGCCAGGTAACGCAGTTTTTCTGCCAGACGATCGCGGAAACGGTATAACTCTTCCACCAGCGGCGCACGGGTTTCGCGCGATTTCGGGAACGTGTTCGCGGCCAGGAAGACGCCCGCCGCACCGTCACGCAGGACGAAGTAAGCATCGGACTTCTCGCACGGCAGCTCCGGCAATGGCACCGGATCTTCCTTCGGTGGCGCGACTTCGCCATTACGCAGGATCTTACGCGTGTTCTTACACTCTTCGTTGGTGCAGGCCATGTACTTACCAAAACGCCCCATTTTCAGGTGCATTTCAGAACCACATTTTTCACACTCAACAATTGGGCCGTCATAGCCCTTGATGCGGAACTCGCCTTCTTCAATCTCGTAGCCGTCGCAGGTCGGGTTATTACCACAGACATGCAGCTTGCGTTTCGGATCGATCAGGTAGCTGTCCATGGCGGTACCGCACTTGTTACAGCGGCGCCTGGCGCGCAGTGCGTTGGTTTCCGCATCGTCACCTTCCAGCACGTTCAGGACTTCGTTTTCCGGCACCAGGTTAATGGTGGTCTTGCAGCGCTCTTTCGGCGACAGCGCATAGCCCGAGCAACCGAGGAAGACGCCGGTGGTCGCGGTACGGATCCCCATCTGACGGCTACAGGTCGGACAGTCGATGCTGGTCAGCACCATCTGATTCGGCAGCATGCCGCCCTCTTCAGGGTCTTTTTCTGCTTTTTCCAGTTGGTTGGTGAAGTCGCCGAAGAAGCTGTCGAGCACCTTCTTCCACTCGGCTTCGTGGTTGGCCACCTGGTCAAGGCTGTTTTCCATCTGCGCGGTAAAGTCGTAATTCATCAGCTCGCGGAAGTTGGCTTCCAGGCGATCGGTAACGATTTCACCCATTTTTTCCGCGTAGAAACGGCGGTTTTCCGTACGCACATAGCCGCGATCCTGAATGGTCGAAATGATCGACGCATAGGTAGACGGACGGCCAATACCGCGTTTTTCTAACTCTTTAACCAGTGATGCTTCGCTGAAGCGCGCCGGTGGTTTGGTGAAGTGCTGCGCAGGCAGCAATTCAACCAGCGTCAGTTCATCGCCGGTGTTCACCGCTGGCAGGGTTTTGTCTTCATCACCCTTACGCAGCGCAGGCATCACCTTCGTCCAGCCATCAAAGCGCAGGATACGTCCGCGCGCTTTCAGGCGGAACTCGCCCGCCCCCACGGTCAGCGTGGTGGAGTCGTACTTCGCAGGCGTCATCTGACAGGCCACGAACTGGCGCCAGATCAGCTGGTACAGCTTCTGCGCGTCCGCTTCCATATCCTTCAGCGATTCCGCCAGCACCGAGACGTCAGAAGGACGAATGGCTTCGTGCGCTTCCTGCGAGTTCTCTTTACTGTTGTACTGATTAGCGCTCTCTGGCAGGTATTTTTTGCCAAAGTTGTCGCCAATGTAGTCACGCACCATGCTTACCGCGTCCTGGCTCAGGTTGGTAGAGTCAGTACGCATGTAAGTAATGTGGCCGGCTTCATATAGACGCTGCGCCATCATCATGGTTTTCTTCACGCCATAGCCCAGACGGGTACTTGCCGCCTGCTGCAGGGTGGAGGTGATAAACGGTGCGCCCGGTTTGCTGCTGGTCGGTTTGTCTTCACGATCCAGCACCTGATAGCGGGCTTTTTCCAGGATTGCCACCGCAGCCATCGTCTGTTCGCGTTTTTCAGGACGGAACGGCTTATCGTTGTGGTGAGAAACTTCCAGCGGCAGCATGTCGCCACCTGGCGTCGTCACGTTGGCGTCAATTTCCCAGAACTCTTCCGGCACGAACGCTTTGATTTCGCGTTCACGTTCAACCACCAGACGCACGGCAACCGACTGGACGCGGCCAGCAGACAGACCGCGGGCGATCTTTTTCCACAGCAGCGGAGAGACCATATAGCCCACAACGCGGTCCATAAAGCGACGCGCCTGTTGGGCGTTAACGCGATCGATGTTCAGCTCACCCGGCTTTTCGAACGCCTGGCGGATCGCGTTTTTGGTAATTTCGTTAAACACCACGCGGCTATAGCGTGAGTCATCACCCCCGATCACTTCCCGCAGGTGCCATGCAATGGCCTCCCCTTCGCGGTCAAGGTCAGTTGCGAGATAGATGTGGTCGGCTTTTTCTGCCAGCTGTTTCAGCTCGTTGACGACTTTCTCTTTGCCCGGCAGCACTTCGTATTGTGCCTGCCAGTTATCCCACGGGTTAACCCCCATGCGATTCACAAGCGCGCTACGTTCATCCTTTTTAGGCTTTTTAGCCCCTTTGGTGGAGGTAGAGTCGGCGCTCTTCTTGCTGGCTGAGCCACTGGTCGGCAGATCGCGGATATGACCGACGCTGGATTTAACCACGTAGTCATTACCCAGATATTTATTGATCGTTTTGGCTTTTGCCGGGGACTCAACGATAACGAGAGCTTTACCCATATTCACCTTTACCTAATTTGTTTCTTCCAGGAATACGTCGCGTGAGTTCACCTTCCACTGGCGACGAGACATTTATATAGCGGCGTCATCAGTGGATATCAACCCCCTTTTCGGATCAGGTATAAAAACAGCTTCACCCAGGTGGTTGAGATAACAGGATTTTTCTCGCATCACTGTGACTTCACGACGAGACTTAGGTCGAATGTCAAGCAAATCTATTGCCAGATTGACGAAAGCGCACACTCTACCTGATAAAATCTGTTACGCAACTTTATTAGCATGCAAAAGCAAATCGCGCCAGCGTCGCCCCCGTTGCCCTGAGTACGCTAAATCGGGGAAAATTTGCTCCCGCCACCGCTGCGGCGTAGACTAATGTCACTGTTTAAGGAGTGGATAATGCAGCAAACTACCCAACCTATCGACCGAGCAACATTGCTTGTTGAAGCAAATAAACTCATTCGTGAGCATGAGGACACGATGGCAGGGATCGATGCCACCGGTGTTGAACAGCGCAACGGCGTGCTGGTGTTCAGCGGCGAATATTATCTGGATGAGCAAGGTCTGCCGACCCCAAAAAGCACGGCGGTATTTAACATGTTTAAATACCTGGCGCACGCGCTCTCAGAGAAGTATCACCTGGTCGATTAATGAAAAACGCGAGGCATAAGCCTCGCGTTTTGTTCAGAGCAGCGGTTTTTGCCCACGCTGCCACCAACGCAGCAGTAGACGATCCGCGCTTTCAGCGGCACTGTTGGTAAACCGATCCATCAGTTTTTTCCGCCGCGTGTAGCGAACCCCTACCAGCTCGCGACCGTCCATCAGTTCCAGCAGCAAATCATCACTGGTGCCGACCTGGTCCACCAGCCCTTTTTCCAGCGCCTGCGTGCCGTACCAGTGCTCACCGGTTGCCACCTGATCGATATCCAGCGTTGGACGCATTTGCTTCACAAAACCTTTGAACAGCAGATGCGTGTCATTGAGGTCCTCGCGGAATTTCTGCCGCCCTTCTTCGGTGTTTTCACCCAGCAGGGTCAGCGTGCGTTTGTACTGGCCCGCCGTGTGCAGTTCGATATCAATCTCTTTGTTCTTCAGGAAGCGATTAAAGTTCGGGATCTGCGCAACCACGCCGATGGAGCCAATGATAGAGAACGGCGCAGCGACGATTTTGTCAGCCACGCAGGCCATCATGTAACCACCACTGGCGGCGACTTTATCTACCGCCACGGTCAGCGGGATCTTCTTATCGCGCAAGCGCTGCAGCTGGGATGATGCCAGACCGTAACCATGAACCACCCCGCCCGGGCTTTCGAGACGCAGAACGACCTGGTCCTCCACTCTTGCCACGGCAAGCACGGCGGTCACTTCTTCACGCAAGGAGGTCACTTCGTGCGCATCCATGCTGCCTTTGAAATCCAGCACATAGACGCGCGGTTTAGCCACCTCTTCACGTTGCCCTTGTTTGGCTTTCAGCTTCGCGGTTTTCGCCTCGAGTTTGTGCTTTTTCTTCTGCGCTTTGTGCCACTGCTTTTGCTGATGATGGTCGAGTAGCGCGACCGACATCTCTTCCTGCATCTCAGTGTACTGCTCGCTCAAACGGGTAATGCGCAACTCACCGCGCTGACGCTTGCGCTGCGTCAGATTCACAATGAGCAAGGCGACAATTGCGATGGCTATCACTACCGTCGCGATCTTGGCCAAAAACAAACCATATTCAGAAAGTAATTCCACACGACCACCTTGATTTAACCACTTGTTTTATCACTCAGTGTACATCAGCCTGTGCCAGGCGTCTCGCCCATGACAACAGGCTTGCGAGTCCTCTTCAGGAATGTTGACTGACGTGAAAAATGTTTTGCAAATTGTTAATTTTACAGTGAACTCTCCGATAGACTGATTGAAATCCTGCGCGCTTTCGGGCATAAAGCCGAAAAGTACCCGCACAGCATGGGTAGCGCCAACGCGCGCCAGAGGAGTCACCTTGCACTATCAACCGCAAAAAGATCTACTGCAAAATCGTATTATCCTGGTCACCGGCGCCAGCGACGGCATTGGCCGCGAAGCCGCGCTGACCTACGCCCGCCATGGGGCTCACGTCATCCTGCTGGGCCGTAACGAAGAGAAACTGCACGACGTTATTCGCACTATCAGCGATGAAGGAGGCCACACCGCGCGGGCATACATTCTCGATCTGCTGACCTGCACCCCGGAAAGTTGCCAGGCGCTAGCCCAGAGCATCGCCGCCGACTACCCGCGTCTGGACGGCGTTTTACACAATGCAGGCCTGCTCGGGGAAGTGTGCCCGATGGATCAACAGACGCCTGCCATCTGGCAGCAGGTGATGCAGGTGAACGTCAACGGTACCTTTTTCCTCACCCAGGCACTGCTTCCTTTATTACTGCAGTCCGAATCCGGTTCGCTGGTCTTTACCTCCTCCAGCGTCGGACGCCAGGGCCGCGCCAACTGGGGTGCCTATGCGGCATCCAAGTTCGCCACCGAAGGGATGATGCAGGTGCTGGCCGAAGAGTACCAAAGCCGCCATCTGCGCGTGAACTGCATCAACCCCGGCGGCACGCGCACCAAAATGCGCGCCAACGCGTTCCCGAGCGAAGATCCGCACAAACTGAAAACCCCCGCCGACATTATGCCGCTCTATCTGTGGCTGATGGGCGATGACAGTCGCCGCAAAACCGGTATGACCTTTGATGCCCAACCCGGCCGTAAACCAGGAATTTCTCAATGAGTGATGAACGTCATCAGCAGCGCCAGCAGCGCCTGAAAGATCAGGTCGATGCCCGCGTTGCCGCTGCTAAGGACGAGCGCGGCATTATTATCGTCTTCACCGGCAACGGCAAAGGCAAAACCACTGCCGCCTTCGGCACCGCGACCCGCGCCGTCGGGCATGGGCAAAAAGTGGGCGTGATCCAGTTTATTAAAGGTGAATGGCCGAACGGTGAGCGCAATCTGCTCGAACCCCATGGAGTGGAATTTCAGGTGATGGCGACCGGGTTTACCTGGGATACCCAGAACCGCGAAACGGACACGGCCGCCTGCCTGGCGGTGTGGGATCACGCGAAGCGGATGCTGGCAGATCCGGCGCTGAATATGGTCCTGCTGGACGAAATTACCTATATGGTGGCGTACGACTACTTACCGCTGCAGGATGTGGTGGATGCGCTGAACAATCGCCCCGCGCATCAGACGGTGATCGTCACCGGGCGCGGCTGTCATCGGGATATTATGGAGATGGCCGATACCGTCAGCGAACTGCGGCCAGTCAAGCATGCGTTTGATGCAGGCGTTAAAGCGCAAATCGGCATCGACTATTAACAAAAAACCCGCCGAGGCGGGTTTTGTTTTAGCCGTTATTGTTACGACTGCCAGAGCGGCGATTATTGCTGCTAACCTGGCTGTGACGTTTGACCGCACGGCGGATCTGGTTCGCTTTCATGCGACGGCGATCTTTTTCAACCGCCACTTTCGACGTGGTTTCCGGGGTCAACGACACCAGCTCACGCAGATAGTTGGTCTGGGTTAAATCCAGCTCGGTATAGCCGCCGCGAGGCAGGCCTTTCGGCAGCAGGATATCACCGTAACGCACGCGGATCAGACGGCTAACCTGCACGCCTACCGCTTCCCACAGACGACGCACCTCACGGTTACGCCCTTCGGTCAGGGTGACGTTGTACCACTGGTTAATACCTTCACCACCGGTAAATTTGATGGTTTTAAACGCGGCCGGGCCATCTTCAAGCTGAACGCCACGGGACAGGTCGCGGATTTTATTTTCGTCCACTTCGCCGAACACGCGCACGGCGTATTCACGTTCCACTTCACGGCTTGGGTGCATCAGACGGTTTGCCAGCTCACCGTCGGTGGTGAACAGCAGCAGGCCGCAGGTGTTCACGTCCAGACGGCCAACGGCGATCCAGCGCGCACCGCGCAGTTTAGGCAGACGGTCAAATACCGTCGGGCGGCCTTCCGGATCGTTACGGGTACAGAGCTCGCCTTCCGGCTTGTAGTACGCCAGCACGCGGCAAATCTGCTCAGCGGATTCTTTCACTGAGATCAGATGACCGTCGATACGGATTTTAAGACCGGCGACAATTTCCACACGATCGCCCAGCGTGGCAATTTTGCCGTCCACACTGACGCGACCTGCTTCGATAATGGTTTCGATTTCACGGCGTGAACCGTGGCCGGCGCGGGCCAGCACTTTCTGTAACTTCTCGCTCATTGAGCTTCCTTCAGGTGTCGCCTTCACAGGCGTCTGGTATACTTTCAAGAACAACGAGTTAGCATCAACAGCAGCTTAACTCACTGATATGTAACTATTTCATGGTACACAGCATGGCAAACAATATGTTACACAAGCTGTCACACACAATGATTCGTGGGCGCACATATTACACTAACTTTAGACTAAATGATTCAACAAGTTTTGTTGCATCTGAGTCTTGGTACTAACAGCCAAAAAGCAAGCCGAAGTGATCATGAATCAGAGCCGCCCTTTCATTCCCCTTGTGCAGAATGGAACGATGAACCGTGGAGAGTTCAAACTCAAAATTCAGGGCTATGGGGCCGAAATCCCGGCTTCAGCCTCGCGGATACTGATGATCTGTTAGTCGGAAAATCGCTTCTTGATGGTGATGTCCTCATGTGACTGATGAAGACATTTCTCACATCGCGGTGTATTAATCAACGGGGGACAGGTCAACATCCCCTGTGTGAGAGTTATCAAAGCGTTACTGCGCGTGCTTAACCATATAACCTTCTGTTACGAAAAGCAGTTTTGTTTAAGTCCACTACTTGTTGTGCATGTGGTTAGAGTTTGTAAAATGACCTCTGTGATTATATCCATAACAAGTAGAGGGATTTATGGCGACAGGAATTGTGCTTTGCCAGGGAGACAGAACATCCTGCGGAGGCAAGATTGTTGTAGGCTCCGCATTGGGCATTGCCTTCGGCAAACCGATAGCGAAAGAGGGCGACCCTGTAACATGCGGCAAAGATGGCAACACATACAAGATTATTGGTGGGATCTCGATTTTTACGGATGGCGCAGATAACAGACGTGTTGCAGGGTCACTTGATAGCTACAGTTCATGCCCCTGTAGGTCAAAAATACGCCCCTCTAATGCTTACCCCATGTATGAAAAAGAAGAACCACAGGCATTCGGAAATGCAGGCTCAGCGACTGTGGCTCCACTATCCACCTCACTCACTCTAAAAGCTCATCCAGATACTGACCCAATACAGCACGCACAGACAGCGAAGAAGAAAACAGGTATCGATGCAGGTTTTGCTGTTCTTCCCTATGGCGGTACTACAGAAGCCTGGCAACGTTTGCTATTCACTGAGAATCCACCAGCAGGAGCCAAAGAGCTATTCGCTACGCTAAACGGTGCAAATAAAAGCTATAAAGCCGGTTCTATTATGCTTCTGGTTGATCCTAAAAAGCAGGATGACGAACAGATTGCACACATGAAAGCCGCGAAAGCGCGAGTTGATGCAGCATTAGAACCGCTGACTATGCAAGAAGCTACCTTCTTACATAAACATAAAGACACCATTGATCTCTTTACTTCTCGCGCCAGTACGACTGCAGGGATTGCCTCAGATGCTGCGGGGAAATACTTCGAAAAGATCGAAAGTGTGCTCACCAGGATTCAACAGGCATACAAAAATCAGTACATAACCAGCCGATCACTGATAAGTGAGCAGTTTTATGTTCAGAGACGGCAACTATTCAGCGAACTTAATGGAATCCTTAGCGATTTCACCCTCCATAAGCTCGCGTTGCAAGATTATCCAGATATAAAGCGTGCGTTAGGGCTTTCAACCCGTTCAATCACTCATCGCTGGAATCAGACGGGGGTTTCTGACATTGAGGGCTACG
This sequence comes from Silvania hatchlandensis, assembly GCF_025564065.1. Classification (GTDB taxonomy): domain Bacteria; phylum Pseudomonadota; class Gammaproteobacteria; order Enterobacterales; family Enterobacteriaceae; genus Enterobacter; species Enterobacter hatchlandensis. Next base: position 264,108 of record NZ_JAMGZK010000054.1, on the reverse strand, counting down.
CCACCTTTATGGAAAACGCAGCCAAATACGTGAAGATGATGAAAGCAGTTGGCTATGTTGGTATTACTCTCGATGGCGCTAACAGGCTGGACAAAGTTTATGAAGCCTGCACTGTAGGAAACGATTGTGAAAAAGCGGCATTTACTCAGGTCGGCGGATTTAGCGTTGGTACTGCTGCGGGTATTTACACTTCCTCAGCAGTGTATAGTGGTGCTACAGCGGCATGTTCGGTAGTGCTCGGCGCTTTAACCATAGAAGTCGGAGCCGTTGGCGCGTTAGCTTGTGGTGTAATCGTGTCAGGTGCAGTTGGTTATGGTGTCGGTGAGGTTGGTAGCAACGTCGGGGAATTTACAGGTGAGAAAATTTATGAGGTTGTTAAATAAATGCTCACTCTATCAGATGTGATTATCTGCGGGTTTGGAGGGTTAAGCCTTGTTTGCGGTGTAGCTGTAGCGGTGCTTTCATCTCTCAACAAAAAGCGTTTCTCCGCGATCTGTGCTCTGTATAAAGAAAAGTTTGGTTATCTCCCGGCTGGGGCGATTATCTTCGACAACGCTGATTCCATAGGATTTAGCACAGGTTATGCAGCGAAAATCAACTTTATCGTGAATCCATTGATCTTTGGTAAAAGCTCAGTAGACAGTACCAATGATGATGTTGCCTTCATTCGGGGATTATCGCCCCATCTCAAAACCTGGTTTATTGCCGAGTACGGTTTCTCTCTTCTCGGTTTGCTATCAATCGTTATCGCCGGATCTGTTCTGTACTTCCGATAAGCTCCCAAAACAAGCCAGCAATCATGCTGGCTTACATTTGATACCTAATCCTACAAATTTCCATCTGTTCTATCAGCATGCAGCGGCTGTTCCTTCCCAGATTTCGTAAAACAGAAGTTTTATTGCCCGTTGGTGGTAAGACACCACTGTGCACAATCGTTAGGCGATTTCATCAGGGTTATGTCAACAGTGAAGCCTGTTACAGACTCGAAAATGATGTGCATAAAAGGGATGATACAAAGCACCGCTAAAGCTGTCACGCAACATACGTGACAGCTTTAGCGGTGCTACAACAGATTGATTTACAATTTTTTTATTTTACTTGTGCGCCTTCACAGGAGTCGAATAGGGTCATAATAGCGGAGAAATTACCGCTATAATGATGGCCTCGTTTCCACCTTTACAAGAAAGGTTTAACGTCACCCACACCTTCACGCACGACCACCGGCGCATCTTCCGTTAAATCAATCACCGTGGTGGGCTGCTGGCCGAGATAGCCGCCGTGAATAATCAAATCCACCTGCTTCTCGAGGCGGTCTTTAATCTCTTCCGGATCGGACTCGGTAAATTCGCTGCCCGGCAGCATCAGGGATGTCGACAGCATCGGCTCACCGAGCACCTCCAGCAGTGACTGGGCTATCGGGTTCGACGGCACGCGCATGCCGATGGTTTTGCGTTTTTCCTGCAGCAGGCGGCGCGGTACCTCTTTGGTACCCTTGAGAATAAAGGTGTAATTCCCTGGCGTATTATTTTTGATCAGGCGAAATGCCACGTTATCCACGTAGGAGTATGTCGACAGCTCCGAAAGATCGCGGCACATCAGGGTGAAGTTATGCCCGTTCGGAATGTGACGGATCCGGCAGATACGCTCCATCGCGCCTTTATCTTCGATCTTACAGCCCAGCGCGTAGCCAGAATCTGTCGGATAGACAATGACCCCGCCCTTACGCACGATCTCCACGGCCTGATTGATCAAACGCGGCTGCGGATTGTCAGGATGGATATAGAAAAATTGACTCATACTTCCCTCTCTTCAATTGGCGTCGGCTGTTCCCAGAGTTGCCACACCGGCTCTACACCTGCGGGTAACCAGAGTTTGCGTCCCAGCTCGATCCATGGACAAGGCTGATGGAAATCGGAGCCCTGGGAGGCAAAGAGCCCATACTGGCGGGCATACTCAGCCAGTTGACTGCGCTCGTTGGGCGCCTGCTGGCACTGCGCGACTTCCATCGCGTCACCGCCCTGTTCGGCGAAGTACGCCAGCAGACGTTTCAGCCATTTGGCAGAAAGGTTATACCGCGCCGGATGGGCCAGCACCGCCTTGCCGCCAGAATGATGAATGACATCAACAGCTTGTTCTATTGTACACCACTGGGGTGGAACGTATCCGGTTTTCCCCCGTGCGAGGTACTTTTTAAACACGTCGGCGATGTTATTCGCCTTGCCTTGTGCGACCAGAAAACGGGCAAAGTGTGCGCGGGTCACCGCGCCGCCATTTGCCAGACTCAGGGCCCCTTCCCATGCACCGGGAATATGGGCTTTGTCCAGACGTTCGGCGATAAGTTCGGCCCGCAGCGTCCGACGCACCTTCTGCTTTTCAAGAAATGCGCGCATGGCCGGGTTCTCAATATCAATATTCAACCCGACGATATGAATTTCGTGGTTTTCCCAGACGGTCGAAATCTCCACCCCCGCTATCAGGGTAAGCGGCAAACCGCTACGGGTAATTTCAGCCCGCGCCGGGGCAATCGCCTCGGTGGTATCGTGATCGGTGATCGCCAGCGTGCCGACGCGCATCTCATGGGCGCGGTGGACGAGGGCTTCGGGTGTGAGCAGGCCATCAGAGGCCTGCGTGTGGCTGTGTAAATCATAAATCACTGCGTAATTCGTGTCGCTCAAAGCGGCTCCCGTCACTGATCGTCAATATCTGCGCCGCCATAATAGCGGCATGTGGTGAAATTCTGAAATCGGGGGGTTGACATTAGGCCATCGAACTAGTTAACTAGTACGCAAGTTCACTCAACGAGGTATCTGTCCATGACCGCACAATTCACTCTGCACAGCTGGTGGCGCACATCCTGATTGTCGGGCAGTGTCGCACGTCTGCGTAAAGCATACAGATACCTGGCCCGCCACTGAGCGGGCCTTTTTTTGAACAGAATAAAGAGAACAACATAATGCAAACAGCCAAACCTACCCTCGAATTGCTGACCCGTGAGGCGGCGTATCGCCACAACCCTACGGCGCTGTTCCATCAGGTCTGCGGCGCGCGCCCTGCCACGCTGCTGCTGGAATCGGCGGATATCGACAGCAAAGACGATCTGAAAAGTCTGCTGCTGGTCGACAGTGCCCTGCGCATCACCGCGCTGGGCAACACCGTTACCCTGCAGGCTCTGTCCGAAAACGGTGCGGCGCTGCTTCCATTGCTTGATGGCGTCCTGCCGGCAGGCATTGAAAATGAACCCCGTCCGGATGCCCGTATTCTGCACTTCCCGCCGGTCAGCCAGCTGCTCGATGAAGACGCGCGCCTGTGCTCACTGTCGGTGTTTGACGCCTTCCGCCTGCTGCAGAACCTGGTCAACGTGCCGGAAAACGAGCGGGAAGCGATGTTCTTTGGCGGGCTGTTTGCCTACGACCTGGTGGCCGGTTTTGAAGCGCTGCCTGAACTGGAGCAGGGAAATCGCTGCCCGGACTACTGCTTCTATCTCGCCGAAACTTTACTGGTGATCGACCACCAGAAAAAATCTACCCGCATTCAGGCCAGCCTGTTTACGCCGCTGCAAGGCGAGAAACAGCGCCTCGAACAGCGTATCGCGCAGTTGCAGGAGCAGATGAACGAAGCCCCGTCAGAGCTGCCGGTCCAGCGCGTAGAGCAGATGCGCACCGACTGTAGCCAGACGGACGATGAGTTTGGCGTAGTGGTCCGCCAGATGCAAAAAGCGATTCGCGCGGGCGAGATTTTCCAGGTGGTACCTTCTCGCCGCTTTTCGCTGCCCTGCCCGTCCCCGCTGGCAGCCTATGACGTGCTGAAGAAAAGCAATCCCAGCCCCTACATGTTCTTTATGCAGGATAACGATTTTACGCTGTTCGGCGCCTCGCCGGAGAGCTCCCTGAAGTACGACGCCACCAGCCGCCAGATTGAAATCTATCCGATTGCCGGCACCCGCCCGCGTGGTCGCCACGCCGACGGCTCGCTGGATCGCGATCTTGACAGCCGCATTGAGCTTGAAATGCGAACCGACCAGAAAGAGATGTCCGAGCACCTGATGCTGGTTGACCTGGCGCGTAACGATCTGGCGCGCATCTGCACCCCGGGCAGCCGCTACGTGGCCGACTTAACCAAAGTGGACCGCTACTCCTTCGTGATGCACCTGGTCTCCCGCGTGGTGGGGGAACTGCGTCGCGATCTGGATGTGCTGCACGCTTACCGCGCCTGCATGAACATGGGCACCCTGAGCGGGGCGCCAAAAGTGCGCGCCATGCAGCTTATCGCCCAAGCCGAAGGCCGTCGTCGCGGCAGCTATGGCGGCGCAGTCGGCTACTTCACGGCGCACGGCGATCTGGATACCTGCATCGTGATCCGCTCCGCCTACGTTGAAGAGGGGATCGCCACCGTCCAGGCCGGGGCTGGCATTGTTCTGGATTCGGTTCCGCAGTCTGAAGCTGACGAAACCCGCAATAAAGCCCGAGCGGTACTGCGCGCCATTGCGACTGCCCATCACGCACAGGAGATTTTCTGATGGCTGACATTCTGCTGCTCGATAATATCGACTCATTTACCTATAACCTGGCGGATCAGCTGCGTGCTAACGGCCATAACGTGGTGATTTACCGTAACCATGTTCCGGCGCAAACCTTAATTGAGCGTCTGGGCACCATGCAAAACCCGGTGCTGATGCTCTCCCCTGGGCCAGGCGCGCCAAGCGAAGCGGGCTGTATGCCGGAACTCCTCACCCGCATGCGCGGCAAGCTGCCGATCATTGGCATCTGTCTGGGTCACCAGGCCATAGTCGAAGCCTACGGCGGCTATGTTGGCCAGGCCGGTGAGATCCTCCACGGCAAAGCCTCCAGCATTGAACACGACGGCCAGGCGATGTTTGCCGGGCTGATGAATCCGCTGCCGGTGGCACGCTATCACTCACTGGTCGGGAGCAATATCCCGGCGGGTCTGACCATCAATGCCCACTACAACGGAATGGTGATGGCCGTGCGTCACGACGCCGACAGGGTGTGCGGTTTGCAGTTTCATCCGGAATCGATTCTGACCTCGCAAGGCGCGCGTCTGCTGGAGCAAACCCTCAACTGGGCGCTGCAGAAACTGGAGCAGACCAACAGCCTGCAGCCAATTCTGGAAAAACTGTACCAGGCGCAGACCCTGAGCCAGCAGGAGAGCCATCAGCTGTTCTCTGCCGTGGTGCGTGGCGAGCTGAAACCTGAGCAGCTTGCTGCCGCGCTGGTGAGCATGAAAGTGCGCGGTGAACAACCGCAGGAGATTGCCGGTGCGGCCACCGCCCTGTTGGAAAACGCCGCCCCCTTCCCGCGTCCTGACTACCTGTTCGCCGACATCGTCGGCACCGGCGGTGACGGCAGCAACAGCATCAACATCTCTACCGCCAGCGCCTTTGTCGCCGCCGCCTGTGGCATGAAAGTGGCGAAACACGGCAACCGCAGCGTGTCCAGTCGTTCCGGCTCGTCGGATCTGCTGGCCGCCTTCGGGATCAATCTGGAGATGAATGCCGAGAAATCCCGCGATGCGCTGGACGATCTGGGCGTCTGCTTCCTGTTTGCGCCGAAATATCACACCGGATTCCGCCATGCGATGCCGGTACGCCAGCAGCTGAAAACCCGCACCCTGTTTAACGTGCTTGGCCCGCTGATTAATCCGGCTCACCCGCCGCTGGCGCTGATTGGCGTCTACAGCCCGGAGCTGGTACTGCCGATTGCCGAAACCCTGCGCGTGCTGGGCTATCAGCGCGCTGCGGTTGTGCACAGCGGTGGCATGGATGAAGTGTCTCTGCATGCGCCGACCCTGGTGGCCGAGCTGCACAACGGCGAAATAAAAAGTTATCAGCTGGAAGCGGCAGACTTTGGATTAACCCCGTATCACCAGCAGGAGCTGGCAGGCGGCACCCCGGAAGAAAACCGTGACATTCTGACGCGCCTGTTACAAGGTAAAGGTGAACCCGCGCATGAGGCCGCAGTGGCCGCCAACGTCGCCATGCTGATGCGTCTGCACGGTGAAGAAGATTTACAGGAAAACGCGCGTACCGTGATGGATGTGCTGCGCTCAGGCGCAGCGTACGACCGGGTGACCGCACTTGCGGCAAGAGGATAAAAAATGCAGACCGTGTTAGCGAAAATCGTTGCCGATAAGGCCATCTGGGTTGAGGCGCGCAAACAGCAGCAACCGCTCGCCAGCTTCCAGAACGACGTCGTGCCGAGCAGCCGCCGTTTTTATGATGCCCTGCAGGGTGCACGCACTGCGTTTATCCTGGAGTGCAAAAAAGCCTCCCCATCAAAAGGGGTGATCCGCGATGATTTCGACCCGGCGCAGATTGCCGCCGTGTATAAGCACCATGCGTCGGCGATTTCGGTGCTGACGGATGAGAAGTATTTTCAGGGCAGTTTCGATTTTCTGCCGGTGGTTAGCGGGATCGCCCCGCAGCCAATCTTGTGTAAAGACTTTATTATCGACGCGTATCAAATCTGGCTGGCGCGTTTTTATCAGGCCGACGCCTGCCTGCTGATGCTCTCAGTGTTGGATGACGGACAGTATCGCCAGCTTGCTGCCGTGGCACACAGCCTGAACATGGGCGTGCTGACCGAAGTGAGCAACGAAGAGGAACTGGAGCGGGCTATCGCGCTGGAGGCCAGGGTGGTGGGTATTAATAACCGTGACCTGCGCGATCTCTCTATCGACCTGAATCGCACCCGCCAGCTGGCGCCGCGTCTGGGCGCGGGCGTCACGGTGATCAGCGAGTCGGGGATTAATACCTATGCCCAGGTTCGTGAGCTAAGCCACTTCGCCAACGGCTTTCTGATTGGCTCCGCGATGATGGAGCAGGCCGATCTGGGTGCTGCGGTACGTCGCGTGCTGCTGGGTGAGAATAAAGTGTGCGGCCTGACGCGCCCGGAAGATGCCGTCGCGGCACATGAAGCCGGGGCCATTTACGGTGGGCTGATTTTTGTTGAGTCCTCCCCGCGCAACGTTACCGAGCCACAGGCTCGTCAAGTGATGGCCGCCGCGCCGTTACGCTATGTGGGGGTGTTCCGCAACGCGGCAATCGCTGCGGTTGCTGCCCGCGCCGAGGCGCTGTCACTTGCCGCCGTTCAACTGCACGGCAGCGAAGATCAAGCTTATATCGATGCTCTGCGCGCCGTCCTGGCCCCGCAGGTGCAAATCTGGAAAGCGCTCAGCGTCAGCGACACTCTGCCGTCCCGTACGCTCCAGCAGGTGGATAAATATGTTCTGGATAACGGCCAGGGCGGCAGCGGACAACGTTTTGACTGGTCGCTGCTCAACGGTGAGAAGCTGGACAATGTCCTGCTCGCCGGTGGTTTAAGCCCGGATAACTGCGTCGAAGCCGCCAAAGCAGGCTGCGCAGGTCTCGATTTCAATTCAGGCGTTGAGGCGCAGCCTGGCATTAAAGATGCCAGCAAGCTGGCCTCGGTGTTTAAAACGCTGCGTGCATATTAAGGAAGAGAAGATGACCACATTATTAAATCCGTACTTTGGCGAATTTGGCGGCATGTATGTGCCGCAGATCCTGATGCCCGCGCTGCGCCAGCTGGAAGAAGCCTTCGTCAGTGCGCAAAAAGATCCGCTTTTCCAGGCTGAGTTTACCGACCTGCTGAAAAACTACGCCGGCCGTCCAACCGCGCTGACCAAATGTCGCAACCTCACCGAAGGCACCCGCACCACGCTGTATCTGAAGCGTGAAGATCTCCTCCACGGTGGCGCGCACAAAACCAACCAGGTACTGGGTCAGGCCCTGCTGGCCAAACGGATGGGCAAAACGGAAATTATCGCCGAAACCGGTGCCGGTCAGCACGGCGTAGCTTCTGCACTTGCCAGCGCCCTGCTCGGCCTGAAATGTCGCATCTACATGGGTGCCAAAGACGTTGAGCGTCAGTCGCCGAACGTGTTCCGTATGCGTCTGATGGGTGCCGAAGTGATCCCGGTGCACAGCGGCTCTGCAACGCTGAAAGATGCCTGTAACGAAGCCCTGCGCGACTGGTCTGGCAACTATGAAAACGCCCACTATATGCTGGGTACCGCAGCGGGCCCGCACCCGTTCCCGACCATTGTGCGTGAATTCCAGCGCATGATCGGCGAAGAGACTAAAGCGCAGATCCTCGAAAAAGAAGGACGCCTGCCAGATGCAGTGATCGCCTGCGTGGGCGGTGGTTCCAACGCCATTGGTATGTTTGCCGACTTTATTGACGACGAGCGCGTGGGTCTGATTGGCGTTGAGCCTGCCGGTCATGGTATCGAATCCGGCGAACATGGCGCGCCGCTGAAGCATGGCCGGGTGGGGATCTACTTCGGCATGAAATCGCCAATGATGCAGACCGATGAAGGGCAGATTGAAGAATCTTACTCGATTTCTGCCGGGCTGGATTTCCCGTCCGTCGGGCCGCAGCACGCGCACCTGAACAGCATTGGTCGCGCGGAATATGTCTCGATTACCGATGACGAAGCGCTGGAAGCCTTTAAAACCTTGTGTCGTAAAGAAGGGATTATCCCGGCGCTGGAGTCGTCTCACGCCCTGGCACATGCGTTGAAAATCATTAAAGAAAACCCGGAAAAAGAGCAACTGCTGGTGGTGAACCTTTCCGGTCGCGGTGATAAAGATATCTTCACCGTTCACGATATTTTGAAAGCACGAGGGGAAATGTGATGGAACGTTACGATAGCGTATTTGCTGAACTTAAGGCCCGCAAGGAAGGCGCATTTGTTCCCTTTGTGACCCTGGGCGACCCCTCCCCGGAGCAGTCGCTGAAAATTATCGATACCCTGATTGAAGCCGGTGCCGACGCGCTGGAGCTGGGTATCCCGTTCTCGGATCCGCTGGCCGACGGCCCGACTATTCAAAGCGCGACCCTGCGCGCCTTCGCTGCAGGCGTCACCCCGACCCAGTGTTTTGAGATGCTGGCGACCATTCGCCAGAAGCATCCGACCATTCCGATCGGCCTGCTGATGTACGCCAACCTGGTATTTAACCGCGGGATCGACGCATTCTACGCCGAGTGCGCGCGCGTTGGGGTGGACTCGGTGCTGGTCGCCGATGTCCCGGTGGAAGAGTCTGCACCGTTCCGCCAGGCGGCGATGCGCCATAACGTTGCGCCGATCTTTATCTGCCCACCGAACGCCGACGACGAACTGCTGCGCCAGATTGCCTCTCACGGTCACGGGTATACTTACCTGCTGTCACGAGCCGGGGTAACGGGTACCGAGACCCAGGCCGCACTGCCGCTGCATCACCTGGTTGAAAAGCTGGCAGAATATCACGCAGCACCGCCGCTGCAGGGCTTTGGCATTTCGGCCCCTGCCCAGGTCGCGGGCGCGATCGATGCCGGGGCTGCCGGCGCGATTTCCGGTTCAGCGATCGTCAAGATCATCGAGAAGAATGTCGCCCATCCGGAGCAAATGCTGAGCGAGCTGAAAACATTCGTCAGCGAAATGAAAGCGGCAACCCGTCCGCAGTAACCTGCCCGCCGCCTGGTGTCGCCAGGCGGCTTGCTGTAAAAATTGAACTCATCGAGTTTTCTCGCAGTTTCCGCTTTCAAAACGGTTTCCCACGCCTGTTTCATCCACTTCTGGTCCCGCGCTCCTGTCTTAGTAATAATCCCATTTTCTTCAGGATATCCCCATTGAGTCTATGCTTTACATTGACCAGAAAAGGAGAACGTTATGTCAGACCCTAATTTTGATAACGATGCACAATATGCTGGTGAAAAAGCGAAGAACAAACTGGATGAGGCGGCCGGTGCTGCGCAGCAGCAGTTTGGCGAATTTGTTGATTCTCCAAAACATCAGTTGAAGGGTGCCGGGCGCAAATATGCCGCTCAGGCCAGTGACGTTGTTACTGATGTTACCGACGCGGTTAAAAATAATCCCCTTAGCGGCCTCATTGCCGCAGGCGCGGTAGGTATTGTCCTCGGCCTGCTTTTGAGTCGTAAATAAAAAAGGCCCTTCGGGGCCTTCTTACTTTCAGAAGCGATACCCCGCCGAGAACATAAACACCCACGGATCAAGGCGGGTACTGATATTTTGCTGCTGGTCTCCCGCTTTGAAGCGCACCTCGGTGTCGATATCCATGTACCAAACCGACATGTTAATCAGCCAGTCGCGGTTGATCAGATAATCCAGCCCCACCTGCCCCGCCACGCCCCAGGAATCTTTCAGACTCAGGTCGGAGAGGCCTGCCGCTTTACCGGTGTCGTTAAACTTCTCATCAAAGAAGGTGGTGTAATTGACCCCGGCGCCAACATAGGGGCGAAGCTTGCTGCCTGCATCACCGAAATACCACTGGGCCATCAGAGTAGGCGGCAGGTGGTGAACCGTGGCGATGTCTCCGGTTGGACCCGTACCGACCTTGTGACGAAACGGCGTGGCCGCCAGCAGTTCAACGCCAACGTTATCGGTGGCCATCCAGGTAAAGGTCATCCCGGCCTGAGTATTGTTACTGACGTTAAAACCGCCCAAACCCAGAACATTGTCCGATCCTTCCGTGGGGCGTACCGTGGCGGACCCGAGGCGGAAAAAGAATTCCCCTGCTTCATGGGCCATTGCGCCGCCGGAAATACTGCTCAGAATCAGTGCTGCGAGCGCTGCTTTTTTCATATCCATTCCCTCGTTATGGTTTTATTGAAGGACGGAATATACCCACAAATGATTATTAAGTGATCTCACCGCGATCACATTAGATTCAACAATTTAACATTCATTGATCTAAATTAATTTTTTCAACCTCTGGCAAAAAATGGTAGTGACTGTCTGGATCAATTTTGCCTTTTCAGGCAAACAAAGCGCAGCGCGATAACAACTGCGCAAAATTACCGCAAGGCATTACGAGGGCTTTACAAAGATATGCTTTTCCATACCAGCCTTGATACTGCCACCGGGCAGTTATCCAGGGTACAATTGCCCGCTAATTAATACCTGCAATACTCAAGGAGAGTGCATGTCTATCACGGCGAAGTCTGTCTACCGTGACACGGGGAATTTTTTCCGCAATCAGTTCGTTACCTTCTTACTGATCGCCTTATTGTGCGCATTTATCACGGTGGTACTTGGTCATGCCTTTTCGCCGAGTGAGGAGCAAATTGCCAGCCTGAGCGATGGCGATAGCATCGCCAGCAGCGTTGGATTGTTTGAGATGGTGCAAAACATGACGCCTGAACAACAGCAGATCCTGCTGCGGGCGTCTGCTGCCTCAACCTTCTCCGGGTTAATTGGCAACGCCATCCTTGTGGGCGGCGTATTGCTGATGATCCAGATGGTTTCTGCAGGGCAACGCATCAGCGCACTGCGGGCGATTGGTGCCAGCGCCCCGCTGCTGCCGAAACTGTTTATCCTCATCTTTTTAACCACGATGCTTATCCAGATCGGGATTATGCTGGTCGTGGTACCGGGCGTATTACTCGCCATTGTGCTGGCCTTCGCCCCAGTCATGGTGGCGCAGGACAAGATGGGCATTTTTGTCGCCATGCGTAGCAGCATCCGGCTGGCATGGTCTAATATGCGTCTGGTTGCCCCGGCGGTAATGGGCTGGCTGCTGGCAAAAACCTTACTGCTGCTGTTTGCGCCAAACCTTGCGGTACTGACGCCGAACGTCGGCGCGGTGGTGGCAAATACGCTGAGTAATCTGATCTCCGCAGTGTTACTCGTCTATTTGTTCCGCCTGTATACCTTAATTCGCCAGTAATTTTTCTGATGGTCTGAGCCATGCGCGCAGGCCATCGCCGATGATGGAATCGAAGAATGAAGCAGTTTCTTGATTTTTTACCCCTGGTCGTCTTTTTTGCTTTCTACAAACTTTATGACATCTATGCAGCAACCACTGCCTTGATCGTCGCGACAGCAATCGTGCTGATCTACAGCTGGGTGCGCTACCGTAAAGTCGAGAAGATGGCGCTCATCACCTTTGTGCTGGTGGCGTTTTTTGGCGGACTGACCGTCTTTTTCCACAACGATGAGTTCATCAAGTGGAAAGTCACCGTGATTTACGTTCTGTTTGCCGGGGCGCTGCTGTTCAGCCAGTGGGTTATGAAAAAGCCGCTGATTCAGCGCATGTTGGGTAAAGAGCTGACCCTGCCGCAGACCGTCTGGTCGCGTTTAAATATCGCCTGGGCGGTGTTCTTTATTCTCTGCGGTCTGGCGAATATCTATATCGCCTTCTGGCTGCCGCAGAATATCTGGGTCAACTTCAAGGTGTTTGGCCTGACTGCGCTGACGCTGATTTTCACCCTGCTGAGCGGCGTCTACATCTACCGCCACATGCCGCAAGACGACAAGAACTGATCCCTTTGCCCGGGTGGATTCGCCCGGGCCACTTCGTTATAAGCTGAGCAAACCAATGACAACACAAGATGCGCCACAGGGTGAACTGGTATTACGCACGCTGGCAATGCCCGCTGACACCAATGCAAACGGTGATATTTTTGGCGGCTGGTTAATGTCGCAGATGGATATGGGTGGCGCGATCCTCGCCAAAGAGATTGCCCAGGGCCGCGTGGTGACAGTGAGAGTCGACGGGATGACCTTTCTGCGACCGGTTGCGGTGGGTGATGTAGTGTGTTGCTATGCGCGCTGCGTCAAGCGCGGCAATACCTCGGTGTCGATCAACATTGAGGTCTGGGTGAAGAAGGTCTCCTCAGAACCTATCGGTCAGCGTTACAAAGCCACCGAAGCCCTGTTCATTTACGTGGCGGTGGATAGCGACGGCAAACCACGCGTGTTACCGCAGGCATAAAAAAAGCCTCCTGTCGGAGGCTTTTCTCATTATTCCATCTGCGCCCCGCCATTAAGGCGGAAGACAATATTCACGATCAGTCCGCGGCCCGGCTTCCCGGCCTCATAGCGCCATTTGCGCATGGCCGTTTTCACCTCACGCTCAAACATATTTGCCGGTTGTGCGGAGAGCACTTCGACATTCTCCACGCGGCCGTCGGAGGTGACGTCAAACTTCACGCGCACGCGCCCTTCGATACGTAATGCCTGCGCACGCGCCGGGTACTGTGGCTGATTACGGGCCAGCGCACGAGGGCCAGACGGTGCCGTGGCAACCGGCTTCGCGGTGGTCGGGGAAGTGTTCATCACCGGACGAGCAGGCGCCGTATTCGGTGCAGGCTGCGCAGCACGTGGCTCTACCGGACGTTCTTCACGCTTCGGACGCTCTTCGACCTTTTTCACCGGTTTTGGTTTCGGCTTCGGTTTTGGCTTTGGCTCCGGCTTGTGGATCACCACCGGGGCTTCTTTCGGCGGCTCTGGAACAGGCTCTGGCTCGGGTTCCGGCTCAGGTTCAACAACCGGTTCCGGCGGCGGTGCCACCTGCACCGGCTCCAGTTCGGCCGGAGATACCATGGTGACCGAGATCGGCTGCGCGGGAGCAGGCATTTCAATAACTTGACTTACCGAGGTATAAAGCAGACCTGCAACGACGGCGCCATGAACCACAATGGAAAGCAGCGTCGGCCAGGGGAAGCGGCGAGGTAGATCAATAGTCATTGAAGTCATAATCATTTCAGTTGAAAAGCCAGGGCCTGATTTTAAATGCAAATAGCAATCATATTCAATAAGGCTGTTAAATTTCGTCCGAATTAAACGTTCAGCCGGTGAAAAAAGGCACGCAATGAACAGGGTCTTAACAATGTGTTTATCTTTACATTGCAGTCATCGCCACTTTCACATAACGTAATTCGCACTTTTATCGCTTAAGGAGCTCCGCCGTGCTTTACGTAATTTACGCTACAGACGTTGCTGATTCCCTGGAAAAACGTCTTTCTGTGCGCCCTGCCCATCTGGCGCGTTTGCAGCTGCTGCATGATGAAGGCAGATTACTGACCGCAGGTCCAATGCCTGCTGTAGACAGCAACGATCCCGGTGCGGCTGGTTTTACAGGGTCCACGGTGATTGCGGAGTTCGAATCGCTGGAAACAGCACAAGCCTGGGCGCAGGATGACCCGTACGTGGCGGCTGGCGTGTATGAGAACGTCATGGTAAAGCCATATAAGAAAGTTTTTTAGGATAAAGAAAGGCTCCTTATCAGGAGCCTTTCTTTATATTGCCGCTTATTGCAGCGACGCCAGCCTTGCCGCAAAGCCCACAAACAGCAGCCCTATCAGTCCATTCCCCAGCTTCGCTAGTTTCTTTTTGGTTTTCAGGTAGCGGGTGACAAACGCGCCGGAGAAAATCAGGAAGCTCATGTAGATAAAGCTAATGATTTCCAGGGTGACCGCGAGGATCATAAACGCCACGCCGGTATTCTGGGCATTAACGTCAATAAACTGCACAAAGAACGACACATAAAACAGGATCGCTTTCGGGTTGGTCATGCTCAGCACTAACGAGCGTTTCATGATCGTTTTTGCCGGCTCCATGCCACCGCTTTCGCCCTGCTGGCTATGTCTCGCCACCGACCAGAGCATCTTGCCACCCAGCCATAACAGATAGAACGCGCCGAGATAGCGGACAATATTAAACAGCACCGGCGTGGTCTGAATCAGCGCCGCGACCCCTGCCCACGCCAGGAACATCAGTACCGCATCGCCGATAAACACACCGCTCGCGGCCAGATAGCCCTTTTTAACCCCGTGCCCAATGCCGGTTTTTAACACGAATAAGGTATTGGGGCCCGGTACCAGCACAATAAAAATCGCGCCGACCACATAGGTCCAAAAATTGAGTACACCCAAATCCGCAAACATTTCATCCTCCTTTTCGAAATACGGGCGACAAAAAAACAACGGGCACCTCTGAGGGTGCCCTTATGCCATTCAAAGATCGTGAACGGCGAACAGCAACGCATTGCGATGACGGTTTAAACTGCATTTTCTGATAGCGTGGATACGCATATTACGGCGGGATTGAGCCTCCAGCCAACGCGCTTTACGACGACCAACCTGTCGTAACATGCGCCAGCGCCCTACTTCTGTTCTACTGCGCTTCATGTTTACAACTCTTCCCAAAACGGAGCGCTCATTATAGTCCCTTGCCTGCGGCAAACCAGCGCTTTTATCTACCGTTTTTATTTGCCAGAACAATCCTGACGCGTACACTCTTAACAATACGCTTTCAAAAGGATTTTTTACTATGACAACCTTCTACACCGTGGTGAGTTGGCTGGTCATTCTGGGATACTGGCTGCTGATCGCGGGGGTGACATTACGTATCCTGATGAAGCGTCGGGCGGTTCCCTCTGCCATGGCCTGGCTGTTAGTGATTTTTATTCTGCCGCTGGTCGGTATTATTGCGTATTTATCCTTTGGCGAGCTCCACCTCGGTAAACGACGGGCGGAACGCGCGCGCGCCATGTGGCCCTCGACGGCGAAATGGCTCAACGATCTTAAATCCTGCAAACACATTTTTGCAGAAGAAAACAGCAGCGTGGCGGCGTCATTATTTCAGCTCTGCGAACGCCGTCAGGGCATTGGTGGGGTGAAAGGCAATCAACTCCAGCTGATGACCACCTCCGATGACGTAATGCAGGCTCTGATCCGCGATATTCAGCTGGCCCGCCATAACATCGAGATGGTGTTTTATATCTGGCAGCCGGGCGGGATGGCCGATCAGGTTGCCGAGTCACTGATGGCGGCAGCGCGTCGGGGCATTCACTGCCGGTTGATGCTCGACTCTGCGGGCAGCGTCGCCTTCTTTCGCAGCAACTGGGCACCGATGCTGCGCAACGCCGGTGTCGAAGTGGTCGAAGCGTTAAAAGTCAATCTTCTGCGCGTGTTCCTGCGCCGGATGGACCTGCGCCAGCACCGCAAGATGGTGCTGATCGACAACTATATCGCCTATACCGGCAGTATGAACATGGTCGACCCACGCTTCTTTAAACAGGACGCGGGCGTCGGTCAGTGGGTTGATTTAATGGCCCGCATGGAAGGCCCGGTCACCACCGCGATGGGCGTTGTCTACTCCTGCGACTGGGAGATCGAAACCGGCAAACGTATCCTGCCCCCGCCGCCAGATGCCAATATCATGCCGTTCGAGCAGGCCAGCGGGCACACCATTCACACCATTGCTTCCGGCCCCGGCTTCCCGGAAGATCTCATTCATCAGGCGCTGCTGACGGCGGCCTACTCCGCCCGCGAATACCTGATCATGACCACGCCTTATTTTGTGCCGAGCGACGATCTGCTGCACGCTATTTGCACTGCCGCACAGCGCGGTGTCGATGTTAGTATTATCCTGCCGCGCAAGAACGATTCGGTGCTGGTCGGCTGGGCCAGTCGGGCCTTCTTCAGCGAACTGCTGGCTGCCGGGGTCAAGATTTACCAGTTTGAAGGCGGCCTGCTGCACACCAAGAGCGTGCTGGTCGACGGTGAGCTGAGCCTGGTGGGAACGGTTAACCTGGATATGCGCAGCCTGTGGCTCAATTTTGAGATCACACTGGTGATTGATGATGCCGGTTTTGGCGCTGATTTAGCCGCGGTGCAGGACGATTATATTTCGCGCTCGCGCCTGCTGGACGCCCGCTTGTGGTTGAAACGTCCGCTGTGGCACCGAATTGCCGAACGACTGTTTTACTTCTTTAGTCCGTTGCTGTAAAACGTGCCCAACGTTGTTAAAAGGTAGTCATCATGGAAATGGATCTGAATAATCGCCTGACCGAAGACGAAACACTCGAGCAGGCCTACGATATTTTTCTCGAACTGGCCGTCGACAATCTCGACCCGGCAGACGTCATTCTGTTCAACCTTCAGTTTGAGGAACGCGGCGGCGCTGAGCTGTTCGATCCGTCTGAAGACTGGGCCGAACATGTCGATTATGACCTCAACCCGGATTTCTTCGCCGAGGTGGTGATTGGTCTTGCTGAGACGGACGGCGGCGAGATTAACGACATCTTTGCCCGCGTACTGCTGTGTCGCGAGAAAGACCATAAGTTGTGCCACATACTCTGGCGCGAATAAAAAAAGGCTGCGAATGCAGCCTTTTTTATGCGCGTCACTCGCTTAGAGCGGGTCAACTTTCAGGCAGGACACCGCATGGCGGAAACTGCCTTCCAGCACCGGACGCGTTTTTGCGCATTCCGGTCCGGCAATCGGGCAGCGCGTACGGAATACGCACCCGGATGGCGGATTGATTGGCGACGGCAGCTCCCCTTCCAGCAGCTGAATGGTTTTATTCTTCTCCAGATCCGGATCGGGTACCGGCACCGCAGACATCAGCGCTTTGGTGTACGGGTGCAGCGGATTGTGATACACCTCGTCATAGGTACCCAGCTCAACGGCGTGGCCGAGATACATCACCAGCACACGATCGGAAATGTGCTTCACTACCGCCAGGTCGTGGGCGATAAAGATCAGCGACAGCCCCATCTCACGCTGCAGTTTTTGAAGCAGGTTAACCACCTGCGCCTGAATGGACACGTCCAGCGCCGATACCGGTTCGTCACAGATAATCAGCTTCGGCTCGAGGATCAGCGCGCGGGCAATTCCGATACGCTGACA
This sequence comes from Silvania hatchlandensis, assembly GCF_025564065.1. Taxonomy (GTDB): domain Bacteria; phylum Pseudomonadota; class Gammaproteobacteria; order Enterobacterales; family Enterobacteriaceae; genus Enterobacter; species Enterobacter hatchlandensis. The sequence goes on along the minus strand of NZ_JAMGZK010000054.1, from coordinate 246,652 downwards.
CTGGCCGCCGGAGAACTCGTGCGGGTAACGGTTGACGAGGTTAGGCAGTAGACCCACCTTCATCATCATCGCTTTGACGCGGTCACGCACTTCGACGCGCGACATTTTAGGATGATAAGTGCGCAGTGGTTCAGCTATGATCTCCCCAATGGTCATCCGCGGGTTCAGGGACGCCAGCGGATCCTGGAAAATCATCTGAATGTCGCTGCGCACGGCGCGCCATTCATCTGGTTTCATCCCCAGCAGGTCTTTGCCCAGCCAGGCCACTTTGCCCTCCGTCGCTTTCACCAGCCCGATAATCGCGCGCGCGAACGTGGACTTACCGCAACCCGATTCGCCCACCACGCCCAGGGTTTCCCCTTCGTACAGTCGCAGAGTTACGCCGTCTACGGCCTTCAGTGTTTTCGACGGCTGCCAGAACCACTGTTTGCCATCTTTGATGTCAAAGTGCACTTTCAGATCGGCGATTTCGAGCAGAACATTTCTTTTTTCGTCAATGGCGGTCATACCAGCTCCTCGTACGGCTTAAAGCAGGCACGCAGACGGCCTGGCGCAAACTCCTGCAGCGGCGGAGCGCTGTTGCAGATCTCCATGGCATGCGGACAGCGCGGCTGGAACGGGCAGCCTTTCGGCAGTCGCAGCAGGTTTGGCGGGTTGCCTGGAATGGTCAGCAGCGCTTCCCCTTCCGCATCAAGACGCGGTACGGCATTCAGCAGGCCGATGGAGTACGGGTGCGCCGGGTTGTAGAACACATCCCGCGCTTTACCGTATTCCATGGTACGGCCAGCGTACATCACCAGCACTTTGTCGCAGATCCCGGCAACTACCCCGAGATCGTGGGTAATCATGATGATCGCCGTATTGAACTCGCGCTTAAGCTCGTTCAGCAGAGTCATGATCTGCGCCTGAACGGTGACGTCCAGCGCGGTGGTCGGTTCATCGGCAATCAGCAGTTTCGGGCGACACATCAGGGCCATCGCGATCATCACGCGCTGGCGCATCCCGCCGGAAAACTCGTGCGGGTACATGCGCATGCGCTTACGCGCTTCTGGCATTTTGACCGCATCCAGCATTTTAACTGACTCTTCAAAGGCTTCGGCTTTGCCCATCCCTTTATGCAGCATTAACACTTCCATCAGCTGCTCACCCACACGCATGTACGGGTTCAGGGAGGTCATCGGATCCTGGAAAATCATTGAAATCTGCTCGGCGCGCAGCGTATTCAACTCGCGCTCAGGCAGGTTAAGGATCTCTTTGCCGTTAAAGCTGGCGGAACCGCCGATTACACCGTTTTTTGCCAGCAGGCCCATCAGTGCGAACGCAGTCTGGGATTTACCGGAACCGGATTCGCCCACGATACCCAGGGTTTCTCCAGCCCGCAGACTGAAGTTCAGATCGTTTACCGCTGTCACATCGCCATCCGGCGTTTTGAAGGTGACGCGCAGATCTTTGACATCCAGCAGCGTATTGCCCTGCTGATGTGCCTGTGGGGCAGATGCCGTTTCAATAATTGTCATGACGGCGCTCCTTAACGGTCTTTCGGGTCGAGGGCATCACGCAGGCCATCGCCGATAAAGTTGAAACAAAACAGGGTCACTACCAGGAAACCCGCCGGGAACAGCAGCAGCCACGGTGAAACTTCCATTGAGTTTGCGCCATCGCTGAGCAGCGCACCCCAGCTACTCAGCGGCTCTTGCGTACCGAGGCCGAGGAAGCTCAGGAAGGATTCAAACAAGATCATGCTCGGCACCAGCAGAGAGGCATACACCACCACCACACCCAGCACGTTCGGTACAATATGGCGAACCACAATGTTACCCGTAGAGACTCCGCCTACCTGCGCCGCTTCGATAAACTCTTTGCGCTTCAGGCTCAGGGTCTGACCGCGCACGATACGCGCCATGTCCAGCCAGGAGACCATCCCGATTGCCACGAAGATCAGCAGGATGTTCTGACCAAAGAAGGTCACCAGCAGGATTACAAAGAACATAAACGGGAAGGAGTTGAGGATTTCGAGGATACGCATCATCACTGAATCCACTTTTCCGCCAAGATAGCCGGAGAGCGATCCATATAAGGTGCCCAAAATCACCGCCACAAAGGCGGCCGCAATTCCGACCATCAATGAGATACGCCCCCCAATGGCCACACGTACCAGCAGATCACGCCCTGAGGAGTCAGTGCCAAAGTAGTGACCGGATGCAGAATCCGGCGCACTAGACATCATGCCCCAGTCGGTATCAAAGTAGGTAAACTGTGAAAGCATGGGTGCCAGAGTGACAAACAGGGCGATGATCACCAGCACAATCAGACTGGCAACCGCCGCGCGGTTGTGCATAAAGCGACGACGGGCATCCTGCCAGAGACTGCGTCCTTCGACGTCCAGTTTTTCACTGAAGTTTTCCAGCGCCTCGCTATTTTTATTACTTACCATCATGGCGAGCTCCAGTGTCAGTAGCGAATTTTCGGATCGATAACGGCATACAGCACATCGACGATCGCGTTAAAGAGGATGGTCAGCGCACCAACGAGAATGGTCAGACTCAGTACCAGAGAGTAGTCACGGTTCAGCGCACCGTTAACGAACAGCTGGCCGATACCCGGCAGACCATAGATGGTTTCGATAACCATGGATCCGGTAATGATGCCGACAAACGCAGGGCCTAAATACGAGAGCACAGGCAGCAGGGCGGGCTTTAACGCGTGGCGGAAGATGATTCGACGCATTGGCAACCCTTTCGCCCTTGCGGTACGAATGAAGTTAGAGTTCAGGACTTCAATCATCGAACCACGGGTGATACGTGAAATACTGGCAATATAGGCCAGCGACAGCGCCACCATCGGCAGGATCATGTACTGCAGCGCCCCGCCGTTCCAGCCCCCACCGGGCAGCCATTTGAGGGTGATAGCAAATATCATGACCAGTAAGGGTGCCACGACAAAACTCGGTATCACCACACCGGTCATTGCCACCCCCATAACGGTGTAATCCCATTTGGTATTTTGATTCAGCGCGGCAATAACGCCCGCTGTGACGCCAAGAATAAGGGCCAGTAAAAAGGCCGCAGCGCCTAATTTAGCCGAAACGGGGAAGCTGGATGCCACCAAATCGTTTACGGAATAGTCTTTATATTTAAATGATGGTCCAAAATCACCATGAGCCAGCTGCTTCAGATAATGAAAATACTGGGTGGAGATAGGATCGTTTAAATGATATTTCGCTTCGATATTCGCCATGACTTCAGGCGGCAGCGTACGTTCACCGGTGAATGGACTTCCCGGCGCGAGACGCATCATAAAGAAAGAGATCGTTATGAGAATAAATAGCGTTGGAATCGCTTCAAGACAGCGACGTAGGATAAATTTCAACATTGCCCGTACCTTCTGGCGTGTGCCTATATAGTATTACGTTGAGTAGACACCGTGGGGCAAGCATTGCCTGCCCCACTCATTGCCATTAATGCTTGATAATATACAAGTTTTTAACGTAGATGTTATCCATCGGGTCTTTACCGGTGTAGCCACCTACCCACGGTTTCACCAGACGGGCGTTCACGTAGTAGTAAACCGGCACGATGGCAGAGTCTTTGTCGAGCTGCTGTTCTGCTTTCGCATACAGGTCGGCACGCTGCGCTTCGTCTGCGGCTTTCAGGGTATCGCCGATCAGCTTATCGAACGCCGGGCTCTTATAATGCGCGGTGTTGTTCGAGCTGTCGCTCAGCATGGTGTTCAGGAAGGAGGTTGGTTCGTTATAGTCCGCACACCAGCCAGCACGCGCCACGTCAAAGGTGCCCTGATGACGACTGTCCAGGAAGGTTTTCCACTCCTGGTTTTCCAGCTTCACGTTGGCACCCAGGTTTTTCTTCCAGATAGAAGAGACCGCGATAGCCAGTTTTTTATGCAGATCGGAGGTGTTGTACAGCAGGTTAAAGGTCAACGGCTTCTCAGCGGTATAACCGGCTTCGGCCAGCAGTTTCTTCGCTTCTTCGTTACGTTTTTCCTGCGACCAGCCGAACCACTCTGGCTGGGTCAGTTTTGCACCATCGGTGTATGGCGGAGTGTAGCTGTATGCTGGCAGATCGCCCTGGTTTTTCACTTTGTTGACAATGATATCGCGGTCCAGCGCCAGCTTCAGAGCGGTACGCACGCGAACGTCATTAAATGGCGCTTTCTGGTTGTTGATTTCGTAGTAGTAAGTACACAGGTACGGGTCAACATGCACTTCCGTCGGGATCTCTTTTTTCAGCTTCTGGAACAGTTCGATCGGCATGTTGTTATAGGTCATGTCGATCTCACCGCTACGATAGCGGTTAACGTCAGTCACTTCAGAAGAAATTGGCAGGTAGGTTACCTGGTTGATAACGGTTTTCGCGTTATCCCAGTAGTTGGTATTACGCTCCAGGTCGATACGTTCGTTAACAACCCAGGATTTGAGCTTGTACGCGCCGTTGGTAACGATGTTGGCAGGCTGAGTCCACTTCTCGCCAAATTTCTCAATCACCGCTTTTGGAACCGGGGAGACGGACGGGTGAACCAGCAGTTTGTAGAAATACGGAACAGGTTCGCTCAGGGTAACTTCGAATGTATTGTCATCAATCGCTTTTACGCCGAGATCAGTAATCGGCTTTTTGCCCGTGATGATGTCATCGATATTGGCAATATGACCATACTGCAGATAGCTCGCATAGGGAGAGGCCGTATTTGGATCGGCCAGGCGCTGCCAGCTATATACGAAATCGTGTGCGGTAACCGGGGAGCCGTCAGACCATTTTGCGTCTTTGCGCAGGTGGAAAGTCCAGACTTTGCCGTCTTTGTTTTCCCATTTTTCGGCAACGCCAGCAACCGGGTGGCCGTCGACGTCAGATACCAGCAGACCTTCGAACAGATCGCGGTTGATGTTGGATTCCGGTACGCCTTCAATTTTGTGCGGATCGAGGGACTGCACTTCCGCACCGTTGTTACGTACCAGCGTTTGCTTCTCAGCCAGCTGAACGCCAGCAGGAACGTCTGCAGCCATTGCAACGTTACCTGCGATGAGCGCAGTTAAGATTCCCGCTGCTACCAAACTTTTTTTTGTGATGATGGACATTGTGTTGATACTCCACTCTTTATAATTACTGGTTATTTACCAGTCTGTTTAATTCCCCTTTGGGGTTTCCTGACAACGTAGGAGTTTATGCAGCCGTCAGGCGTTTTTTTACTTCTTGCTATCACCGACTTTATTTTTACCAACGGCTCGTCTGGCCGTCTTACGTCGATTCGTGACGCGCCTCCCCTGTCGAGGCGCGTATGTTCTATTAAGACCAGAACCTCAAATGCAAAAAGTTCTCATCTTCATGATTTCTGCAGAAATTATACGGCCGGAAAGTATCAAATGACTTTCCCCGGTGCCAATACATTTTGCAAATTTGTTAACTAATTCTCTTTTACGGAAGAGAACGTGACGCTGTGGGCTACCCTGCCGCGCATTAAATACGGATAAAATCTCCATTATTCAATGAGATGGTGAAATTTTTTGCGTCGATGACTGTGCGGTTCTGCTGGTGACAGGCTGCGTGTACAAAAAATTAACAACTGTCTATTATTTAGCACATTCGTCTATATGATTCATCAATTAACTAATATCATTTCATTAATCTCTCAGCAAGCCCCAGAGTATCGTGTGATTAAAATAACAGTCTCACTGCACGGAATGTGTACAGCGCGTTGCGTCAGTGCAAGGCAAGCTATTGAAAGTTAAGAAAACAAAATTATTAGTAAAATTTATTATGGGTGGAGAGATTTTCAACTTTAATTATATGATTTGCTGATAATGACAAAAGAAACGGAGCCAAAGGCTCCGTTTTTTCATATGAAAGGGTTAGGCTAATAAACCCGGAAATATTGATTTGAGCCCGGTCACAATAAATTCAATGCCCAGCGCCATCAGCAGTAGACCCATGATACGGGTAATAACGTTAATGCCGGTCTGCCCCAGCAGGCGGACAAGCCAGGGGGCAATACGGAATACGCCCCAACAGCAGAATGCAAACAGCGCAATCGCCACCGAGAAGCCGATCAGGTGCATTATACTGTGGTAACGCGTTCCCCAGACGATGGTGGAACTGATTGCCCCTGGCCCGGCCATCAGCGGTAACGCCAACGGCACAACGCCGATGCTTTCACGAACGGCGGTTTCTGATTTTTCTTGTTTGTTCTGTTTATCTTCACCCAGCTTGCCGCTGATCATCGACATTGCGATGGTCACCACCAGGATCCCACCTGCAATTCTGAACGAATCAATCGAGATGCCAAAAATCTGCAATATGGAATCGCCAAGATAGAGCGACGTCAGGAGGATGATCGCTACCGACAGGTTTGCCGTCAGGTTAGTTTTATTTCTGGCGAGGGCCGTCTGATAGCTGGTCATACTGATGAAGACGGGGATAATGCCCACTGGGTTGACCAGGGCAAACAGACCAATAAAAAACTTGAAATAGGTTGGAAAATCAAAGAGCGAAGAACTCACTGTTAGCTCCGGCGATAAGCGAGACTGAATGTAAAAAGAAGCACCCCAATAACCGCGCAGAAGATACGCTTTTTGACGGCATACTTCACCACAATATTGCTAAATCATAGGCCTCATTGCTGTAAAATATTTGTGTACATAATGGTTTGTTGTGGTTCAATTGATTTTGCAATTATTTAACATTTGATATGACAAGCCAAAATACCCCTGCTGAAAGGTATCAGCTTATGGATAAATTGATGCAGATCATGTTTTCCATACTCAGAAGTGAGTAATCTTGATTACGCCACCACGGAGATTCAGTTTCTGAAGGCAGGATTCTGATGGGAGGCTCTTTTAGTAAATCAGGGGGACGATTTTACGTTAACGCCTTGTTTTGATGTAAGTTACGCAAGTGGCAATAGCGCTGTCTATACTGTTTCCGTATCGTGCAGCTGATTTACTAAAAGAGTTTAACATTATCCAGGAGAGCATTATGGCTGTTACTAATGTCGCTGAACTTAACGCACTTGTAGAGCGCGTAAAAAAAGCCCAGCGTGAATATGCCAATTTCACCCAAGAACAGGTTGATAAAATCTTCCGCGCCGCCGCTCTGGCCGCTGCAGATGCTCGTATCCCTCTCGCTAAAATGGCCGTTGCCGAATCCGGTATGGGTATCGTAGAAGATAAAGTGATCAAAAACCACTTTGCTTCTGAGTATATCTACAACGCCTATAAAGATGAGAAGACATGTGGTGTCCTGTCTGAAGATGACACTTTTGGTACTATCACTATTGCAGAGCCTATCGGCATCATCTGCGGTATCGTACCGACCACCAACCCAACGTCTACTGCGATCTTCAAATCACTGATTAGCCTGAAGACCCGCAACGCAATCATTTTCTCTCCACATCCACGTGCTAAAGATGCGACCAACAAAGCAGCAGATATCGTTCTGCAGGCAGCTATCGCCGCTGGCGCGCCGAAAGATCTGATCGGCTGGATCGATCAACCTTCCGTGGAACTGTCTAACGCACTGATGCACCACCCTGACATTAACCTGATCCTCGCGACCGGCGGTCCAGGCATGGTTAAAGCAGCGTATAGCTCCGGTAAACCAGCTATCGGTGTGGGTGCAGGTAACACCCCGGTTGTTATCGACGAAACCGCCGATATCAAACGCGCCGTTGCCTCTGTTCTGATGTCTAAAACCTTCGACAACGGCGTCATTTGTGCTTCCGAGCAGTCCGTTGTTGTTGTTGATTCTGTCTACGACGCGGTTCGCGAACGTTTCGCCAGCCACGGCGGCTACATGCTGCAAGGTAAAGAGCTGAAAGCGGTTCAGGACATCATCCTGAAAAATGGCGCACTGAATGCCGCCATCGTCGGTCAGCCAGCATACAAAATCGCCGAACTGGCAGGCTTTACCGTTCCAGCGACCACTAAGATCCTGATTGGTGAAGTGAAAGTCGTTGACGAAAGCGAGCCGTTTGCTCACGAAAAACTGTCTCCTACGCTTGCGATGTACCGTGCGAAAGATTTTGACGACGCGGTTATCAAAGCAGAGAAACTGGTTGCTATGGGCGGTATCGGTCATACCTCTTGCCTGTACACCGACCAGGACAACCAGCCGGAACGTGTGGCCCACTTCGGTCAGATGATGAAAACGGCCCGTATCCTGATCAACACCCCGGCGTCCCAGGGTGGTATCGGTGACCTGTATAACTTTAAACTCGCGCCTTCCCTGACTCTGGGTTGTGGTTCATGGGGTGGTAACTCCATCTCTGAGAACGTTGGTCCTAAGCACCTGATCAACAAGAAAACCGTTGCTAAGCGAGCTGAAAACATGTTGTGGCACAAACTTCCGAAATCTATCTACTTCCGCCGTGGCTCCCTGCCAATCGCGCTGGATGAAGTGATTACCGATGGCCACAAACGTGCGCTGATCGTGACCGACCGTTTCCTGTTCAACAACGGCTACGCAGACCAGATCACCTCTGTTCTGAAAGCAGGTGGCGTGGAAACCGAAGTGTTCTTCGAAGTTGAAGCTGACCCGACTCTGACCATTGTTCGCAAAGGTGCAGAACTGGCCAAATCCTTCAAACCAGACGTAATCATCGCGCTGGGCGGCGGCTCCCCAATGGATGCAGCCAAAATCATGTGGGTTATGTACGAGCACCCAGAAACGCACTTCGAAGAGCTGGCGCTGCGCTTTATGGACATCCGTAAGCGTATCTATAAATTCCCAAAAATGGGTGTGAAAGCGAAAATGATCGCCGTCACCACCACTTCCGGTACCGGTTCTGAAGTGACTCCGTTTGCCGTTGTGACCGACGATGCAACAGGCCAGAAATATCCACTGGCTGACTACGCGCTGACTCCAGACGTCGCTATCGTTGACGCCAACCTCGTCATGGAGATGCCGAAGTCTCTGTGTGCGTTCGGTGGTCTGGATGCAGTAACGCACGCCCTGGAAGCTTACGTTTCTGTACTGGCATCTGAATTCTCTGACGGTCAGGCTCTGCAGGCACTGAAACTGCTGAAAGAAAACCTGCCAGCGTCTTACAACGAAGGCTCTAAAAACCCGGTTGCCCGTGAGCGCGTACACAGTGCCGCCACCATCGCAGGTATCGCGTTTGCTAACGCCTTCCTCGGTGTGTGTCACTCAATGGCGCACAAGCTGGGCTCTCAGTTCCATATTCCTCACGGTCTGGCGAACGCCCTGTTGATCAGCAACGTTATCCGTTATAACGCCAACGACAACCCGACCAAGCAGACCGCATTCAGCCAGTACGACCGCCCGCAGGCACGTCGTCGTTATGCAGAAATCGCTGACCACCTGGGCCTGAGCGCTCCTGGTGACCGCACTGCTGCGAAGATCGAGAAACTGCTGGCATGGCTGGACAGCATTAAAGCTGAACTGGGTATTCCAAAATCTATCCGCGAAGCCGGTGTTCAGGAAGCTGACTTCCTGGCGCACGTTGACAAGCTGTCTGAAGATGCTTTCGATGACCAGTGTACTGGTGCGAACCCGCGCTACCCACTGATTGCCGAACTGAAACAGATCCTGCTGGATACTTACTACGGCCGTGAATTCAGCGAAGGCGTCACCACGCCTGCCGCTGTAGATACCCTCGTAAAGGCTGATAAGAAAGCGAAGAAAAGCGCTTAATTAACAGCAAATATAAAACCCGCTCCGGCGCTGAGAGATCCTCACAACATCAGCGCTAATAAGCCAGCACCCTCTTTCTGTGGGTGCTGGCAAGGTGGGTAAAGATGGTACTCAGTACCGTTCGCGTAAAAATTAACGGAGAATGTCGCAAGGCATTCTCCGTTATTGTCAGAAGTGATAGCCCACATCGTCAGTACACTCAGCTACTTATCTCTCCTTCCATTCTGCAGTAACGGCCCCTAAGACCAAAACGTTCACCTTCCTCATCCTGGAAAGGGTGTTTTCGTTTTTTAGGCACTTTTTTATGAAGATAAATGCCCCCCTCGCATTAAGCATATTCAGCACGCGTCAGCCTGCCAGGCAGAGGATATTCTGGTTTGTCCTCAGCAATCACTTAGCAGGTTAAGCTCCGAAGAAAGAGAAATAATATTTGAAAATATCAGTGGGGTATCATGCTGAAGGGTGGCGCAGGCACAGAGATGATCTCATTGGGTGTGTTAGCGCATTCAGTCGTTCACTAAACGCTGTGCCTCTCTTTTGTACTCGCCCATTACTGGGGATTCCTCAGCACCGAGAGGCGGGTTGAATTATGTCTGCTGCGCAGTAGCAGGAATAAAGCCGCTAGCGACGATACGCTTCCTGAATGGTGGTCAGAGAGCCCACCACCAGCGCCTCTTTATAATGCTTACGACAGACCGATATATAGCGTTCATTGCCGCCAATCACCACCTGCTCGCCTTCTGCATAAGGTTTACCGGCATGATCGAGGCGCAGTACCATGCTTGCCTTACGCCCGCAGAAACAGATAGTTTTTAATTCCACCAGTTTGTCCGACCAGGCCAGTAAATACTGGCTGCCAATAAATAGCTCGCCGCGAAAATCGGTACGCAGGCCATAGCAGAGCACGGGGATATCGAGTTCATCGACCACGTCGGAAAGCTCATGTACCTGCTCGCGCGTCAAAAACTGGCATTCATCCACCAGCACGCAATGCACTTCTCCAGCAGCCACGTCGGCGCGAATTTCGTCCAGCAGGTTAGTCTGCGGATTAAAGAGTTTTGCCGGCGACGAGAGGCCAATTCGGGAACTCACCTTCCCGGCCCCGAAACGGTCGTCAATTTCAGCGGTGTACACCACGGTACGCATCCCCCTTTCCTGGTAATTGTAGGACGATTGCAGTAGTGCGGTCGACTTACCGGCGTTCATTGCTGAATAGTAGAAATAAAGTTGTGCCATTGGCCGTAAAACCCTAATCAATGTGTATTATTCCCGATGCGCCATTGTACCATATTTTGTCTGGTCATCTGCGCTAGCGCGCGGCGTATGGCGGTTCCGGTACGGTTAGGTTGTCGCCTGGATATACCGTTGGCGATGATGAATGGTAACCGAAAAGTGAAACGCCATGAGGTTATAGACGGGGTAAGTTGCGGAAAAATATGTTTTTTTATTGCAGTAGCAACGCCGGGATTCATTCAATAATAATTAACAATTTCGACGGGCAACCTTGTTAAGCGACCTAATACAAAAGGTTGATATTTATCCTGGGCAACTATATTTCTGAAGAAAATTGTCCGAAAAAAAGAGTTCACCGACCGGTTAACAGCGCATCTTTTGATAACAAAATGGGCTTTAACGCGGCTGAATTTAAGTTAGTGATATTAATAATAGCCCCCGATATTAAGGAATTTTTGAATTCCTTACATTCTGACCTATTGCACATATCAATTTAAGCCTCTATTATTACCTCAACAAACCCCACAATATAAGTTTGAGATTACTACAATGAGCGAAGCACTTAAAATTCTGAACAACATCCGTACTCTTCGTGCACAGGCAAGAGAATGTACTCTCGAAACGCTTGAAGAAATGCTGGAAAAATTAGAAGTTGTCGTTAATGAGCGCCGTGAAGAAGAAAACGCCGCTGCTGCTGAAGTTGAAGAGCGTACGCGTAAACTGCAGCAATATCGTGAAATGCTGATCGCTGATGGTATTGATCCTAACGAATTGCTGAACAGCATGGCTGCCGCTAAAACCGGTGCTAAAGCTAAACGCGCTGCACGTCCGGCTAAATATAGCTACATCGACGAGAACGGCGAATCTAAAACCTGGACCGGCCAGGGCCGTACCCCCGCTGTTATCAAAAAAGCGATGGACGAGCAAGGTAAACAACTGGACGATTTCCTGATCCAGGAATAAACCAGAATATTTACTGAAAAATCCCGCTTAATGCGGGATTTTTTATGCCTGCATTTTATACAGTGTGACATTCCGTTACATACTGTCATATTATCTCTCCTCCCACCCTGTATCTGCCTTTACCCTTGAGCGCATGGTGTTCCACAACCATAAAAAAACCGGCGTCGCAAGGCTTCACCGGTTTCGTTTAACGCCTGAACAGAGGCTTAGTTTTTAATGTCCAGCGTCTCTTTCAGCCACACTTTAAATTCTTCACCCAGCGTCTGGTGGCGAACACCATATTCAACGAATGCCTGCATGTAACCGAGTTTATTACCGCAGTCGTGGCTCTTACCTTTCATGTGGTAGGCTTCAACGGTCTCTTTTTCGATCAGCATGTCGATAGCATCGGTCAGCTGGATTTCATCGCCAGCGCCTGGAGGGGTTTTTGCCAGCAGCGGCCAAATCTCTGCGCTCAGGACATAGCGCCCTACCACGGCCAGATTAGACGGGGCTACGTCGGCTTTAGGCTTCTCGACCACGCCAACCATTGGCACGCTGTCACCCGGGTTCATGCCAACGCCTTTGCAATCGACCACGCCGTAGGCGGTTACGTCTTCTACCGGTTCAACCATAATCTGGCTGCTGCCGGTGTCATCGAAGCGTTTAATCATATCGGCCAGGTTATCCTGGGACAAATCTGATTCAAATTCGTCGAGAATAACGTCAGGTAAAATAACCGCGACAGGTTCATTACCCACAACCGGATGCGCGCACAGCACGGCGTGACCCAGGCCTTTTGCCAGACCCTGGCGAACCTGCATAATAGTCACGTGCGGTGGGCAAATAGATTGCACTTCCTGCAGAAGTTGACGCTTAACGCGTTTTTCCAGCATCGCTTCCAGTTCGAAACTGGTATCGAAATGGTTTTCGATAGAGTTTTTGGATGAATGCGTTACCAGCACAATTTCCGTAATGCCAGCGGCAATACATTCGTTGACGACATACTGGATTAATGGCTTATCAACGAGCGGCAGCATCTCTTTCGGAATTGCCTTGGTTGCGGGCAACATCCTGGTTCCCAATCCTGCTACCGGGATAACGGCCTTTGTCACTTTCGAATTTAGGGCAGCCATTGAAACTCTCCTGAACTGTTCACGTTTTGAACTTTAGTCTGCATTAATAACGCGTTTAGTATATCAGTCTCAGGATGAAGTCCGGGTCTGAAAAGGACGCGCTACCGTTTAATTAGGATAAATACGACTGAAACTGGCAGTGATAGTAGCACTGCCTTCGAAACGACGGTAAAGCTATCTACCGTTTAAATTCCAACTGATTATTCCGTGGACAACATTAAGCGCAGCCGCCCGCCTGCCCCCCAAATTTGGCATTGCCAGGAGGGGCAGCGGTGGCTTATTTGATTGAGATAAGTATTACCCAACGTCCCTAACGGAACGCCGTTACTCACCTGTATATGATGTTCGCCGGTATTAAGGGTGGCATTCAGTCCGGCCGACACCAGCACCAGGTTTTTTAAACCGCTGTGGTAATAACCCACCAAGAGGGGAAATTGACCCGGTAAATTTGCCTGGCGCAGTAACTGATTAACCTGTTTAAGCAAACTGCCTAACTCCGGCAGACGTTGACCCTGGTGAGAAAGTTGCTCCTGGAGTAAGCCATTAAACAGCGCGCGCAGTAATAACGCCGCCAGGACGCCATTATCGCCCGCGCGGGTGACATCCAGACAATAAAAGGCCAAATCATGATCGGATAACGGCGCGATATCCAGCACCAGACCGGACTGATCTGCCGCCACCAGTTGGCGGTAATTAATCCGGCAATCGGAGAGGGTCTGCTGAACCGGCGGCTGCAACTCCTGCAGCAGCTTTGCCGCAGCAGAGGGATTATTGACTAACGCATCCCAGTCCTGGAAGAGACGCTCCTCTTCCTCAACGCGCGAGTTGAACATATTGGGATACAGGCAAGCCAGCACGGTTTCACGCAGGCGATTAAGATCTTTCACCGGCTTGAGCAGAACATCCTGCACCCCCAGGCGCAGCGCTTTGGCGATATCGGCCATATTTTCGGTGGCGGAGATAATCAGAATCGGGATCTGATCGCCGGCATTGCGCAAATGCTCCACCAGCTTCAAACCATTCATGCGCGGCATCGCAATGTCGCAGATCATCAGATCAGGGGTGATTCTGGCGAGTTTCTCCAGCGCCTCGAGGCCATCATTGGCCAGCGAAGTTGTTGCCCCCAACGATGACAGCCATGAATCCAGTAGCGAGCGGAAAACAGGCTCGTCTTCGACAATCAAAATTTGTTTTCCGGCTAATGGCTGCGTCATGGTCTCTCCCGGGGCTGACAGTAAATAAATAGTGGCATGCTATCGGTACTAGCGCCTGTCAGATTTTGCTGAAGTCTTCAAAAACGGTGTTCAGGCAGTAGCCCGCACCAAAGGTAACAATTCATCCATTTTCTTTTCGACAGCCTGCGCGCCTGCGGAAATAGCCGCTTCTGCACGGTGGAAATCAAGCGTTGAAATTTGCGGACAAAAAGGTTGGATCAAAATATCCGGCGGGTCACCCGCCATCCGATTACGCTTCAGGCGGTTTTCCAGAACCTGAATCGAGGTGGTCATGATTTCCAGGGCGGTCGGCGCAGCGACCAGCTTGCGCGCCGTGGCCCGGCTAATCCGCTCGCGCAGGCGTTCATGCCAGGCGAGTTCATCAAGCCCGGCATCTTCTGAATGGGTATTTACTGGCATGAGATCGTGCTGCATCAGATGGGCGTCATGCTGCAAATCGACAGCAATCACGATATCGGCACCCATTGCACGGGTCAACGAGACGGGAATAGGATTGACGACGCCGCCGTCGACCAGCCAGTAGCCGTTATGGGGAACCGGCGCCATTAAGCCCGGCATGCTGCACGAGGCGCGAACGGCAAGATGGAGATCGCCTTCGGTGAACCAAAGTTCGCGGCCGGTACTGAGGTTAGTGGCAACGGCGCCAAAGGGCATCTGGCAGCTGGAAAATTCGGACAGGGGCATCACCTGGCGGAAGCGGTTAAAGACGCGCTCACCGCGCAAAAGCCCGCCGCGTTGCCAGGAGAAGTCCATCAAGCGCAGAACATCCCAGTAGCTGAAGGATCGCACCCAGGTTTCCAGCTCGGGAAGTTTGCCGCAGGAATAGGCAGCGCCGACCAGCGACCCGATTGAACACCCTGCGACAATATCAATTTCGATACCAAGACGTTGTAAGGCGTTAATAACACCGATGTGCGACCAGCCCCGGGCTGCACCTGAGCCCAATGCCAGTCCAATTTTAACCTTTCTCATTAGCCCTTTTTAACGTCCCCTGGATTCCTGGCATAGCGTCATTGCAACCGCTCAGTTAACATGGTGCTACCCCATCATTCATTTTACGTTTCAGGAAAGAGAGTATCGTGTCTCAACTCTGTCCCTGCGGTAGCGCACTCGAGTATAGCCTATGTTGTCAGCGATATCTTACTGGCGAGCAGGTAGTGCCGGACCCGTCATCCCTTATGCGCTCCCGATATGCTGCTTTTGTGACGCGTGACGCAGACTACCTTATTAAGACCTGGCATCCGTCGTGCCACGCCGCTGATTTTCGTCAGGAAATTGAAGCCGGTTTCGCCAATACGACCTGGGCAGGATTGACCCAATATGAAACGGCACCAGGACGCGATGAGAACGAAGGGTTCGTCAGCTTTGTCGCGCGCTTTATGGAACAAGGCAAAGCCGGTGCGATAATCGAGCGCTCCCGTTTCTTAAAGGAGGGCGGACAGTGGTACTATATTGACGGTACTCGTCCGCAGTTTGGTCGTAATGACCCCTGCCCCTGCGGTTCAGGTAAAAAATTTAAAAAGTGTTGCGGGCAATAGCGCCTGACAAACACCGTTCCAGCAAACACCTAACAGGATTTCCCGGCAATGCAATCAACACAACGCAAAGTGCTGCGCACCATTTGTCCCGATCAGAAAGGGCTTATCGCCCGTATTACCAATATTTGCTACAAGCATGAACTGAACATTGTGCAGAACAACGAGTTTGTTGATCACCGCACCGGCCGCTTCTTTATGCGCACCGAGCTAGAAGGCATTTTCAACGATGCGACGCTGCTGGCCGACCTGGACGGCGCGCTGCCGGAAGGTTCTGTGCGTGAGCTGACGCCAGCCGGTCGTCGTCGGGTGGTGATTCTGGTCACCAAAGAGGCGCACTGCCTGGGCGATCTGCTGATGAAAGCCAACTATGGCGGTCTGGATGTGGACATTGCCGCCGTTATTGGTAATCACGATACCCTGCGCACGCTGGTTGAGCGTTTCGATATTCCATTTGAGCTGGTCAGCCACGAAGGTCATACCCGCGAAGAGCACGACACGTTGATGGCGCAGGCTATCGAAGCTCATAACCCGGATTATGTGGTGCTGGCAAAATACATGCGCGTTCTCACGCCGACATTCGTCTCCCGCTTCCCGAATAAAATCATCAATATTCACCACTCGTTCTTACCGGCGTTTATCGGTGCACGCCCTTATCACCAGGCGTACGAGCGCGGCGTGAAGATCATCGGTGCAACGGCGCACTACGTGAATGACAATCTGGATGAAGGCCCGATCATCATGCAGGACGTGATTCATGTCGATCATACCTACACAGCGGAAGACATGATGCGTGCCGGGCGCGACGTCGAGAAAAACGTCCTGAGCCGTGCGCTCTATCAGGTCCTTGCACAGCGCGTCTTCGTCTACGGTAACAGAACGATTATTCTTTAATCCTTCACGCAATGAATTGATTAGCTTTACATCTTTCCGGATAAAATTCAGGCAAACGATTCATTTTCGCAAAGGAAGTCTTTACAGGGGCGCGTCATTTGATATGATGCGCCCCGCTTCCCCCAAGGAAGCAGGCCAGTAAAAGCATTACCCCGTGGTGGGGTTCCCGAGCGGCCAAAGGGAGCAGACTGTAAATCTGCCGTCATCGACTTCGAAGGTTCGAATCCTTCCCCCACCACCATCTCTAAGCTTTACCTCAAAATTTGAATTACCCCTGGTGGGGTTCCCGAGCGGCCAAAGGGAGCAGACTGTAAATCTGCCGTCATCGACTTCGAAGGTTCGAATCCTTCCCCCACCACCATCACTTCTGACTGGCACACTCATATATAGAACCTGTTTTCCTCATATTCTGCCCATGCGGGGAAGGATGAGAAGCTTCGACTAAGGTTCGATTCGAGCGTAGCGAGAAAGCGTTGCCGCAGGCAACGACCCGAAGGGCGAGGCGCAGCCGAGTAATCCTTCCCCCACCACCATCACTTCCTTAGCGCACCCACTCTCAAACGAGCACATTGCCTTATCGTCTTGTGATGCATGGAAGAACGAGAAGCACATCAAAACCGCACCTGGCGACACCCCACTACATCGGTGGCAACCGGCGCTTCACTGGCGAACTCTTTACTATCGACGTATTGCACTGGGCATGCTCTGCCAGCCCGTCCAGCAACGTATCCAGTTGCTCAATAGATCGCACCACCAGCCGGATAACGAAACAGTCCTCCCCGGTCACTTTGTCGCTCTCAATACACTCCGGCATCGCCTGAATGTAGCTATCCACCTTGTGCAACAACCCCGGCAACGGCCGCACACGGACCAACGCCTGCAGGGTGTAACCTAACGCCGCCAGGTTTACCCGGGCGCTGTACCCCTGAATAACGCCCCGCTCCTCCAGCCTTTTTAAACGCTCTGCCGTGCTGGGCGAGGTGAGTCCCACCCGGCCGCTTAGCACCTTTAAAGACATCCGCGCATCCTCCACCAGGCAGGCCAAAATCTGGCGGTCGATCTCATCGATAAGGTAATCCATCGCATTCACCTAATTTATAAAAGCCAAACACATCTGTTACCTTAGATCAGCCCTGTAAAACCAGACAGGATTTTTCGACAATAATGGGCATTAATCAGGAGGTGTGTGATGCGTGAACTTCAACAAGGCGTCTGGCAGATGTGTCTGGCGATGCTGATTTCTGGCTCCATTGGGGCCTTTGTGTTGCTCTCCGGCCTGCCGGTGACCGACGTCGTGTTCTGGCGCTGTCTGATTGGCGCCATCGCGCTCTTCATCTTTATCCGCCTGAGCAAACAGCCCTTTAGCCCGCTTACCCGCGTGACGCTGGGATTAGCCGTGCTGGGCGGCGTGGCGCTGGTGATCAACTGGCTGCTGCTGTTCGCCGCCTTCGAGCGCATCTCTATCGGCCTCTCCACGGTGGTCTATAACACCCAGCCGTTTATGCTGGTGCTGATGGGGATGCTGCTGGGGGAACGGGTCAGTGTGGTGAAATGGGGTTGGCTGGCGCTGGCGTTTGCCGGGGTGGTGATTTTACTCTCCAGCGAGCTGACTCAGGGGCACGCTGACGGCTGGCTGACCGGAATTGCCCTCGCCCTCGGCGCAGCGTTCTTCTATGCGTTAACCGCCATTATTACTCGCCAGCTAAAATCTCTGGCCCCACAGCATATTGCCTTTATTCAGGTGCTGACCGGGATCGTGATGCTGCTGCCGCTGGCGCACAGGCCGGTCTTCTCCGCCGATTTCCCGTGGGGGATCCTGCTGACGCTGGGCATTGTCCACACCGGCATCATGTATCAGCTGCTGTACAGTGCGATTCAGAAACTGCCGACGCCCATTACCGGCTCCCTGTCATTTATCTATCCGGTAATTGCGCTAATTGTCGATAACCTGGTGTTTGGCCATTCGCTCAATGCCACCCAGTTTGCAGGCGGCCTGCTGATCCTGTTCGCCGCGGCGGGCAACAACCTGGGCTGGGGCGAAAAAAAACCCCGCGAAGGCGGGGTTGGAATCAAACAAGCGTAACTTAGCGACGCGCACGCACAATCTGGTATTTGCGCGTCAGGTACTCCACCGGCGCGCTCCAGATATGCACCAGGCGGGAGAACGGGAACAGCAGGAACAGCGTCATCCCAAGCACCAGGTGCATGCGGAAGATAAACGCTACGCCGTCCAGATGCGCTGACGCGCCGCCGTGGAAAGTGACCACGGACTGCGCCCACCCTACCAGCTTCAGCATTTCGCTGCCGTCCATATGCTGGGCGGAGAACGGAATGGTCAGCAGACCCAGCGCACACTGCACCATCAGCAGGGTGAGGATCAGAATATCAGCCCCGGTGGTGGTCGCTCGCACGCGCGGGCTGAACAGACGACGCTTCAGCAGAAGTAATCCGCCGACGAGGCACATCACGCCGCTGGCACCGCCCATGATCATCGCCATCTTCTGCTTCACGTCCATCGGCAGGAAGGATTCATACATCCAGTGCGGAGTCAGCATCCCGAGGAAGTGCCCGGCGAAAATACCCAGAATCCCGATGTGGAACAGGTTGGACGCCAGGTTCATCCCTTTACGATCCAGCATCTGGCTGGAGCCTGCGCGCCAGGTGTACTGACCGTAGTCATAGCGCAGCCAGCTGCCGACGAGGAATACCGAGCCCGCAATGTACGGGTAGATATCAAAGAAGAACATATTCAGGAAGTGCATTATTGCTGTCCTCCGTTAGAGATATTCAAATATTGCGGGGCAACGGCTCCGGCAAAACGACGCTGGTGAGCGGAGATCTCCGACTCGCCGCAGCTCTCGTCGGCAAAGAACTTAACCTGCTCTTCTTCCCAGACCGCATCCAGCGCCTGCGGTGTGTCATCGCGAGCTTCATCCGCGATTTTCGCCGCCACTTTCTCACTGTCGATGGCCGCTTTGGCGAGTTTCACCAGCAGATCGAACAGCACCGCGTAGCGGCTTTCACGCTGTTGCAGACGCGCACTGAGCAACGCCAGAATCGGGGCGATATCCTGCAGACCGCCCAGCGCCTCGTCTTTTGGCAGCTGCGCCAGATACTCCAGATACAGCGGCAGATGATCCGGCAGCTCGCGGCTGTCGAGCTGGAGGCCTTGCTGCTCGTACTGGTTCATCAGATCGACCATCGCCTGGCCCCGGTCGCGGGATTCACCATGCACGTGCTCAAACAGCAGCAGTGAGGTGGCGCGGCCGCGGTCAAACAGCTGACTGTAGTCAGACTGCGCATCCAGCAGATCGCGGGCTAACAGGTCGCGGAGGAAAACGCCCAGCATCTGGGCATCCTCTTTATCCAGGTTTTCAGATGACGCGAGTGCATCGAAAAGTTCCTGTTGATGCTGCACAAGCGCAGCATCCGGGTACTCGAGCAGACGCGAAACAATGACAAGTTCAATCATTGGTGCGGCTCCGTTTTGCTGGTCACATCCATCGCGTCAATGCGACGGCTGTTGAACAGGTTGAATTTGCTGTCTGAACCGTGGCAACCGTCACCGAAGGTGAAGCCGCAACCGCTTTTTTCCGGGAAGGCTTCACGCGCCTGCTCACGGTGGCTGCTTGGCACCACGAAACGATCTTCGTAGTTGGCAATCGCCAGGTAACGGTACATCTCCTGCGCCTGAGCTTCGCTCAGGCCCACTTCTTCCAGCGCGCGGGTGTCGATGACGCCGTCAACGGTTTCCGCACGTTTGAAGTGGCGCATCGCCAGCATACGTTTCAACGCCAGCAGTACCGGCTGGGTGTCACCTGCGGTGAGCAGGTTCGCCAGGTACTGAACCGGGATACGCAGGCTGTCCACGTCCGGCAGAATGCCGTTGCTGCCCAGTTCACCCGCATCGGCTGCGGACTGAATCGGTGACAGAGGTGGCACATACCAGACCATTGGCAGGGTGCGGTATTCCGGGTGCAGCGGCAGCGCCAGCTTCCAGTCCATCGCCATTTTGTAGACCGGCGACTGCTGGGCGGCGTCAATTACGCTCTGCGGAACGCCATCGGCCAGCGCCTGCTCAATCACTTTTGGATCGTTCGGATCGAGGAACACGTCCAGCTGACGCTGATACAGATCTTTCTCGTTCTCGGTGCTTGCCGCAGTCTCAATCGCGTCTGCGTCGTACAGCAGCACGCCGAGGTAGCGGATACGGCCCACGCAGCTTTCGGAACAGACGGTTGGCATACCTGCTTCGATACGCGGATAGCAGAAGATGCACTTCTCGGACTTGCCGCTCTTCCAGTTAAAGTAGATCTTTTTGTACGGGCAACCGGTAATGCACATGCGCCAGCCGCGGCACTTGTCCTGGTCGATCAGCACGATGCCGTCTTCTTCACGCTTATAGATGGCACCGCTCGGGCAGGTCGCCACACATGCCGGGTTCAGGCAGTGTTCGCACAGGCGCGGCATATACATCATGAAGGTGTTTTCAAACTGACCGTACATCGCCTTCTGCATATTCTGGAAGTTCTGGTCTTTGGCGCGTTTTTCAAACTCGCCGCCCAGAATCTCTTCCCAGTTAGGACCGCTGGTAATTTTGTCCATCCGCTGGCCGGTGATCAGCGAGCGCGGACGGGCGATCGGCTGGTGTTTGCTTTCCGGTGCGTTGTGCAGGTTCTGGTAGTCGAAGTCAAACGGCTCGTAGTAATCGTCGATGCCCGGCAGATGCGGGTTAGCGAAGATTTTACCCAGCAGCAGCGCTTTGTTACCCATGCGCGGTACCAGTTTGCCGTTGATCTTACGGATCCAGCCGCCCTTCCACTTCTCCTGGTTTTCCCAGTCGTTCGGGAAGCCTACGCCTGGCTTGCTCTCAACGTTGTTGAACCACGCATATTCCATACCTTCACGGCTGGTCCAGACGTTTTTACAGGTGACTGAGCAGGTATGACAGCCGATGCATTTATCCAGATTCAGCACCATGCCGACTTGTGAACGAATTTTCATTTTACGCTCTCCTGTACCTGGTCATTACCTTCGCCGTCTAACCAGTTAATATTCTTCATCTTACGTACCACCACGAACTCATCGCGGTTAGAGCCGACGGTGCCGTAATAGTTAAAGCTATAGGCCAGCTGCGCGTAGCCGCCGATCATATGGGTCGGTTTTGGCGTAATACGGGTCACGGAGTTGTGAATACCGCCACGCTGTTCGGTGATTTCTGAGCCCGGCAGGTTTACGATACGTTCCTGCGCGTGGTACATCATGGTCATCCCGGCTGGCACACGCTGGCTGACAACCGCACGCGCCGTCAGAGCACCGTTACTGTTAAATACTTCGATCCAGTCGTTATCTTCGATACCCAGATCCTTCGCATCCGCTTCGCTCATCCACACAATCGGGCCGCCACGGGACAACGTCAGCATCAGCAGGTTGTCGCTGTAGGTGGAGTGAATGCCCCATTTCTGGTGCGGCGTCAGGAAGTTCAGCGCCTTCTCCGGATTACCGTTCGATTTCTTGCCCATCACCGCTTGCACAGAACGGGTGTCGATTGGCGGACGGTAGACCAGCAGGCTTTCGCCGAAGTCGCGCATCCACTGGTGATCCTGATACAGGGACTGGCGACCGGACAGGGTACGCCATGGGATCAGCTCGTGAACGTTGGTGTAACCGGCGTTATAAGAAACGTGTTCATCTTCGAGGCCTGACCAGGTCGGGCTGGAGATGATTTTGCGCGGCTGGGCCTGAATATCGCGGAAGCGGATCTTCTCGTCTTCTTTGTTCAGCGCCAGATGGGTATGGTCGCGACCGGTGAATTCACTCAGCGCTGCCCATGCTTTCACCGACACCTGGCCGTTAGTTTCCGGGGCAAGGGTCAGGATCATCTCTGCTGCGTCGATGGCGGTATTCAGCATCGGCTGACCTTTCGCCGGGCCGTCCGCTTTGGTGTAGTTCAGCTTACGCAGCAGGTCCATCTCGCTCTGGGTGTTCCAGGAGATGCCCTTCCCGCCATTACCGATTTTCTCCAGCAGTGGACCGATAGAGGTAAAACGCTCCCAGGTCGCCGGATAGTCGCGCTCAACCGGAATAATGTGCGGTGCGGTAACGCCTGGGATCAGGTCGCATTCGCCTTTTTTCCAGTCCTTCACGTCGAGCGGCTGGGCCAGTTCGGCCGCGGAGTCGTGCTGGATTGGCAGCGTCACCACGTCAGTTTCAACGCCAAGGTGGCCGACGCAGACTTCGGAGAATTTCTTCGCGATATCTTTGTAGATATCCCAGTCGCTTTTCGATTCCCACGCCGGGTCAACGGCAGCAGACAGCGGATGAATAAACGGATGCATGTCCGAGGTATTCATGTCGTCTTTCTCGTACCAGGTCGCGGTTGGCAGCACGATATCGGAGTAGAGACAGGTGCTCGACAGACGGAAGTCCAGCGTCACCACCAGATCCAGTTTGCCGTCGAGACCGTTATCCACCCACTCCACTTCTTCCGGCTTCACGCCGCCCTGCTGGCCGAGATCTTTACCCTGAATACCGTGTTCAGTCCCGAGCAGGTACTTCAGCATGTACTCGTGGCCTTTACCGGATGAACCCAGCAGGTTAGAGCGCCAGATAAACAGGTTACGCGGGTGGTTTTTGCCGTTTTCCGGCTGCTCCGCCGCAAAGCGAATAGAGCCGTCTTTCAGGGATTTGACGGTGTAATCCACCGGTGACATACCTGCTTTGGCCGCAGCCTCTGCGATACGCAGCGGGTTAGTGCCCAGCTGTGGTGCAGACGGCAGCCAGCCCATGCGTTCAGCACGCACGTTGAAATCCAACAGATGGCCGGTGTAGCGGGATTTATCCGCCATTGGCGACAGCAGTTCCTGTGCGGTGACGGTCTCGTAACGCCACTGGCTGGAGTGGTTGTAGAAATAGGAGGTGCTGTTCATGTGACGCGCCGGACGCTGCCAGTCAAGGCCAAACGCCAGCGGCTGCCAGCCGGTCTGTGGACGCAGTTTTTCCTGGCCAACATAGTGTGCCCAGCCGCCGCCGCTCTGACCGACGCAGCCGCAGAAGATCAGCATGTTTATCAGGCCGCGATAGTTCATATCGAGGTGGAACCAGTGGTTCAGACCGGCACCGACGATGATCATTGAACGACCATGCGTCTTATCAGCGTTATCCGCAAATTCGCGCGCGGTACGGATGATATGGGCGCGCGGTACGCCGGTGATCTGCTCTGCCCATGCGGGGGTGTACGCTTTCACATCGTCATAGCTGGTGGCGCAGTTTTCATCGTTCAGACCGCGCTCCAGGCCGTAGTTGGCCAGCGTCAGATCGTAAACGGTGGTCACCAGCGCAGTAGAACCGTCGGCCAGCTGCAGGCGTTTCACCGGCAGCTTGTGCATCAGCACGTTTTCCAGCGCCACTTTGTTGAAGTGCTCGGAGCCTTCGCCGCCGAAGTACGGGAAGCCGACGTCGGCGATGTCGTCCTGGCTGCCGAGCATGCTCAGGCGCAGTTCAGTCTCATCACCGGAGGTACCGTCACGCTGCTCGAGGTTCCATTTGCCTTTCTCACCCCAGCGGAAGCCGATTGAGCCATTCGGCGCAACGATGTCGCCGCTGCTGTTACAGGCAACGGTTTTCCATTCCGGGTTGTTTTCCTGACCCAGGGCATCCACCAGGTCTGCCGCACGCAGCATACGGCCTGCCGCGTAGTAACCGTCGCGCTCTTCCAGCATCACCAGCATTGGCATGTCGGTGTATTTGCGCACGTAGTCGGTGAAGTACTGGCTTGGCTTATCGAGGTGGAACTCACGCAGCATCACGTGGCCCATCGCCAGCGCCATTGCGGCATCGGTACCCTGTTTCGGGGCCAGCCACAGGTCGCACAGTTTGGCGATTTCGGCGTAGTCCGGGGTAATGGCAACGGTTTTGGTGCCTTTGTAACGCACTTCAGTAAAGAAGTGGGCGTCAGGGGTACGGGTCTGCGGAACGTTAGAGCCCCAGGCGATGATATAGCTGGAGTTATACCAGTCGGCAGATTCCGGCACGTCGGTCTGCTCACCCCAGGTCTGCGGCGACGCAGGCGGTAAGTCACAGTACCAGTCGTAGAAGCTCAGACAGGTGCCGCCGATCAGCGACAGGTAGCGCGCGCCGGAGGCGTAAGAGACCATCGACATCGCCGGGATCGGCGAGAAGCCTGCCACGCGATCCGGACCGTAGGTTTTAACGGTATAGACGTTGGAAGCGGCAATCAGCTCGTTAACTTCTTTCCACGAGGAGCGCACAAAGCCGCCGCGGCCGCGTGCCTGCTTGAAGCTTTTCGCTTTGTCGGCATCTTCAATGATTGAGGCCCAGGCATCCACCGGATCGCTGTGCTGCACTTTCGCTTCACGCCACATTTTCATCAGGCGTTTACGCATCAGCGGGTATTTCAGGCGGTTGGCGCTGTACAGGTACCAGGAGTAGCTGGCGCCGCGAGGGCAGCCGCGCGGTTCGTGGTTTGGCATATCAGGACGGGTACGCGGATAGTCCGTCTGCTGCATTTCCCAGGTCACCAGACCGTTTTTGACGAAAATCTTCCAGCTGCATGAACCCGTGCAGTTTACACCATGGGTGGAACGCACGACTTTGTCATGCTGCCAACGCTGACGGTAACCATCTTCCCAGTCCCGGTTGGTCTCCAGAAGCTGACCGTGCCCATCGGCAAATGTTTCACCCTTCTGCTTGAAGTAGCGAAACCGGTCCAGAAATTTACTCATCGGATATCTCCTGTGTGGAGCCTGTGGCTCTCTAAATCGACATTGCTGATTTGTGGCGAAGGTAACGCCCTGAAAGATGACGGGAATTGATAACGATCAAGGCGGCTCAGGTCTGTTGAGGAGGGCTTATCTTTCGCTACCCCGAAGGGGGTACGCACTCTTGTTTTGTATATCACTGTTAAACAAGGGTTTTTATTATTCATCGTACAAAAGAGAGAGCGTAATTTCATCCCCGGAGTTTTAAGGAGTAGACGATTCTGCTAAGCGACAGGGATCACAGTGCTACCCCCTGGCGAAGGGTTAACGCCCATGAGGATGTTGTAACTAATGACGAGCAAAAAAAAGCGCGGCACCAGGCCGCGCAAACGGATAATCACAACTTACTTTTTATTAGAATTACGCCCGTATACCACCCAGGTGATCACCACGCAGGCGATATAGAATACAAGGAATACTTTCATGGCATTCGCCGGGGAGCCGCTCAGCTCCAGCGAGATACCAAAGGCTTTTGGAATAAAGAAGCCGCCAATCGCGCCAATCGCCGAGATAAAGCCCAGCGCCGCCGCAGTGTCGGTGGCCGCCTCACGCATTGCCTGCTGCTCGTCACCACCCTGTGCTTTGACACGTTCCATCGTCATTTTACGGAAGATCACCGAGATCATCTGGAAGGTAGAGGCACTCCCCAGCCCGGCGGTCAGGAACAGCACCATAAACACCGCGAAGAAGGCGCTAAAATTGCCGCCCACGCCATTCACCGGCAGAGTCAGGAACAACAGAGCGCAGAAAATCGCCATCAGCACAAAGTTAACCAGGGTTACGCGCGTCCCACCCAGACGGTCGGAAATCATCCCACCGGTTGACCGCGCCAGTGCACCAATGAACGGGCCGAAGAAGGCGTAATGCAGGATCTGCACGTCCGGGAACTGGGTTTTCGACAGCATTGCGAACCCGGCGGAGAAGCCGATAAACGAGCCGAACGTTGCCAGATACAGCAGGGCCATGATCCACAGATGGGCGCGTTTCAGTACCGGCAGCTGTTCGCGCAGCGAGGCTTTCGACGCCGCCAGATCGTTCATGCCGAACCACGCGGCCAGGGTTAAGACCACCAGGAAGGGCACCCAAATCCACGCTGCGTTCTGCAGGAATAGCAGCGAACCGTCGGCCTGCTCAACGCCCGATCCGCCAAAAACAGCAAAAATCGACACCGAAATCACCAGCGGCGCAATCAGCTGCATCACGCTGACGCCCATGTTCCCCAGACCGCCGTTCAGACCCAGCGCCCCGCCCTGCTTCTGTTTCGGGAAGAAGAAGCTAATGTTGGCCATGCTGGAGGCAAAGTTAGCCCCGGCAAAACCGCACAGCAGTGAAATGGTTACGAAGACGCTAAACGGGGTGGTGGTATCCTGCACCGCAAAACCCAGCCACACGCACGGGATGATCATGATCCCGGTACTGAACGCCGTCCAGCGACGACCGCCAAACAGCGGCACCATAAACGCGTACGGCACGCGCAGCAGCGCCCCCGAAAGCGCAGGTAACGCCGTTAACATAAACAGCTGATCGGTGGTAAATGTGAAGCCCACTTTTGGCAGATTGACCGCCACGGCGCTGAACAGCATCCAGACGCAGAATGCCAAAAGCAGACAGGGAACGGAAATCCACAGATTACGACTTGCTACACGCTGACCACGCTGTTGCCAGAACGCCGGATCTTCCGGACGCCACTCGGTAATCACCGCGCCAGATTCCCTTTCGGGGGAAGTTGAGTGACTCATAGACACCTCTGATTCTTAAAAGTTGGACAAAGATCAGGGTTTTAAGCGGGCGGTAAGTTGATATAAATCAAAGGAAAATGTCGCTAATTCAGGCGTAAAAACCAGCCATCACCCTAAGTGAGTAGCATTTTCCGCCAGAAAAGGTGTGGTTTTTCACGGTACTGCTCTTTCTGGCTACTCCTCTGCTCCCATTCACCTGGCTAATGGCAATTAGGAGGTAATCCTTTTTGGGTATGGGTATACTCCAGGGTATGCCTGAGAATAGGGCTCCTTCCAGGTCCAGGCATTGTCAGGAGCCAGACTGCTCTATGTTTAAACGCTGTTTTTCACCGCTGACGCTGGTTAATCAACTGGTGCTCATCGTCATGCTGTCCACCGCTATCGGGGTGACGGGGATGGCGATTTCCGGCTGGCTGGTACAAGGCGTCCAGGGCAACGCACACGCGATAAATAAAGCCGGCTCACTGCGGATGCAGAGCTACCGGCTGCTGGCGGCGATCCCGCTGTCAGCCGCAGATCAGGCCCTGCTGGACGAAATGGAAGTGACCGTCTTCAGCCCGGCGCTGAAAGACGCCGCACAGCGCGAAAACCAGCAACCTAAGCTGACAGCGCTACAGGGCTACTGGCACAGCAAGCTGGAGCCAGGACTCAAGCAGGCGCAAAGCCCCGAGACGGTGGCCGCCGACGTGGCGAATTTTGTCAGTCGCCTGGACGATCTGGTGAGCGCATTCGACTCCAGCACCGAACAGCGCATCGCGCGGGTGGTGCTGATGCAGCAGCTGATGGCGGTGTTTATGGGGCTGCTGCTGGTGTTTACCATCGTCTGGCTGCGCAACAGGCTACTCCATCCGTGGCGACAGTTGCTGGCGGTAGCCCGCGCTGTAACCCAGCGCGATTTTACCCAGCGCGCACAGGTGAGCGGGCGCAATGAGATGGCGATGCTTGGCGACGCGCTGAATACTATGTCCGGCGAGCTGGCCGAAAGCTACGCGGTGCTCGAGCAGCGGGTGCGGGAAAAAACCGCCGGGCTGGAGCAAAAGAACGAAATTCTCTCCTTTCTGTGGCAGGCCAACCGTCGTCTGCATTCCCAGGTGCCGCTGTGCGAGCGGCTCTCACCGGTGCTGAACGGCCTGCAAAATCTGACCCTGCTGCACGATATCGAGCTGCGGGTGTACGACATGGAAGATGAAGAGAACCACCAGGAATTTACCTGCCAGTCGGACCTGAGTTGCGATGAAAAAGGCTGTCATTTGTGCCCGCGGGACATGCCTCCCCTCGCCACCAGCGGGACCACGCTAAAGTGGCGACTGGCCGACAATCTGATGCAGTACGGTATTCTGCTGGCGACGCTGCCCGCCGGACGCCATTTGAGCCACGATCAGCAGCAGCTGGTCGATACGCTAGTGGAGCAGCTCACCGCCACCCTGGCCCTCGACCGCCATCAGGAAAAACAGCAGCAGCTGATTGTGATGGAAGAGCGCGCCACCATTGCCCGGGAACTACACGACTCTATCGCCCAGTCGCTCTCCTGTATGAAGATGCAGGTCAGTTGCCTGCAGATGCAGGACACCCACCTGCCGGATAACAGCAAACAGCTTCTGAGCCAGATCCGCAACGAGCTGAACACCTCCTGGGTGCAGCTGCGCGAGTTGCTCACCACCTTCCGCCTGCAGCTGACGGAGCCCGGCCTGCGTCCGGCTCTGGAGGCCAGCTGTCAGGAGTTCAGCGCCCGACTCGGTTTTGCGATCGCCCTCGACTACCAGCTGCCGCCGCGCTTTGTGCCGTCCCATCAGGCCATCCATCTGCTGCAGATCGCCCGCGAAGCGTTAAGCAACGCGCTAAAACATTCCGGGGCGACAGCGGTTGCCCTGAGCGTGAGTCGTCATGATAATCAGGTCAAACTCACGGTTCGTGATAACGGCTGTGGCGTGCCGGAAAACGCCGAACGACATAATCACTACGGCTTAATCATTATGCGTGACCGCGCGCAAAGCCTGCGTGGTGATTGTCAGGTTCGCTGCGGCGAGTCCGGCGGCACCGACGTCATTGTCACCTTCATTCCCGAAAAGCCTCTTTTCACTGCCCAAGGAGAACACCATGTCTAATCAGGAGCCAGCAACAATCCTGTTAATCGACGATCATCCGATGCTGCGCACCGGCGTAAAACAACTTATCAGCATGGCGTCGGATATTACCGTCGTGGGCGAAGCCAGCAACGGCGAACAGGGTATTGAACTGGCCGAAGCGCTGGATCCGGATTTGATCCTGCTCGACCTGAATATGCCGGGGATGAACGGATTAGAAACCCTCGATAAACTGCGGGAAAAAACGCTCTCCGGCCGCGTGGTGGTGTTCAGCGTCTCCAACCATGAAGAGGACGTGGTCACCGCCCTCAAGCGCGGCGCCGACGGCTATCTGCTGAAGGACATGGAGCCGGAAGAACTGCTGAAATCTCTGCAGCAGGCCGCTGCGGGCGACATGGTACTGAGCGAAGCCCTGACCCCGGTGCTGGCCGCCAGCCTGCGTGCCAACCGCGCCACCTCCGATCGCGACGTCACCCAGCTGACCCCGCGCGAGCGCGATATCCTCAAGCTGATTGCCCAGGGCCTGCCGAACAAGATGATCGCCCGCCGTCTGGACATCACCGAAAGTACGGTGAAGGTGCACGTGAAACATATGCTGAAGAAGATGAAGCTGAAATCGCGTGTGGAAGCGGCGGTGTGGGTCCATCAGGAACGTATTTTCTAGTTTAGTTGTCCGGCAGCAGGGCCCAGCGCGGGTCGTCTTCCGGGAACGTCATCAGCGGTGGCGTCAGTGCGAGCGTGATCTCATTGGACGAGACACGCTGCCCCTCATCGTCCTCGACCACCACTGACAGGTGCCAGCGGTTGCTCGCCCCTTCACTGCTGTCCCAGGCAGGCACAATAATGCTCCAGCCCTCGCTGCTGTCGGCCTTCGCCGGTGCAGTCAGACTCAACGCCTGCACGTCCCCCTGCCAGTAGAGCTGCCGCACGCCGTGCCGGCTGCGAATATCCATTTTCAACACCACCGTCTCACCCGGCTGCAATTCCCACGGCGGCGTTGCCAGCCAGGCCGAGAGCGTTTTCAGCTGGCGGAACTCCATCACCGGCAAATTCTGGCGTTCTGGCGGATCGTAACGGCTGCCCCGCAGCGAGCGACTGTCGGCCACTTCGCTGGCAGAGAGCTGTTTGGTCAGCGGCACGCCAAAGCGGTAGTTGAGCTTCATGCCGAGGTTATTCTGGCTGACGCCGCTTTCGCCCTGCTTGTGCGCGGCGGAGAAGGTCACCAGCGGTACCGGGGTATAGTTCAGGCCAAGGTTCACCGCCAGCGGATTGTGGTAGCCCGTTCCGGACTGGAACAGATCGACGCTGTCGCCAAAATATTGTTCAAAGCTGACGCTGGTGTTGAGGTGATGATAGAACGGCAGCCAGGCTTTGGCGGTGACGTCATAGCCGCGGGCCATGCGCTGCTCTTCGAGGGTCGAGGTGTTGCGCCAGCTGGCTAACGGCTGGTAGTAATTCGCCGACAAGCGCAGGTATTCGCCCCAGGCTTCGGCCCCGAGCCCGGCGCGCTGCAGGTTTTCATCCAGCAGGTTGTCGTAAAAGGTGTTGTAGCCGAGCAGCCAGCTGCCCGCCACCCAGCGCTGGCCGATGCCCGCATTGCTCACCAGCCCGTCGTCCTGCTGGGTCAACCCGACCTGGCTCCAGGTCAGATACTGGTTATTGTCCTGCCAGGGGATAAACCAACTGCCGCTGCTGCCGGTGAACCGCCCTTCGTCATTAACCAGCAGGTTAACGCTGGCGTTCCCCCAGGGTGAAAGCCAGGACTCAATATGATGATTCACCTCCTGGCTGACGGCATCCCGCACCTGACCAAAGGCAAACTGGCGGGCCTGCTCTTCGGCGGTCAGGCCGTTGTCAACCTGACTGGCCTCGCCAAACGCCTTCGCCATCTCCGCGAGGTGCTTTTCGCCCTCGCGGGTGGGTGCAGCCAGACCTAAATCCGGCAGGCCGTCGCCGTTGTTATCAAAGGGGTTTTGCGCCTGCTCAAGAAAGGATTTTGCGGCAGCCGAAAGGGTTCCGCTCATCATGAGCAGAAGCAAGACCAGCAGACGCGAGCGAGATAACACAGACATTAACGTCGTAACAGGGATCCATTTCAGACATAAAACACCCCTTACCTTATCGTTTTCTGGAAACAATTACAGCCTTAAGCACAATTTCAGGAATTTCCTGAATCCAGAGGGCAATACGGGGAACGTCGGTCGGGTAAGCGTAACGCCACATGACGCAGTTACGCCTTTACACACAGCATCGCCTTCAGTTCCGGCACGCAGGAGCCGCAGTTAGTGCCGCAGCGCAGCTTGCCTCCCAGTGCCGCAGCGGAATCACATCCTTCAACGATGGCCTGCTGAATCGCCTTCTCGCCAATGCTAAAACAGCTACAGATGATGCGCCCCGGATCAACCTGCTCCCCCGCCCCCTGTCCGTTCAATAACGCATGCCGCTCAGCGAGCTCGGCGGGTGCCGACTCAAAGGCTGCGGCAATCACCGCATGGGCAAGGGTTGGCAGCGCGGTACCTTCCCAGTAGCCGAGCATCAGTTGGTTGTGATGCCAGGCCAACAGGCTGCTACGCTCCCCGGTCTGCGCCACCTGTAACTGCCAGCCGTGCGAGCTGCAGTGGTTCATCAGCCACGTCAGCAGCGGTTTATCCCCCGCGAGGGTCAGACGCGACACGCCGGATGTGGCCTTGCGCCACCAGTTAACCGAGGCCGGCAACGTGAGTTCGTCCCGGCTGTAGAGTTCCCCCTGCCAGGCGGGTTGCCAGGGCATCAGCCGCACCGCGGTCTGTTTGCTCTCCGGCTGACCGGAGTGAGGATCGCAGCGCCCTTCCACCAGCGCATTGATCTTGCCCTGGCGCGAGAAGCAGCTGTTCCAGTGCATCGGGGCAAACAGCTCCCCGACCCGCTGTCCGTCGTTAATCCGCGCCCGGGCGACCATCAGCCCGCGCGCGGAGCTGATGCGGGCCAGCTGGCCGTCCGCTACGCCGAGGCGCGCCGCATCCTCCGGGGAGACGTCCACCGTCGGCTCGTCGCGGTGCTGCATCAGCCTGGGCACATAGCCGGTGCGGGTCATGGTATGCCACTGATCGCGAATGCGTCCGCTGTTGAGAATAAAGGGATACAGCGCGTCCGGCGTTGCGCCGTGTTCCTGCGGAGTGACCGGCACCCGGTGGGCGCGGGTCAGTGCCTCACGGTCAATCGGCCACTGCCAGGGGGCAAGATCGTCCCACCCGGCGCGGGTCAGCTGCGCCAGTTCTACCAGGTTAAACGCCCGCTCGCCGTGGTTTTCAAAGGCTGACAGGGCGGCGTGTTCGGCAAAAATGGCATGGGGATGATCCCAGGCAAAGGCCGCGCCATGGCCCAGCTGCTCTGCGATGCGGGCGATGATCCACCAGTCGGCTTTCGCCTCCCCAGGTGCCTGGAGAAAGGCGCGCTGGCGTGAGATCCGCCGCTCGGAGTTGGTGACCGTGCCGTCTTTTTCGCCCCAGCCGAGGGCCGGAAAGCGAATGTGGGCGAAGCGGCTGGTGTCGGTATCGCGCATCACCTCAGAGACCATCACCAGCGGACAGGCGGCCAGCGCCTGGCATACCGCATGGCTGTCGGGCAACGATACTGCCGGGTTGGTGCCCATGATCCACACCGCTTTCACCTCGCCCCGGGCGATGGCGTCGAACAGCTCCACCGCCATCAGTCCCGGGGTCTGCGCCAGCCGCTCGGTGCCCCAGAAGCGGGCCACCCGGCTGAGATCGTCCGGGGTAAAGTTCATGTGCGCCGCCAGCTGATTTGCCAGCCCGCCCACTTCGCGTCCGCCCATCGCATTCGGTTGCCCGGTCAGCGAAAACGGCCCGCAGCCGTCGCGGCCAATTTTGCCGCTCGCCAGATGGACGTTGATGATCGCATTGCACTTGTCGCTGCCGCTGGCGGACTGATTTATGCCCATCGTGTACAGCGTAACCGCGCGCGGAGCGGCGATAAACCAGGCATAAAAGGTGGCGATATCGTCTTCTGCCAGGCCGCAAAACGCCGCCACCCGCGCCAACGGCCAGTCGCGCGCCCGCTGCTGCGCATCGCCCTCTTCGCCGTCAATGGCGTTCAGCAGGCCAACAAACAGTCCGGCATCGCTGCCCGGGGTCAGGGCCAGATGCAGATCGGCAATGTCGCAGGTGGCGGTGCGCCTGGGGTCGATCACCACCACTTTCATCTGCGGATGGTTGGCCCGCGCCTGCACCAGCCGCTGATAAAGCACCGGATGGGTCCAGGCGGCGTTGGACCCCACCAGCACCACCAGGTCGGTCTGTTCAATGTCTTCATAGCTGCAGGGGACAATGTCTTCGCCGAAGGCGCGCTTGTAGCCCACCACCGCCGAGGACATGCACAGCCGGGAGTTAGTGTCGATATTCGCCGCACCGATAAAGCCCTTCATCAGCTTGTTGGCGGCGTAGTAATCTTCGGTCAGCAGCTGGCCGGAGGCGTAAAACGCCACCGCCTGCGGGCCGTAAGTGTCGATAATCTCACGCAGGCGTTGGCCCGCCGTCTGTAGCGCCTGGTCCCAGCTGACCGGCTGGTCGTCGACTTCCGGCTGCAGCAGGCGTCCCGCCAGTCCGGTGGTCTCCCCTAACGCCGAGCCTTTCACGCACAGGCGGCCAAAATTGGCCGGGTGGCTGTCATCGCCGCGCACGCTCACTTCACCCGCGTCAACCCGGGCGATCACCCCGCAGCCAACGCCGCAGTAGGGACAGGTGGATCGGGTTTCCGTCATGAAGCCTCCGCGCGCATCACCAGTTCTTCGCTACCCACCAGCACCCGGTCGCCGTCAATTTTCACCGGCCAGGCGCGCACCGCCACTTCACCAGTCTCGAACTGACGTCCATCGCGCAGGCGGATCCGCGTTTTGTACAGCGGGGAGATCACCACCGGCTCGCCGCCCGCATCACCCAGAATGCCACGGGACAGCACGCTGGCGTCGCCGCCCGGCTCGCGATCTTCCAGGGCATAAATCGCCTTACCAAAGCGGAACAGCGCAATTTGCTGCTGACCCAGTCGGGCACCAATTCCGGCCTGTTCGGGGATATCTTCCACGGTGCAAACGTCCTGCCAGCGTTTGTGAGTCGCCGGTTGCGCGTCGCTGCCCAACGTGCGGAACTGCGCCAGACGGCCAGCATCCTGCAGGGTGGTTTGCCATTCGCACTGGTAGGTTTCCACGACGCGGGCCATCTCCTGCTCCAGCTCGTCGGCAAGGCCGAGGCTGTCGTCGATAATCACTTCCCGCAGGTAGTCCAGCCCGCCTTCGAGGTTATCCATCCAGGTGCTGGTGCGCTGCAGGCGATCGGCGGTGCGGATGTAGAACATCAGGAAGCGGTCGACGTAGCGCAGCAGCGTGGCGTCATCGAGATCGCTGGCAAACAGATCCGCATGGCGCGGCTTCATGCCGCCGTTACCGCAGAGGTACAGGTTCCACCCCTTGTCGGTGGCGATCACCCCCACGTCTTTACTCTGGGCTTCGGCGCACTCGCGGGTACAGCCCGACACCGCCATCTTGATCTTATGCGGCGCGCGTAGCCCCTTGTAGCGGTTCTCGAGGGTCACCGCCAGCCCGGTGGAGTCCTGCACGCCGTAACGACACCAGGTGGAGCCAACGCAGGATTTCACCGTGCGCAGGGATTTGCCGTAAGCGTGGCCGGTTTCAAACCCGGCGTCGATCAGCAGCTGCCAGATCTCCGGGAGTTGCTCCAGCCGGGCACCAAACAGGTCGATACGCTGCCCGCCGGTGATTTTGCTGTACAGCTGATAGCGTTTGGCAATCTGGCCGATGGCGATCAGCCCGTCAGCAGACACTTCCCCCGCCGCCATGCGCGGCACAATCGAGTAGGTGCCGTCTTTCTGAATATTGGCAAAGAAGCGGTCGTTGGTGTCCTGCAGCGGCAAATGTGCCGGTTTCAGCAGGTATTCATTCCAGCAGGAGGCCAGCACCGACCCGACCAGCGGCTTACAGATCTCGCACCCGTGGCCCTGGCCGTAGCGGCTAATCAGCTGGTCAAAGGTATGGATGCGGTTGACGCGCACCAGGTGGTAGATCTCCTGACGCGAATACGCGAAGTGCTCGCAGATATCTTTCTTCACTTCCACGCCCTGGGCGGCAAGCTGGAACTCCATCACCTGTTTGACCAGCGCGGTGCAGCCCCCGCAGCCGGTACCCGCTTTGGTGCACTGTTTTACCGTCCCGATCTCGATGGCACCGTTGCTGACGGCCTGGCA
This sequence comes from Silvania hatchlandensis, assembly GCF_025564065.1. GTDB lineage: Bacteria > Pseudomonadota > Gammaproteobacteria > Enterobacterales > Enterobacteriaceae > Enterobacter > Enterobacter hatchlandensis. The sequence goes on along the minus strand of NZ_JAMGZK010000054.1, from coordinate 211,160 downwards.
GATATCGCCTTTACTGACGTTGTGACAGGAGCAGATCTGCGCGCTGTCCGGCAGGGCCGCCACACCCAGCGCTTTTGGCGCGCTACCGGCAACGGCGGGCAGGATCAGGGTTTCCGGATCTTTCGGCAGGCTGATGTCGTTGAGCATCATCTGCACCAGAGTGGCATATTCGCTGGCATCCCCTACCAGCACGCCGCCGAGCAGGGTTTTGCCGTCGGCGCTGACCACGATTTTTTTGTAGATCTGCTGTGGCCCGTGGGTCCACTGGTAGCTCTGGGATCCCGGCGTGCGGCCGTGGGCATCGCCGAACGAAGCCACGTCTACGCCGAGCAGCTTCAGTTTAGTGCTCATATCCGCCCCGCTGAAGGCGTTGTCTTCCCCCGCCAGCGCGGCAGACGCCACCCGCGCCATCTGGTAGCCGGGAGCCACCAGACCGTAAATTTTACCGTCCCAGAGGGCGCATTCGCCGATGGCGAAGATGTCTTCATCGGAGGTGCGGCACTGGTTGTCGATGCCGATCCCGCCGCGCTCCCCAAGCTGTAGGCCACATTCGCGGGCCAGCGCATCCTGCGGACGGATCCCGGCTGAGAACACCACCATGTCGGTGGCCAGTTCGCTGCCGTCAGCGAAGCGCAGCACCATCCCCGCGTCAGTTTCAGCAATCTCAGTAGTCGCTTTGCTGGTATGCACTCCCACCCCGAGGGCTTCAATTTTACGCCGCAGCATCGCCGCGCCGTCGTTATCAAGCTGCACCGCCATCAGATTCGGGGCAAACTCCACCACATGTGTCTCCAGACCCAGCTGCTTGAGCGCGTTAGCCGCCTCCAGCCCCAGCAGCCCGCCGCCAATCACCACCCCGGTGCGTGAATGTTTGGCGTGAGCGGCAATGTGGTCGAGGTCGTCCAGCGTGCGGTAGACAAAGCAGCCCGCCAGCTCGCGTCCCGGCACCGGCGGCACAAACGGCCAGGAGCCGGTGGCCATCACCAGTTTATCCCAATGGGTCTCGTGCCCGCCTGCGGTGCGCACCACGCGCGCCTCACGGTCGATCGCCACAATCTGCTGGGACAGGCGCAACTCAATGCCGTTATCGGCAAAGAAATCCCCCGCCACCATCGACAGCGAATCGGCGCTGCGTCCGGCAAAGTATTCCGAAAGATGGACCCGGTCATAGGCGGCATAACGCTCTTCGCCGAAGACCACGATCTGGTATTGCTGATGCAGATTGCGGTTTACGCAGTCTTCAAGAAAATGGTGGCCGACCATACCGTGCCCAACCACCACCAGAGTAGGTTTTGTCATAGCGTTCTGTCCTGCAACCTGCGGCTGCGTAGTGAATTGATCGAACAGCCAGTCCGCCTGAGCGGGCTCTGGCGTAGCCAGTAAATCAGTGAGGGTGGCCGCGCTACGGCAATCCCCCATCAGCAGCACGCCTGCCAGCGTGCCGTTACGGATCAGTAAGCGGCGATAATGGCGGGTCAGCGGATCCCAGCTGGTCCACACCGCATCGTCAGCCTGGGCGTTCACCTGCCCGGCGCTGAACAACTCCACCCCGGTAACTTTCAGGCGCATGCCGCCTTCGCTCGGGGTAAACGGGGTGACGCTGTCGCCTGCCAGCCGGGCGGCGAGGATCTCCGCCTGCGCCAGACATGGCGCCACCAGGCCCCAGATCTGGCCATCAATTTCGCAGCACTCGCCGATGGCGCTGATGCCGCGTAACGCGGTGCACATCTGATCATCTACCTGAATGCCGCGCCCGCACGGCACACCGCTGGCCTGCGCCAGGGCGATGTTCGGCGTGACGCCCGTCGCCAGCAGCACCCGACTGGCGGCAAGCGTGCGGCCGCTGGTGAGGGTCACGGAGTCGGCGGCGATCTGCGTCAGCCCGGCGTTCAGCTCGCAGCGGATCCCGCGCGCGTCGAGCGCCTGCTCCAGCAGCAATCCGGCGTGGCTGTCGAGCTGCTGCTCCATCAGCCACGGGCCGCGATGAATTAAAGTGACGTTGTCACATTGAAGCTGTAACGCCGCCGCCGCTTCCACCCCCAATACCCCGCCGCCCAACACCACCGCCGGACCGGGGGTGGCAAGAATGGCGTTCACGTCATCGAGCGTGCGAAAGGTGAAGACGTTGGGCAGCTGGCTGCCGGGGATCGGCGGCACAAACGGCTGGGATCCGGTGGCAAACACCAGTTCATCCCATGCCAGTTCACGGCGGTCGGTGCTGAGCGTCTGCGCCGCAACATCCACCCCCAGCACCCGCTCACCGCACAGCACCGTTACGCCGCGCTGGCGATACCATTCGTCATCGTGCAGCCGGATGGCGGCGACACTTTTTTCGCCCCCGAGCACCGGCGAAAGCTGAATGCGGTTGTAGGCAGGCACCCGCTCGTCGCCAATCACCGTGATGGCGAAGCGGCCGGGCGCGCGGTCGGTTAACGAGGCAATCAGCCGCGTTGCCGCCAACCCGTTTCCAATGATGACCAGGCGCATGGGGTGCTCCTCAGGCCGCTTTCGGCTGTTTTTCGTAGAGGAAATGCAGGATCTGCTGACGCATATGGTGATAGCGGCTGTCTTCCGCCAGCTGCACCCGGTTACGCGGGCGCGGCAGGTCGACGCGCAATATCTCACCGACCGTCGCCGCCGGGCCGTTGGTCATCATCAGCACCCGATCCGAGAGCAGCACCGCTTCGTCCACGTCGTGGGTGATCAGCACGATGGTGGTATTCAGCTCCTGCTGGATTTTCATCACTGAATCCTGCAGATGGGCGCGGGTCAGAGCGTCGAGGGCACCAAAGGGCTCATCCATCAGCAAAACTTTTGGTTTCATCGCCAGCGCGCGGGCAATGCCGACGCGCTGCTTCATGCCGCCGGAAATCTCGCCGGGGCGTTTGTGGATGGCGTGCCCCATCTGCACCCGATCGAGGTTGTGCTCGATCCACTCCCGGCGTTCCGCTTTGCTCATGCTGCGGCGGAACACCTGATCCACCGCCAGCGCCACGTTGTCGAAGCAGGTCAGCCACGGCAGCAGGGAGTGGTTCTGGAATACCACCGCCCGCTCCGGGCCTGGCCCGGCAATTTCACGGTTGTCACAGAGCAGCCCGCCCTCGGTAGGCAAGGTGATGCCCGCGATCAGGTTCAGCAGCGTTGACTTGCCGCAGCCGGAGTGACCAATCAGGCTGACGGTCTCCCCTTCGTGAATATCAAATGAGACGTTCTGCAGCGCCAGAAACTCGCCGCTGGCGGTGGAAAAACGTTGGCTGACGGCCTGGACCTGAATTAATGGTTTCATGTGCGCTCCTTATTTTTCCTGCCAGCTGAAACGACGGGCGATCAGCATCAGCCCCTGCTCCAGCAGTAAACCGACCACGCCGATAATGACGATGGCGATAAGAATGTTTTCAACGTTGAGGTTGTTCCACTCGTTCCAGATCCAGAAGCCGATCCCCAGCCCCCCGGTGAGCATCTCTGCCGCGACAATCACCAGCCAGGCGATGCCGATGGAGAGACGTACCCCGGTCAGGACCGCAGGCAGCACCGCCGGGAACAGAATGCGGCGCATCACCGTCCACTCTGAGAGCTGCAATACCCGCGCCACGTTGAGGTAATCTTCCGGAATGCGGCGTACCCCTTCGGCGGTGTTAATCACCATCGGCCAGATCGAGCAGATAAAAATGGTCCAACTGGAGGCGGGTTCTGCTTTCTGAAACAGCAGCAGGCCAATCGGCAGCCAGGCCAGCGGGCTGACCGGACGCAGGAGCGCAATCAGCGGGTTAAACATGCGGGCCAGAAAGGTGAAACGGCCGATCAGGAACCCCAGCGGAATCCCGACCAGCGCCGCCAGACCAAAACCGATGGCCACGCGCTGCAGGGAAGCCAGCACGTTCCAGCCCACCCCCATGTCGTTTGGCCCGTCACGGTAGAACGGATCGGCAAACAGCGTCATGGCCGAATCCAGGGTGCTGAGCGGCGTCGGAAAGCCTTTGCTGTTCAGCGCGGCCAGCTGCCAGGCCAGCACCAGCAGCCCCAGACCGAGCACTGCCGGGATCAGCCGCTGCAGCAGGGCATTAATCTGCCGGGCGAAGGCCGGTGCGCGACGGCGTACCTGAACCGGCGGCAGGGTGATGACTTCACCGCTGACCGGCGCGGCGGGTGCCGCTTTGGTGTTTACTTTTTTCATATCAGGCCCCTGTACGGTGAATGGCAAAACTGTTGGCGTACGCTTTCGGATCGGTCCCGTTCCAGACGGTGCCGTCCATCAGCCGGCTGCTGCGCAGCGGTGACGAAGGTGTTGAAATCCCTCCCACCGCGGTAGCAGCGTCCTGCCAGATATCGGTGCGGTTAATGCGTTTGGCGATGGCGGCGTAATCCGGGTCGGTTTTCAGCAGCCCCCAGCGGCGGAACTGGGTTAAGAACCACATGCCGTCGGAGTGCCACGGGTAGCTGACCGCCCCCTCGCCGAAGAAGCGAATCGGGTTGGTATCCTGCCAGCGCTGTCCGACGCCGTTGTCGTACTCCCCCAGCATGCGCCCGGTGAGGTACTGCTCTTTGGTGTTGAGCCAGGCGCGACGCGCCAGCAGCTGGGCGGTCTCCTGCTTGTTCTGCGGCGAGGCATCGATCCAGCGCTGCGCCTCCAGCAGGGCGCTGACCAGCGCCCGGGCGGTGTTCGGGTGACTCTCGACCCACTCCTGGCGGGTACCGAGGATTTTTTCCGGGTGCTCTGGCCATACCGACTGGGAGGTGGCAGCGGTAAAGCCGATCCGGTCATTGATGGCGCGCGCGTTCCACGGCTCGCCGACGCAAAAGCCAACCATGTTGCCGATGCGCATGTTCATCACCATCTGCGGCGGCGGCACCACCACGGTGCGCACGTCGTCGAATGGATTGATGCCCGCACTCGCCAGCCAGTAGTAGAGCCACATGGCGTGGGTGCCGGTCGGGAAGGTATGGGCGAAGGTGTAGCTGCCCGGTGCCTGCTGTCCAATCAGCTTTTTCAGCCCCTCGACGTCGCGCACGCCCTGCTGCGCCAGCTCGCTCGAGAGGGTGATCGCCTGCCCGTTCTGGTTGAGGGTCATCAGGTTCGCCATCTGTTTAGGCTTCCCGGCGATCCCCAGCTCCAGGCCGTACAGCAGGCCGTAAAGAATGTGTGCAGCGTCGAGTTCCCCCGCCACCAGCTTGTCGCGGACGGCGGCCCAGCTGGCCTCTTTGGTCGGCACCAGGGTAAAGCCGTATTTTTTATCGAACCCTTTATAAGCCGCGATCGCCAGCGGCGCGCAGTCGGTCAGCGGGATAAAGCCGACGCGCACGGTATCGAGCTCCGGCTTATCGGAGCCTGCGGCCCACGCGGTCTGCATCAGGCCCGGCAACATCATTGCCCCGCCCGCCAGCGCGCTGGCCTGTAAGAAACGCCGTCTTGTCCATTCCACCATGCTCACTCCCGAAAAAATGCCAAAAAAAAGCGCCCGGCAGTGCCGAAGCACTGCAGGACGCCTTTATCCTGAAGACTGGCGCACCGCCGTTGGCGCGCCGTCTAACATTGTTAATTAACTATTGCAAAGATGATGCCAGCTTTTAAATCCTTTCCCGACGGGCTTTTTCTGCCTGCGGGCAGGTAAAACGCACCTGAATCATGCAGGCGTTGCCCGTCCGCAGTGCAACTAGCCTTTGGAGGTCTCCTGCCACAGCGCCTTCACCGTCAGCAGCGCCCGGGCGATATCCACCATCCTCTGATTTTTATCCATCGCCATTTTGCGCAGCTGGCACCAGGCCTGCTCCTCGCTCATCTGCTGATGGGTCATAAGTACGCTTTTGGCTTTATCGATCACCTTGCGCTCCTCCAGCGTGTCGCGCATTGAGGCCAGCTGGCGGGAGAGTTGTTCAATCTCGCGCGCCTGCTGGCGCACCAGCGGCAGGAGCGGCTTTTGCGGATACAGCGCCAGGGGTTCATCCGCCAGCGGCTCTTCTGCCGGGTAGTCGTCAGCCCGGGCGATCAGCGCGTCGACCGCCAGCATCAGGTCGGCGATCTGCAACTCTTCGAGGGTGCGCAGCTGTTCCAGCCGCGCGGTTTGCAACGAGAACCAGTGCAGGGCCAGCACGCCCTTATCCGCCGCGGGCTGGCGGGTGCAGGCCTGCCGCCGCAGCTGTTCGGTCTCGGCACCCGGCACGCTGAGGGTAAAGTGCTCGTGCAGCGCAACCGGCGCCAGAGAGAGGAAAACATCGAAGCAAGCCTGCTGCCCGTCGATCCGATCCACCAGGGTCTGGCGCATCTCATCGCTGAAAAAGCCCTGGGTAAAGCCGATCGCCCCCAGCGCCCGCTCCTGCCCCACCAGCTCTTTGCCCTGCATCAGGCTGTAGAGCGCGACAAATCTGCCCGCGATTTGCGGATCGTCAATGCTGTCATTGAGCTGCGGCACGATACTGAGCAAATTGCGCAGGGCGCGGCTGTAGTGTTCCATCGCCGTGGCGGCGGGCAGCGAGCAGGCGGTGATGGCCTCGCGAAGCTGAGGCAGTTGCTCCAGGCTTTGCAGGGCGCTGGCGACGCGTTCGCACAGGGTGCTGCTGGCCATCAGCGGCGTACCCAGCGCATGGTGCAGCGCCGTGCGCTGATCGTCGACCAGCGCGCGGCTGGCCTTGCACTCCAGGGCATACAGCGTACCCTGCGAGCAGAGCCAGATATTCGACGCCCCGCGCTCGCACTGGAGCATATGCGCCAGGTGGCTAATCCGGCTCACCAGCGTGCCGAGCTGCGCCAGTTTGCACAGCTGCTGTTTGCGCATCAGTCTGGCGTGCTGGAACCATTCAGTGGCGCCGGGTAGACGGCCAGTGATTATCGTCATGCTTACTCTCCCGGGTCAGTGTGTTAAGGAGATAAGCAATATTCATGCCTTTTCAACTATCAGGAGTCAAAATGCAGAAGATCGTGATTGTCGCCAACGGCGCGGCCTACGGCAGCGAGTCGTTATTTAACAGCCTGCGGCTGGCCATCGCCCTGCGCGAACAGGAAGACGCGCTGGATTTACGCCTGTTTTTAATGTCCGATGCGGTAACCGCCGGGCTGCGCGGGCAGAAACCGGCCGAGGGGTATAACATTCAGCAGATGCTGGAGATCCTGACCGCACAGGATGTGCCGGTGAAGCTGTGCAAGACCTGCACCGATGGGCGTGGGATCAGCGCCCTGCCGCTGATTGACGGGGTTGAGATCGGCACTCTGGTCGAGCTGGCGCAGTGGACGTTGGCTGCCGATAAATTATTAACATTTTAATAATTTCCAAAAGAATATATTTTTTGCTTATGACCGCGGTTCCAGCATCAAGTTTACCTGCTCATTGCCGATAGGCTTTGTATTCTCACTCAGCAGGTATTTCTCTATGTTCAGGTCAATTCGCGCTCGTATTATCGCGGCGACAGTCGGTTGTCTGGTCGTCGCCCTTCTTCTTAATACCGTCATTAATTTCCAGGTAACGCGCGAGGACAACCAGCAGTCGCAGCGCGATATGCTGGCCAGCACCCGCGCCAGCCACAGTCTGGCGATCGGCGACTGGGTCAACAGCAAGATGATGGTGATCAACTCCCTGCAGAGCGTGGCCCTGAGCGACGATCCGGTGCCGATGTTTAAACAGCTGGCGCAGGCGGGCGGGTTTATTAACGTCTACGTTGGCTATGCCAGCAAAACGGCAAAATTCTCTGAGCCTGCCGGGGTGCCTGACGATTACGATCCTACCATACGCCCTTGGTATCAGCAGGCCGCCAAAGAAGGTCGCCCGGTGGTCACCGCCCCGTATGTCGATACCGGCACCAAAAAACTGGTGGTCACCTTTGCCGTACCGGTGATAGAGAACGGCGAGCTGAAAGCGGTGCTGGCAGGTGATGTGGCAATGGATAGCGTGATCGCCAACGTGCAGGGCATCCACCCGACCCCGGCCAGCAGCGGTCTGCTGATCGACAGCGACGGCACGGTGATTGCTGCCAACGATCCGGCCCTGACGCTGAAGCGATTTAACGACGTCATCAGCGACGTGGATCTCAATGCCCTGAAACGCGGCAACAGCGTGGTGGGTCAGTTTAACGGGGTGACAAAAACCTTCGCCGCCGCGCCGATTGCCGGTACCCAGTGGCAGCTGATAGTCGCCCTCGACAGCGCGGATGCTACCGCGGGGATGCGCACCCTGGTGAAGGCCTCGGGGCTGTCGCTGGCCATCCTGGTCCTGCTTAGCGGGGCGGTGGTCCACTTTGTGATTGCCCGCCTGCTGAAAAGGCTGTCGGAGATCCGCGACGCAATGCACGCCATTGCCAATGGCACCAACGATCTCTCCCAGCGTCTGCCGGAAAAAGGCGACGACGAGGTGGCGCAGATTGCCCATGCGTTTAACGCCTTCAGCGACAAGCTGTCGGTAGTGATGGTGCAGCTGCGCGACGCCAGCGCCTCGGTGAAAAATGCCGCCCAGGAGATTGCCGCCGGTAACCGGGATCTCTCCGGTCGTACCGAACAGGCGGCCTCCAGCCTGCGCGAAACCGCCAGCGCCGTAGAGCAGATCACCGCCTCGGTCGCCCAGTCGACCGAATCGGCGGCGGTGGCTAACAGCCAGGCCGAGAAAGCCTCTGAAGCCGCCTCACGCGGTGGCAGCGTGGTATCCCAGGCGATCTCAACGATGCAGGCCATCGAAGCGGCGTCTACCCAGATTGGCGACATCACCAGCGTGATTGACGGTATTGCCTTCCAGACCAACATCCTGGCGCTGAACGCCTCGGTAGAAGCGGCGCGCGCGGGCGAACAGGGTCGCGGCTTTGCGGTGGTAGCCGGTGAGGTGCGTAATCTCGCCAGCCGCAGCGCCCAGGCGGCCAAAGAGATTAAAACCCTGATTGATTCCACCACCAACAGCGTGGCGACCGGTTCACGCTACGTCCATCTGGCCGGACAGAGCATGGATGAGATCGTCACCAGCATCGGCAGCATGTCGGGGATCATGCGGGAAATTACCGTCGCCACCAGCGAGCAGATGAAAGGCATTCAGGAGATTAACCGGGCGGTGACGCACCTCGACGGTATGGTGCAGCAGAACGCCGAGCTGGTGGTGCAATCGGCCGCGGCGGCCAGCGCCCTGCAGGGTCAGGCGGGCGAGCTCGCTGAAACCGCCGGACATTTCCGCATTTAATATCAATCCACTGCCTGAAAGCCGTGTAATGCGGCGTCAGCTGAAAGCTTTCAGGCATATTGTCATTTTTGTTTAAGGGTTATGACATTTTTTGATCAAAATCAGCATCGGCTGCCTTCCCCTTTGGTGTTATGTCATGAGTGAATTGTGAACAACATCACGCTCAGGATTAGCCGCAAGGAGAGCGTTGTTTCCAGAAACGGGGTAAAAAATGGCACTGGTGAAAGCAAGTTTGAAATTGTTTGGCGGGGATACGGTGGTGGTGCGTTGCTCAGAGCGTTGTCATATTCATCTGATGAACCACAAAGCGCCGCGCAAAACGCAGGCGGATATTTTAAGCGTTGAGGATCGGGACAACGCGTGGCTCACGGTGCCGTATACCGGCACCTGGGAAGTGCTGATCGACAGCCACAGTCAGTCTCTCGAGCATTCGATTAGCTTCGTCGCCGCGTAACAATACTCGCCCGGTGCGCCGCAAGGCCACCGGGCATTTTTTCAGGCAAAGCCCGCGCGCAGTTGAGTTTCGGGCAGGCTATTTTCCAGTAAAGCCCGCACGTTCGACACCAGCTCATTCAGACAATCATCCTGCATACCGAGGCGCGTCAGCTCCTGATCGAGTGAGAACAGGTACTGGGCATTGGTGCCAAGCGGTCCGCTGGCGGCGGCGATCAGCGGCGCAATCACCTGCGTGCGCGTATCGGCTTCAAACAGCGGATGGCGCGGATCCATTATAAAGACCAGCGCGTTGACGGTGCGTCCGTCATCGAGATCCAGCTTGCACCAGCTCGGCATATAGCAGCCGGTGATCATTTCACGCTTCCACAGCAGGGCCAGCTCCTCTTCCAGCGTCGCGTCCGGCAGGCGATAGGCCACCCCCGTGGTGCGTCCGCCCTCTTTCAGGGCAAGCATCCGGCCTGGCTGACAGGCACTGCCGCGTCCGGCGGTCAGGCGCAAACAGAATGCGCGATGCCAGCCCGGCAGCGTCCCGGTGGCGGACTCTTGATAGTCCAGCGCCGGGTTCCACATCAACGAACCATAACCAAAGAGCCACACGGGACCGGCGTCCGGACGGCACGCCAGCGTTGCCGCCAGCGACGCTGCACGCTGTTCAGCCGACCAGAGCAGCGACTCTTCAATATCACCAAAGGCCGTTTTACAGTCGGCCTTCATCAGAAAATCACGCGTAATCATTTTGCACCTCTGCCACTGCTTGCTTCCTTGCGATACCTTTATATGAACCTTCCAGGTCTTTTTACTGCTCAATTAGAAAGCAGTTACAGTGACGATATGCAATAAATCGGCCGCATGCAACTCAGGGGATGAATAACCGCCTTAAATATCAAATTGCAGGCTGCTAACTATTTGTCCTGATTTAATCAGCGGGCTATTTCTTCTTGTGCCATTTGTCGTCGTCCCCCTTTTGGTAGTCGTGCTTCACGGCCGCCCAGGCCACGCGGTGCGCGGTCTCCTCCCGGGTGGCATCGTCCCGCCTGTCGTCTTTATCCTTATACTGATCCCAGGCGCTGTTGAAGGCTTCTTTGTAGATCTCCTGCGCATGTGCGGGTAACACATGCTGGACACTGTCGGGTAAATCGCTTTTCGTTTTGTATGGCATTGCAAACCCCTATTTTTAATCACTTATTAAGTGTGGCTCACAATGTTGACGGCTTCCAGCTTTAAGAATAAACGGATTATTCTGTTTTATAATTCACTGTTATTAAGGATATATTTAACAAAAATGTCTTATTATGGCTCACTCAACACCTAAAACAGCCAAACCGTAAATTCAGGTAAAAGGTAAGCGGAAGTTAACGCTAATCTGTTAATTTAACGTTCCGCTTTTTCTATCTATAATTACAAGCACCTGCATACATGGAGAATCACATGACAACCACACACGAGACGGTGAAAACCCGTCATAAGGAGACGTCTCTCATTTTCCCGCTGCTGGCGCTGGCGGTGCTGTTCTTCTGGGGAAATAGCCAGACGCTGCCAGTGGTCATCGGCATTAACATCCTTGCCCTTATCGGTATTTTGAGTAGTGCTTTTAGCGTGGTGCGCCATGCTGACGTGTTAGCCCACCGCCTCGGCGAACCCTACGGTTCCCTGATTTTAAGTCTCTCTGTCGTTATTCTGGAAGTGAGCCTCATTTCTGCCCTGATGGCGACCGGCGACGCCGCCCCGACCCTGATGCGCGACACCCTTTATTCCATCATCATGATTGTCACCGGCGGTCTGGTTGGCTTCTCGCTGCTGCTGGGCGGGCGTAAATTTGCTACCCAGTATGTGAATCTGTTTGGCATTAAACAGTATCTGATCGCCCTCTTCCCGCTGGCGATTATCGTGCTGGTGTTTCCGATGGCGCTGCCCGGAGCCAACTTTACGACCGGTCAGGCCCTGCTGGTGGCATTGATTTCAGCGGCGATGTACGGCGTGTTTTTGCTGATTCAGACCAAAACGCACCAGAGCCTGTTCGTGTATGAGCATGAAGATGAAGGCGACGACGATGACCCGCATCACGGTAAACCGTCAGCGCACAGCAATCTGTGGCACTCGATTTGGCTGATCGTGCATCTGATTGCGGTTATCGCCGTGACCAAAATGAACGCGGCACCGCTGGAAACGCTGCTGACAGAGCTGAATGCGCCGGTGGCCTTTACTGGCTTCCTCGTCGCGCTGCTGATCCTCTCCCCGGAAGGGCTGGGGGCACTGCGGGCGGTGCTGAACAATCAGGTGCAGCGCGCCATGAACCTGTTCTTTGGTTCGGTGCTGGCCACCATCTCCCTGACCGTTCCGGTGGTGACGTTGATTGCCTTCCTGACCGGCAACGAGCTGGTGTTTAGCCTTGGCGCTCCGGAGATGATTGTGATGGTCGCTTCGCTGGTGCTGTGTCAGATTTCGTTCTCTACCGGGCGGACCAACGTGCTGAACGGTGCGGCGCATATGGCGCTGTTTGTTGCGTATCTGATGACGATCTTTGCCTAGCCTGTCACTGGGCAAAAAAAAACCCGCCGAGGCGGGTTTTTTCATTCATGACGATTAGTTGCTGGTGTCCAGCTCGTCAAAGTTTTTGACCAGGTCGTCAATCGCTTTGATTTGCTTCAGGAACGGCTCCAGCTTGTCCAGCGGCAGTGCGGACGGGCCGTCGCATTTCGCATTGGCTGGATCCGGGTGGGCTTCGATAAACAGCCCCGCCAGACCGGTAGCCATACCGGCACGCGCCAGCTCAGCAACCTGCGCACGACGACCGCCAGAGGCGGCGCCAAACGGGTCGCGACACTGCAGGGCGTGGGTGACGTCGAAGATCACCGGGGACTGGTTCGACACGTTCTTCATCACGCTGAAGCCCAGCATATCCACAACTAGGTTGTCATAGCCGAAGTTGGAACCACGGTCGCAGAGGATCACTTTGTCGTTACCGCCTTCGATAAACTTGTCGACAATATTCCCCATCTGCCCCGGGCTGACGAACTGCGGTTTTTTCACGTTGATGACGGCACCGGTCTTCGCCATCGCTTCAACCAGATCGGTCTGACGGGCGAGGAACGCAGGCAGCTGGATCACGTCAACCACGTCAGCAACCGGCTGCGCCTGGCTGGCTTCGTGAACGTCGGTGATCACTTTCACGCCGAACGTCTGCTTCAGCTCCTGGAAAATCTTCATCCCCTCTTCCAGACCCGGGCCACGGTAAGAGTGAATAGAGGAGCGGTTGGCTTTGTCAAAAGAGGCCTTAAACACGTACGGGATCCCCAGCTTCTGGGTAACGGTCACGTAGTGTTCGCAGATGCGCATCGCCAGATCGCGGGATTCCAGAACGTTCATGCCACCGAATAGCACGAACGGCAGGTCGTTCGCTACCTTGATATCGCCAATGCTAACCACTTTTTGTTTCATAGGATCGCCTTATTCAGGGGTGAATCGGAATTAAGATTAATGCAACGTAATCTGTTTATGCGCGATGGAGTTAATCTGCGCGCGAATCATTTCGCTGATCGGATCTTCCGGACACTGCTCAACGAAATAATTCAAATCAGTCAGCGCCACGTGGTCGCACTCCAGCTGGACGTAGATCAGGCCGCGGTCGCGGATCTCGTACGGATCTTCCGGGTTAAACTGCAGCAGCACCTCACTGGCGCGTAATGCCAGCTCCATCTGCCGCTCTTCCATCAGCGCAGATTTTAAGGTGTCCAGCAGCTTGCGCACCACTTCGGCGTTGTCCGCTTCGTCCAGATCTTCATTGAACAGCTCGGCCAGCGGACTAATATTGCCCTTCAGCCAGACGTCCAGCGTGTGTTCATCAAGAGTGTCGCCGTTGAACGGGTTGATTAACCACATTTCTCCGTCGAGCCACTCGGCGCGCAGCAGCATCTGCGTCGGGAAGATGACCGGCACCAGCGGGATATCCAGACGGTGCGCCACCCACAGCAAAATCGCCCCCAGCGCAACGGCGCTGCCTTGGCGGTGTTCCAGAACCTGATCGAGCCACAGCGCATCGGAAAGACGATACACGCCGCGCTTATCGCTGAAGCCCCATTCGCCGTAGAACAGTTCAATCAGCTTTTCCAGCTGCCAGTCCTGCGGGCGCGTCTGATGAATCTCTTCACGCGCCAGACTCACCAACTTCTCCAGCTCGTCGTAGACGTTCTGCGAGACGAAATCATCGCGGATCATCTCCGAGACCTGGATCATGCCGTCGCACAGCGGCACTTTATTAAATTCGAAATCGGCCAAGGACTTCATGACTTACCCCAGTAACGGTATTCTTGTGGTGGCGAGTTTAATGATGATGTACAGCACCACCAGCCCCAGCAGAAAAGCAACAAAGCCTACCTGCTGGCTGCACGGACGATGTCGCCCCAGCGCAATAAAACCCAAAACGATGTAGATGATAACGCCAAACAGCTTTTCAGTCAGCCATGCGCCATCATCGGTAAACGGCAGATAGCCCGTCACCCACATCAACCCCGCGCCCGAGAGAAACAGCACGGTGTCGATGCAGTGCGGCGCGACCCGCACCCAGCGGGCGTTGATAAGCTGATTATTGCTGTAGCGCCACCAGTAGCGCAGCGCAAAAAAACTGACCGTCAGCACGACGGCGGCGATATGCACAGAGATCAGCAGCGAAAATCCGTTCATGCCCACTTACCCAAGGTCAGACGTTCATTGCCGCCATAATCGCGACAGGTTTCCACCTGCTGATAACCCGCCTGCAGGAACAGCGCACGCACGGCTTCACCCTGGGTCCAGCCGTGCTCCAGCAGCAGCCAGCCGCCGCTCACCAGATGCTGGCGGGCGGCGGTAATAATCTGGCTCAGATCGGCCAGCCCCTGCCCGGCGGCAACCAGCGCGCTGCGCGGCTCGAAGCGCACATCGCCTTCACCCAGATGGGGATCGGCTTCATCAATATAGGGGGGGTTGCTGACGATGGTCTCAAACTGGCGATCGGCGAGCGCCGAAAACCAGCTGCTGTGCACAACGGTGACGTTTGGCAGCGCCAGACGGTCGACGTTGCGCTGCGCCAGCGCCACCGCGTCGGGCATCACATCAACCGCTGTGACCTGACAGTCCGGGCGTTCACTGGCCAGCGCCAGGGCAATTGCCCCGGTGCCGGTGCCTAAATCCAGAATGCGCGCGGGCGACGCGGGCAATCGTGCCAGCGCCTGCTCCACCAGACATTCGGTATCCGGGCGCGGGATCAGCGTCGCCGCCGAGACGTACAGCGGCAGCGACCAGAACTCGCGCTCGCCCACCAGATGCGCCACCGGCTCGCCGGTTTTGCGCCGGGCCAGCAGCTCAGCCAGCTGAGTCTCTTCGTCGCGGGTCAGCACCGTCTCAGCAAAGGCGAGAATATAGGTCCGCGCCCTGCCGGTGACGTGCCCCAGCAGGATCTCCGCGTCGCGACGCGGGCTGTCGCTGGCGCTGAGTTCGCTGACCGCGTGACGTAGCCAGTGCTGAAAATCCATTAGTCCTGCTCTGCCAGCGCCGCCAGCTGATCGGCCTGGTACTCCTGCACGATCGGCTCGATCAACGAATCCAGCTTGCCTTCCATCGTCTCATCCAGACGGTAAAGCGTCAGGTTGATGCGGTGGTCTGTGACGCGCCCCTGCGGGAAGTTATAGGTCCGGTTGCGATCGCTGCGATCGCCGGTGCCCAGCAGGTTGCGGCGGGTTGAGGCTTCGGCCTGCTGACGTTTGGCGATTTCAGCTGCGCGAATACGCGCCCCCAGCACCGACAGCGCTTTGGCTTTGTTTTTGTGCTGGGAACGTTCGTCCTGACACTCCACCACAATACCGGTTGGCAGGTGGGTAATACGGATCGCGGAGTCGGTGGTGTTAACGTGCTGACCGCCTGCCCCGGACGAACGGAAGGTATCGATGCGCAGCTCGGACGGGTTGATGTCCGGCAGCTCGGCTTCCGGCAGCTCGGGCATTACCGCCACGGTGCAGGCGGAGGTGTGAATACGCCCCTGCGATTCGGTGGCCGGTACGCGCTGAACGCGATGACCGCCGGATTCGAACTTCAGGCGGCCATATACGCCGTCACCGCTGATCTTGGCGATCACTTCTTTATAGCCGCCATGCTCACCTTCGTTGGCGCTGATGATCTCCACGCGCCAGCGGCGGGATTCCGCATAACGGCTGTACATACGGAACAGGTCCCCGGCAAACAGCGCCGCTTCATCCCCGCCGGTCCCGGCGCGGACTTCGACAAAGGCGTTGCGTTCATCGTCCGGATCTTTTGGCAGCAGCAGCACCTGCAGCTGTTGCTCCATCTCTTCCGCGCGGGCTTTAGCGTCCTGCAACTCTTCCTGCGCCATTTCGCGCATTTCCGGGTCGTCGAGCATCATCTGCGCGGTTTCGATATCTTCCTGAACCTGCTGCCACTCGGTAAAGCAGCGTGATACATCACTTAACTGTGCATACTCGCGCGACAGCGCGCGAAAACGTTCCTGGTCAGCAATAGTCGCGGCATCGCCGAGCAGCGCCTGAACTTCTTCATGGCGCTCGTGCAGCGCTTCCAGTTTGGCGACGATAGAGGGCTTCATAGGCGTAGGGGCACCTTGTAATAAAAATTATGGGTATAGTGCGCTATTCCAGCCCGAGGCTGTCGCGCAGAATGGTCAGGCGTTCGTCGTCCCCGTCACGGGCGGCCTGTTGAAGTGATTTGGTTGGGGCATGGATCAGGCGGTTGGTCAGTTTCCATGCCAGTTCCTGCATGATGACCTGCGGATCGCCACCCTGTTCCAGGGAGGCCAGCGCTTTGGCCGTCAGTTCATTACGCACCTGCTCCGCCTGACCGCGGTACTCGCGAATGGTCTCGCTGACGCTTTGCGCGCGCAGCCAGGCCATAAATTCGCTGGTTTCTTGCTCGACAATTGTCTCGGCCTGCACCGCTGCCGCTTTACGCTGGGCAAGGTTGTGCGAAATGATGCTCTGCAGATCGTCCACGCTGTAAAGATAGGCGTTCGCCAGCTTGCCCACTTCCGGCTCGACATCGCGCGGGACGGCGATGTCCACCAGCAGCATCGGCTGATTACGGCGGGATTTCAGGGCGCGCTCAACCATACCTTTGCCGATGATCGGCAGCGGGCTGGCAGTGGAACTGATAATGATATCGGCCTCATTCAGCCGCGCATCGATGTCGCTCAGGGCGATCACTTCCGCGCCGACTTCGTCTGCCAGCGCCTGAGCGCGCTCGCGGGTTCGGTTGGCGATAATCATTTTTTTAACTTTGTGCTCGCGTAAATGACGGGCGACCAGCTCGATAGTTTCACCCGCGCCGACCAGCAGCACGGAAACCGTCGATAAGGATTCAAAGATTTGTCGCGCCAGAGTACAGGCCGCGAAAGCAACCGAAACCGCACTGGCACCAATGTCGGTTTCGGTTCGCACACGCTTGGCGACAGAGAAAGATTTCTGGAACATGCGTTCCAGCTCGCTGGCCTTGAGATGGCCTTTTTGCGAATCCGCAAACGCTTTTTTGACCTGACCGAGGATCTGCGGCTCGCCCAGCACCAGTGAATCCAGACCGCTGGCGACACGCATCAAATGGCTAACGGCGTCGTTATCCTGGTGCCAGTAAAGGCTATTGCGCAGCTCGTCTTCGTTCAGCTTGTGGTATTCACAGAGCCAGCGGATCAGCACCTCATGCAGGTTGTCCTGCTCTTCCACGCTGAGATACAGCTCGGTGCGGTTGCACGTCGACAGCACCACGCCACCCTGCACCATTGGCTGGGCAAGGAGACTTTCCAGCGCCTGGTCGAGCGTATCCGGCGAAAACGTTACGCGTTCTCGCAGTGAAACCGGGGCTGTTTTGTGGTTAATACCGAGTGCTAAAAGGGTCATATGAGCGGGAGTAGTACCAGCGTTAATAAGGTTAGCAGGCCGCATCATACAGGATGCGCGAGATCAATAAAAGAGACTGCCCCCTTTCGGAGTAATAGGTTATCGCTTGTTATTAACCGTTAATTTGAGGAATTAAGACAACTTGAGCGTAGACGCTGCCGCAGGCGGGCGCTAGCATTAAGGAATATAACTGCCACGTATCTCAAGGATTTGTCACCATTATGACCAGACTGATTCGCCTGCTGCCCCTGGCCGCGCTGGTGCTGACCGCATGTTCCATCACGCCGCCGAAAGGCCCGGGCAAAAGCCCGGACGCGCCTCAGTGGCGCCAGCATCAACAGGATGTGCGCGCCCTGAACCAGTACCAGACGCGCGGTGCCTTTGCTTATCTGTCCGATCAGCAGAAAGTGTACGCGCGCTTCTTCTGGCAGCAGACCGGCCAGGATCGCTATCGCCTGCTGCTGCTGAATCCGCTTGGCAGCACGGAAATGGAGCTGATTGCCCAGCCGGGCACCGCACAAATTACCGATAATAAAGGCCAAAAATATACCGGCACCGATGCCGAAGAGATGATTGGTAAGCTGACCGGGATGCCGATCCCGATTACCAGCCTGCGCCAGTGGATCCTCGGCCTGCCGGGCGATGCCACCGATTATAAGCTCGACGACCAGTATCGCCTGAGCGAAGTGAATTACAGCCAGAACGGCAAAAAATGGAAAGTGGTATACGGCGGTTATGACAGCAACAGCAAACCGGCCCTGCCGTCCAGCCTGGAACTGACCGAAGGCAGTCAGCGCATTAAGCTCAAAATGGATAACTGGATTGTCAAATGATGAGCCACTGGCCTTCACCGGCAAAGCTGAACCTGTTTTTGTACATTACCGGCCAGCGTGCTGACGGGTATCACACCCTGCAGACGCTGTTTCAGTTTATCGACTACGGCGACACGATTTCGATTGAACCGCGCCAGGACGGGCTGGTTCGGTTGTTAACACCGGTAGAAGGCGTGCCGGATGAAGAGAACCTGATTGTGCGTGCCGCCCGCCTGCTGATGGCGGCTGCGGCGCAGTCGGGGCGTTTGCCTGCGGGCAGCGGCGCCGATATCTGCGTCGACAAGCGCCTGCCGATGGGCGGCGGGCTTGGGGGCGGATCGTCTAATGCCGCCACCGTGCTGGTGGTGCTTAATCACCTGTGGGGGTGCGGTCTGTCGGTCGATGAGCTGGCGGCGCTGGGGTTAACGCTTGGTGCCGACGTGCCGGTATTCGTGCGCGGACACGCCGCCTTTGCCGAAGGGGTGGGCGAGATCCTCTCCCCGGTCAGTCCGGCGGAAAAATGGTATCTGGTGGCCCACCCTGGGGTTAGCATTCCGACGCCGGTTATCTTTAAGGATCCGGACCTTCCGCGTAACACCCCGGTTCGGTCAATAGAAACGTTATTAAAGTGTGAATTTGGCAACGATTGTGAGGATATCGCAAGAAAACGTTTTCGCGAGGTTGATGTCGCGCTTTCCTGGCTGTTAGAATACGCGCCGTCGCGCCTGACTGGCACAGGGGCCTGTGTCTTTGCTGAATTTGACACGGAATCTGCTGCACGTCAGGTGCTCGAGCTGGCTCCAGAGTGGCTGCATGGTTTTGTAGCGCGTGGTATGAACACCTCCCCGCTACAGCAGGCCATTCTGGCGCAATCTGAGTTTCGGTGACAACGTCACCCTGTTCCAGACGTTGCATCGCGCTCTTTAATACACCGCCTGGATAGCATTCGCCTGGCCCGCACAGTTTACGGTGAAGCTATCCACCATTGGACGCATGCCTGAGGTTCTTCTCGTGCCTGATATGAAGCTTTTTGCTGGTAACGCCACCCCGGAACTAGCACAACGTATTGCCAACCGCCTGTACACTTCTCTTGGCGACGCCGCCGTAGGTCGCTTTAGCGATGGCGAAGTCAGCGTACAAATTAACGAAAATGTACGCGGTGGTGATATTTTCATCATCCAGTCCACCTGTGCTCCAACTAACGACAACCTGATGGAATTGGTTGTTATGGTCGATGCTCTGCGCCGCGCTTCTGCTGGCCGTATCACCGCTGTTATTCCTTACTTTGGTTATGCCCGTCAGGACCGTCGCGTCCGTTCCGCTCGTGTGCCAATTACCGCTAAAGTTGTCGCTGATTTCCTCTCAAGCGTTGGCGTTGACCGTGTTCTGACGGTTGACCTGCACGCCGAGCAGATCCAGGGCTTCTTTGACGTTCCGGTTGATAACGTATTCGGTAGCCCAATCCTGCTCGAAGATATGCTGCAGCTGAACCTGGATAACCCGATTGTGGTTTCTCCGGACATCGGCGGCGTGGTTCGTGCACGTGCTATCGCAAAACTGCTGAACGACACCGACATGGCCATTATCGACAAGCGTCGTCCGCGCGCTAACGTTTCTCAGGTGATGCACATCATCGGTGACGTAGCGGGCCGCGACTGCGTGCTGGTTGACGACATGATCGATACCGGCGGCACTCTGTGCAAAGCCGCCGAAGCCCTGAAAGAGCGTGGTGCTAAACGCGTATTCGCTTACGCGACCCACCCGATCTTCTCTGGCAATGCTGTCAACAACCTGCGCAACTCCGTTATTGATGAAGTTGTGGTGTGCGACACCATCCCACTGAGCGACGAAATCAAAGCCCTGCCTAACGTGCGTACTTTGACCCTGTCCGGGATGCTGGCAGAAGCGATTCGTCGTATCAGCAACGAAGAATCCATCTCTGCAATGTTCGAGCACTAATCGGACGCAGTCTAAAAACCCGCTACGGCGGGTTTTTTTGTCTGTAGCTTTTATTTGTATGACCAATGCCTCCTTCACCTGCCATTGACATGACAGATGATGCGCCCAGGGATGATTATTGTGAAAAACCCCATTTCCTCACATGTTCTGCCGTTCCGCGCCCTCATCGACGCTTGCTGGAAAGAGAAATATACCCTGTCACGCTTTACCCGTGACCTGATCGCCGGGATTACCGTCGGTATTATCGCCATTCCACTGGCGATGGCGCTGGCGATTGGCAGCGGCGTTGCGCCGCAGTATGGCCTGTACACCGCCGCAGTGGCCGGGATTGTGATCGCCCTGACCGGTGGCTCGCGCTTTAGCGTTTCCGGGCCGACCGCCGCCTTTGTGGTGATCCTCTACCCCGTCTCCCAGCAGTTCGGTCTGGCCGGATTGCTGGTCGCCACCCTGATGTCGGGGGTGTTTTTGATTCTGTTCGGCCTGGCGCGCTTCGGCAGGCTGATTGAATACATTCCGATTTCTGTGACCCTGGGCTTTACCTCCGGAATCGGCATTACCATCGGGACCATGCAGATTAAGGATTTCCTCGGTCTGCAGATGGCCCACGTGCCGGAGCACTACCTGCAAAAAGTGGGCGCGCTGGCAATGGCGCTGCCAACCATCAACCCTGGTGACGCCGCGATCGGCATTATTACGCTGGGCACCTTAATTCTCTGGCCACGGCTGGGCATTCGACTGCCGGGGCATCTGCCCGCACTACTTCTGGGCTGCGCGGTGATGGGGGTGGTCAATCTGCTGGGCGGCCACGTCGCCACTATTGGCTCGCAGTTCCACTATGTGCTGGCGGATGGTTCGCAGGGTAACGGCATCCCGCAGCTGCTGCCGCAGCTGATCCTGCCGTGGGATCTGCCCGGCTCCAGCTTCACCTTAAGCTGGGACTCCCTGCGCGCCCTGCTCCCCGCCGCCTTTTCGATGGCGATGCTGGGAGCGATTGAGTCGCTGCTGTGCGCGGTGGTGCTGGACGGCATGACCGGCACCAAACATAAAGCCAACAACGAGCTGATCGGCCAGGGGCTGGGGAACATCATCGCCCCGTTCTTTGGTGGTATCACCGCCACCGCCGCAATTGCCCGCTCGGCGGCGAACGTCCGTGCCGGGGCCACCTCGCCGGTGTCGGCGGTGATCCACTCCATTCTGGTGATCCTCGCCCTGCTGGTGCTGGCCCCGCTGCTGTCCTGGCTGCCGCTGTCGGCAATGGCCGCCCTGCTGCTGATGGTGGCCTGGAACATGAGCGAGGCGCATAAAGTCGTGAACCTGCTGCGCCGGGCGCCGAAAGACGACATCATCGTGATGCTGATATGCATGTCCCTGACCGTGCTGTTTGATATGGTGATCGCCATCAGCGTCGGGATTGTGCTGGCCTCGCTGCTGTTTATGCGCCGCATAGCGCGAATGACGCGGCTGGCAGCGGTCAATGTAGAGGTACCGGACGATGTGCTGGTGCTGCGGGTGATAGGCCCGCTGTTCTTTGCCGCCGCAGAGGGGTTGTTCAGCGATCTGGCCTCACGCCTCGAGGGTAAGCGGATTGTGGTTCTGAAATGGGATGCAGTGCCGGTGCTGGATGCCGGCGGGCTGGATGCGTTCCAGCGCTTTGTCGAGCATCTGCCAGAAGGGTGTGAACTGCGGGTGAGTAATCTGGAGTTTCAGCCGCTGCGCACCATGGCGCGGGCGGGGGTGCAGCCGATCCCTGGCCGCCTGGCGTTCTACCCAAATCGTGATGCGGCCTTAGCCGACTTACCCTTAACCGCGCGTTGAAAAACGCCGTTGCATCATGATCCCGATCGCCTGCTGGAGCCAGTCGAGCACCTCAGGCGTCATCCAGGTTCCCTTCATCAGATGCGGCTCCTGCTGCATCGCCACCCGGAATTTTTGCTGGGTGGCTGGATCGGTTCCCGCATAGGACTGAAACAGTGCCAGCCAGTTTTCCGCCAGCTGTTGCGCAACGTCTGACGACGGGTCACATGATTCACCCTGCGCCTGATGCAGTTTTGCCACCAGTGGCGGCCACTCCATCATCCGATCAAAATAGTGCGCGCGGGTAAACGCCATCTCTTCCGGGGATAAATAGCGCTGCCAGATGATGAGTTTGCTTTCCGCAAACGCCCGGGTAACGTAATCGATCATCTCGGGGGTGATCCCGGTTTGCTCGCGCATTTGCGGCTCAACGCTGTGCATCTCATTCATGCGGGTCAGGAATTCAGGCTTGCCTGCGGTATCCTGCTCCAGGCGTAGCATCCAGCGCGTGGCAAGATCCATTGCCCGCGGATCGGCGACCTCAACATGCCGTTTCAGCAGCGCGCTGGCCTCCTCAACCAGGCCGGTCCAGATTTCTGCCAACTGTTTGTTCTGCGCCGCAAACGGCAACTGCTGCAACTCTTCGTGACTAAACCAGCGATCGTACATATTCATTAACTCCAGAGTCTGTAGCCAGGACTCGAGATCGGGGGCCGCATTAGCCGTGAGCCCTGCATGCAAATCCGCAAGCCTGTCGCGCAGGGTGTTAATACTGCGGACTTGCTTATCCAGCAGACGAATTTGTGCGTCGAGAAGCTCAGCCAGTGCGAGCGGCTCCTTATCCAGAAAGTCCCTGATTTCAGCAAGTTCCAGCCCCGACTTTGCCAGCGTCTGAATCATATGCAGACGCTGAACCGCCGCCAGGTTATACAGCCGGTACCCTGCCGCACTTCTGGCTGAAGGCAGCAACAACCCTGTCTGTTCGTAATGATGTAACGTTCTTACGGTGATCCCGGCCCGCCTGGCCAGTTCCCCCACCTGAATCAACATAACGGCTCCTTCTCTTGTGCCAGTTGCGTCACTCTGATGCCTTACGTTACGTGAGGGTCAACAAAAGATGCAAAAAAAAACGGTTCCCTCAGGAACCGTTTCTCTTACCATCCGACATGCAGTGTTAGCTATGCTTATGCTGATCGCGACGGCAGCGTTTATCGTAGTGGCGCACCCACCAGTAACGGTCGCAGACCTGCTCGTGGCCGCTGACGCGGGCGCCCGCCAGCCAGAGAACGGCACCCAGAAAGATGCTCAGAACCGCGCCGTGAGCGAAATATTGCGGCAGGTCGAGCTGCGGAAGCTGGTTTAAAATGGAATAACCGACGCCGACGACCATGACGACTAATCCCAATCCCATCAGCACGTTACCGAGTAGCGAAGCGTTTTTGCGTTTCATCTGTCACCTCCGGAACTTTGGGTCGTAGGGGGAATATCTCCCTAATCCTTGTGTGTAAAGTATAGACAACACCCCTTTTGCTGATTGCGTCAGCGATCACAATTATGCATATCGGCGTAACAAAACTTTACAAATAAGCCTTTGAGTAGCATGAAATTCTAATGGTTCAGAAGCGTAATTATTCTGATTCTATGGGTCGGTTCGCAGAATTTTGTCAAGCGGCGCGGCAGACAGTACACTACGCGCCAGACTTAGTACTTTCAGGAATAAAAACGTGACGATTAAACTGATTGTCGGCCTGGCCAATCCCGGCGCGGAATATGCGGCCACCCGCCACAATGCGGGTGCCTGGTATGTTGATCTGCTGGCGGAGCGGCTGCGCGCGCCTCTGCGTGAAGAATCTAAATTCTTTGGATTTACCTCGCGCGTGAATCTGGCCGGGGCCGATGTGCGTCTGCTGGTGCCGACCACGTTTATGAACTTAAGCGGTAAAGCGGTTGCCGCGCTGGCGACCTTTTATCGCATCAACCCGGACGAAATCCTGGTGGCACACGACGAACTGGATTTGCCCCCTGGCGTGGCGAAGTTCAAACTCGGCGGCGGTCACGGCGGACATAACGGCTTAAAAGACATCATCAGCAAATTGGGTAATAACCCGAATTTTCACCGTTTACGCATAGGTATTGGTCATCCGGGCGATAAAAACAAAGTTGTTGGTTTTGTGCTGGGTAAACCGCCGGTTTCCGAGCAGAAACTGATCGACGATGCGGTAGACGAAGCGGTGCGTTGCACCGAAGTCTGGCTGAAAGAAGGCTTAACCAAAGCCACTAACCGACTTCACGCTTTCAAAGCGCAATAACCGGCGCGAAACGCCTTTTTTACCGCGCAGCCTGCGGGTTACGTGTATAATGGGCGCAGTTATTTACTTTTCTTCGACTCGTTAAGCCTAACGCGTTGAATATCAAGATATTAAGGTGATTCAGACATGGGATTCAAATGCGGTATCGTTGGTCTGCCTAATGTGGGCAAATCCACCCTGTTTAACGCGCTGACGAAAGCGGGCATCGAAGCGGCTAACTTCCCGTTCTGCACCATCGAGCCAAACACCGGTGTCGTGCCAATGCCCGATCCACGTCTGGACCAGCTGGCCGAGATCGTTAAGCCTCAGCGCATCCTGCCAACCACCATGGAATTTGTGGACATTGCAGGCCTGGTAAAAGGCGCATCCAAAGGTGAAGGCCTGGGTAACCAGTTCCTGACCAACATCCGTGAAACCGAAGCTATCGGCCACGTGGTGCGTTGCTTTGAGAACGACAACATCATCCACGTCAACAATAAAGTGGATCCGGCTGACGATATCGAAGTCATTAATACCGAGCTGGCCCTGTCTGACCTGGACACCTGCGAGCGCGCCCTGCACCGCGTGCAGAAAAAGGCCAAAGGTGGCGATAAAGACGCAAAAGCTGAACAGGCTGCGCTGGAAAAATGTCTGCCACAGCTGGAAAACGCAGGCATGCTGCGTGCGCTGAAAAACCTGACTGAAGAAGACAAAGCGGCGATCAAGTACCTGAGCTTCCTGACCCTGAAGCCAACTATGTACATCGCTAACGTTAACGAAGACGGTTTCGAGAACAACCCGTACCTGGATAAAGTGCGCGAAATCGCCGCAGGCGAAGGTTCCGTGGTGGTTGCCGTGTGCGCCGCGGTTGAATCCGACATCGCTGAGCTGGACGACGCTGACCGTGAAGAGTTCATGGCCGAGCTGGGCATCGAAGAGCCGGGCCTGAACCGCGTGATCCGCGCCGGTTACGAGCTGCTGAACCTTCAGACCTACTTCACCGCTGGCGTGAAAGAAGTCCGTGCATGGACCATCCCTGTCGGTGCAACCGCACCTCAGGCGGCGGGTAAAATCCACACCGACTTCGAGAAAGGCTTTATCCGCGCGCAGACTATCGCGTTTGAAGACTTTATCGCGTTCAAAGGCGAGCAAGGCGCAAAAGAAGCCGGCAAGATGCGTGCTGAAGGGAAAGAGTACGTTGTGAAAGATGGCGACGTGATGAACTTCCTGTTTAACGTCTAACCTCTGCTTTAGGACAACATTGCTCTGATGGTCTAACAAAAATCCACGCAATTGCGTGGATTTTTATATAGCATGATATTAAAACCGATTACGCTTTTAGCTTATTTTCAATCAACGTCATAAAATAGGATGTATCGCTAACAGTATCCTGGTTTTTACTGTGATCGGCTTCATCAACAAGCTTCATATACTCGATAAAATGGAATTCTTCGAATTTAATATTTGTTTTCTCACGAAAAATATTCAATTCATTGAGACGTTCTAACCTTCTGATGTAGAGTTTAAAACGCTCATTTTGCCGGGTTAATCCCAAAGTACGGTCAATTAGTAAAGGGCAAAGTGTTAGAGCAAAAAATGTGAGAAAACCATAATATAATTTATGTTCAATCCCATAGATAGACAAAAATAACAGTATAAAACCTACGAACAAGAGAACGTGTGCACAAATTTTATAACATGCCCTGGATATTTTCCCAACGTTATTAGTAGCCTGCGAGTCAGAGTTGTGATTAAACATTAACCACTGTCCCAACAATACTACAATAACGATAGCGACTCCCCAGAACAGACTATTCCGTGAGGGTAAACTTAGGGCATCCATCATCGCACTCGCTTTCTCCACACCCACTTTCTTCGTCAAACTTAAACAAAAGAAAAAAGTAAAGAACATGAGAAACGGAATAGCATAAAGCGAAATTCTACGAATTAGAAAGCGAGGCCAATACGACTTGCACTCTTTTTTCCGTAAATTTATCAACTCTTCTTCGAGCTTAGCTTGTAACCCATTGGCATCCGTATATTTTAAGTCAGGCAATGTACCACTCAAGATAAAATCCTCTAGTCAATAAATTCAAATACATTTAAATGATTACGCTGAAACTGCTCCAACCCGTACAGGCGCAGCCTTTCCAGCCAATATTCAGCCATCGTTCGGCTTATGCTGCGTTCAATCGCAGCCTCTCGCAGCAGTAAAAACTCCGTACGTAATGTCGTTGGCATAATCCCGGGATCATCAGTGTTGACCAGAACCCTTACAGGCCCTCTGCGCAAACCATGGCGATTAAATTCAGCACCTGGTTTTAAGAGTTCTTCATCCGGCGGGTTCCAGCGAAAAATAGGATGTTCCACGTGCTTTTTGAATCGCGCAATATAGACGTTGGACGTCGGGTTTGTTTCTATAATTAATCCTTTGCGATCGTAGCGATCGAGCAAATAATCCTGCAATGCATGCATAAACTCCAGCTCTACCGGCGTATCAATATCCTGGAGGATATCTTTATCACCGCCTACCTGCTGGCGCAGTTTGCCGGGGTTCCCCAGACCAATCAGCTCCTGCGTGCTCCATTCGTCCGCAACCCGCACAACCACCAGCTGCGGAGGGAGATCGTCAAGCAGACTGGAGTGTCTTTGCCGATAAAGCTGCGCCGCCACACTGTCTTTATCACTTAACGTTGGCCAATCTGGCAGCGCGCATTTCTCCTGCGAGGTTAACGGCGATCCACCATGGAGTTGCTGGAGACGATACGAGCAATTACGCCGCAAAAGCCAGGCACGGTAGAGCGTATCAGGCGTGATGCTTTTTAGAGGTAGCTCATCTACGCTGGCTCGTTTACCCGCCACGCTATTGTCTATTTGAGGTGGTCTTTCCTTGCACCAATCACACCGCGCAACAAAACGCGCAATACGCCGCTCGAGAAGAGGTAATACCGCCTGAGCAAGTGATAATGAACCCGACAAAACCGTGGCATAGTGCCACTGCCAAATAAGATTATCTAAATGCTCATCCAGCGGAAGTATCATTTCTCCATGCCGCTTCGCCCAGAGCGCAGGTTCAATACCCAGCGCGAGCGCATGGCCCAATCGGTCCCCCTCTCGCATCTCGCAGAAGCGCACCGTCTCATCGATATGACGCAACCCTGACGCCGGATGAGCATAATCCTCCCCGGCATGGATGCTAAAATGAAAGCTCGTACTGGCGCGAAGCCCGTCGGGTACCGGATATAGCCCACTACGCAGCCATCGTAGCATCGGCGCAAAACCCGCAATTTTCAGCGCATTTTCATCCCCAGCAACATCCAGACCCCGAAACCAGTTCGAGGGCTGAAAATGAAAGTGCGGGTTGCGTTTCCCCCCTAAAAATACCGGGTGATTCCAGCCATTGTGGCTGTAGAGCTTCTGCAACAATCGCTCTGCTGCCTTCCAGTTGGCCTGCAAATCGGCCTTTGGTCGCTTGCCGCGACTTGCCGTTTTAGAGCGTGAAAAATGTCCACAAAACTGCCAGCGCTCAAGCGCTTCAATATAGCGCAGCGCGCGTTCGTCTGGCTTAATTTCATGTTCACCAAAAACGTACGGCGGAGAAATGGGCGGTACACCGAGGGTGTTGAGCAGTGTCGAGGAAAACCCGGTCACCATTTCATGACCAAAAGCATTCGGGGTTGCCTTCACTTCGGCCATATCGTCTTTGCCGGCAAACAGATAACGCATATTGCTGTTGTAGGTTTTCTTACCCGAGCGTAACCCGCTACCGAAATAGCGTTCAGTAAAACGCGTAAGCCCCTGCCCATCCATAATAATGCGACGCCGAAGTGCATTAACCGTAAGCCAAAAGCAGAGTATTGCCGTGCGCTCCAGCGGATGGGTGTCCTTCAACTGGTAAGAGTGACAAAGATAAAGCTGCAGCCATAGCCAGCGTGAAGGATGTTTTCGATCTGAGGCATGCGCCAGCTGGCTTAATAGCCAGCCGGGACTGACGTTTTCGTCTCCGCGATTCTTTTTAGCGAGGATTAGCCAGTCCGGGAGATACTGGCATTTCTTCATCGGGTTACTTAAGGCCGCATACTTCTCGGAAACCCTATCACGATGCTCCGCAATATTTTGAGATTGTTCAGAAACCGTTTGAGGAGGGCCTGAAAGTAGCAATGCAAGCAAGGACTTCGCTCGATTTAACAGCGGCGTTAAATCATCATGCTCTTCATACGCCCACAACGATGTTTTATTGCTCTTTGGCAGTTCAATTTCTTCAAAAAGATAACCATCCAGGATGGTATCTCCCGCCGTCACCCCGCCCAAATGGACGTGCCCCTCCGCAAAAGGCTTGCCCGCACTGGCTGGCGGCGCGAAAAACGGATTCTGCGCCATCACCACCCGGGTGATGTCCGACAATCGCGGAGGTGGACTTTGCTGTAGCCAGTCCCCCAGACGCCAGCCAGCAAGCAGAGCCGGGTCCAGTTCTGCCGCTATCCGTACATAGTCCTGCACCTTATTTTCACGGTAATAGAGCAAATCACCATTACGCAGCAGCAGCTGTTCTGCAATGACATCAAGCCAGGGCAGTCCCAGGCTGGTCAACAAGCCATTGTCACAGATGTTCCCCATTAGCTGGCGCACGTCGGTCAATCGATAAGTGCGAGGGTAACGGTTATCAATACTCTCAACGAGCAGTTGGTAGCACTCTTCCTGCAATGACAACCACTGCTTAAAATCTGTAGGCGGTGATAACAGGATCACCCAAAAACGCCGCGAGAGGCGCTCGTCGGTGAAAAAACACCCTGCGGCATGTTCACTCAGCGACCTGGTTAACATTACTTATCACCCTCAGAGTAAAGCTCTTCAAACGCGGCCAAAAGCGTTTTAACTGCGGGATCCGTTTTGGGGAAATTGCTAATGACCTCATCTATGAAAGCTTTAGCTTTATTGAAACCCGGATAAATCATCTCAAGCTGTGTTTTAATGCGAGCTTTAACCAAGCGGGCTAGTGGACTTATTGATAGTTTTCTTGTAATAAACTCCTTAGCCGGCTTGATATCTATAATTTTCTCTGTCTGACTCAGTGTTTTTTTCTCAGTCTGAGAATCTGTGTATTGTTTTTGTTTAAACTCAACGCTTAATACCTCATCGATCCATTTTTTAAGCGGATGAGTAGCCAAAACATAGCTGACAGTTCTGGTTTTTTCACCATAAATTTTACGGTGCTGATATGCTTCGCGGTCGCTGTTAGACTGTTGATTTTGTTCAGGCGTGAATGGCCCCACATTCACACGAAAATTATCATTACTATAGAAATTTCTAGTAGAATTAATATTGGTTGTCGAAACAACATCAGACAATCCAAAAAGCTCACCTTTTTCAAAGCTACCAAATGCAGACCATGTTGAGTAAAAAACCCAACCTGCGATATGTAGCGCAGAGTTCCTATAACCTAAACCATTTTGACCAGAAATACCCTGACTATAAACTTTGTTAAAAACTTTATAGACTAACCACGGTGAAATTTCAATATTTGCAATGTTGTTATCCTTCCTCCATTGATTAATCTCATCACAGAGAGTTTTAAACATCATTTCATTCTCATCAGGAATTTCCTCCAACGGCTCATCTGGTAGTTCTCTTTCAGATTCGAACCGACTATTCATACGTGTGTTCTTTTTGGAGTTAAACTCATCCAAATACAACGTTTTTGTCGGAGCAAGCGCGCTTGCAGAATAAAATGGAGAACGCTGTCTTATCCGTTGCAGATCGGTTAATTCTATATCGGAAACCAGGCTTGTTATAATAACTTCAAATACTCGACCAATATTTAACACTATGGACTGTTTTGAATTAGTATAGAAATTTCGTTGAGTCAACGCAGAAATAAGAAAAATGGCTTTATTTTCTAAATCTTTATCATGGTAATATTCATGAACATCTTCCCAATATTTCCAAGTCAAACTGGTATTAACACCCACTTCAGCCACAGGATAAGGTAAAAGCGTTTTTTGTCCTTTAATAGCAGCCAACCAGGTCTCAGGCAACTTTGTTTTCAACTGAGATTCCCAGTCAGAGAGATCGTCATTGTTTTCAAAGAGTTCATACTCACGCTGCTCATGCTGTAAAGGTTGAAAAAGCGGAGTCTCAAGCACAGATTGATTACGATTCTCCCCTTTATTCCAGGAGAACCAGTACTGTTTTGCCTGAAGCGTTAAAAACACAGCCCCGGCCTCTGGTTCAAAGCGAAAATACTCACATAGTTTATCGACCCACGCGGATTTTTTATCCTCTGCCAGATATGTTTTGCTTTCCAAGGTATTGGATATCTTCAGTTCATCATAAAATAACCTGTAAGCCTCACCATACTCACGCTTAGCTTCTTTACTCAACTCACGGTATTTTTTAGCAAAACTTTCAATAATATCAAGTGGAACATCAGGCATTTGCCATATCCGACGTATGGCTAGCAGGCTGACTTTCTTTTTAAACGGCTCAGGAAAATCGTGTATTAAATCACCACAGTGATTAATGAACTGTGTTAGGGCACGTATCGACGGGATCGGTAACGGCAAATCGCTGCCCTCAAGACCGTTCACCGGGCCGGTGATAAATATCTTCAGCCACGCCATAAAGTTACGTAGGGGGATACCGTTTTTGTCCAGAGTGACATCAATTCCGTCATGCTGCCAGTAATCACTCACAGCGGGCATACTTAGCCTACGCGGCAGTGGTAAAATTTTACGCTGATACTCAATAGCTAATTCCTTTGCGATATCATAAGACTTTTTACGTTCATAAGATGAGTCTTTATTCAACCGTCCATGGAAATCTCGCCAACAGACCTCGTCATATAAACGACGATCGCCGCTCACAATCGGCAATATGTACGGAGATGTAAGATAACGACGCAATATTTCCAGGTTTTCAAATGCCCTATTAAGCGAGGTATCAACATCATCGATCGGTAATATTAATAATTTCTTCCCTACCAAATCTAGAGCGGATATTAAAAATGCTTCAACGCAATTTGCTAGATGCTTGCTGCCATAGAGGGAGCGAATTTTATCCATCCCGCGCTGACTTTGCTGCAAATCAACGGATTCCAGACCGTGAGCTAATTCTTCAAGCTTCTGGGTAAATGTCCTGGATTTATTAATGTCTCTACCCTGTGCAACTTTGATGTCCTTATCCTGAAGAACGGCTGCCACAATAATATGCAAGAACAGCGATTCACCATCTTCAAGCAGAGTCGGGTCGATAGGATCCAGAATATGAATATCTCCCGCAAACTCTTTATGATTACTCGCTAGGTAATCTCTTAAATTCACAAGTACTGATGTTTTACCTGTACCCCTTTCACCATCAATCGATATCGCCTTATGACTTCGCGTTTCGTTGAACGATTCCGAATTTTTCGGTAAGTCATCAACTGCCTTAACAGCCTTTCCAATGAACTGGGCGAGTTGCTCGTAAATCTTACGAGGAAGTAAGGTATCTGGATCCTTAAGAACCGCAGACTCCCCGCTGTCTAATGGTATGTATATAGTGTTCACAGTAATCTCTTTACGGTCGTTTTTGATGTGGGAACAGAGGGTGAAACTGTGAATTTTGATACAAAAACAAATAAAATCAAGATGGTAATTAGAACAATCTCAAAAATAATTCAATTTATAATTATTGCGCTTAGTGACAATAGTCAGCTAGAGAAGAGCGAATTTGACCTGCTCTCCTGCAATTGACATATCGCCCTTGACAAACAAAAGAAATAGTGCAGCCAATCCTAATGCATAAGAATTGGTTGGAGTTGCGGTAACTAACCCCAGACAACAGCATCAATATAAGTGAGTACAGTTATGAGTATAAAAACATCAATTAAGAATTAAATCATTAAATAACATACGATTAACTTATAAATCATGGTTCAACGTCTAAGGTACTGGCATCTGCGGATGCTTAGCCAGCCCATAAAAAATCCACGCCCTTGCGTGGATTTTTTGTTAGGAGCATCCGGCACTCAACTCATTACGCGCCCGTCAAAAATACCTCAACCCCAAACGCAGGCATTGCATACTGGTGCCCCGCAAGCCGATCGCCACTCAGCAACGGCTCCAGGCTCCTGCTCTCTTCCGCCAGCTCAAGCGTGACGGTCTGGTCGCTGTAGTTCTGCACAAACAGGTACGACAGCCCCGCATTGTGCCTTGCCGTGGCGACAACGCCTTCCGGCAGTGGCATCGGGGTGCAGGCGGCAATGCCGTGTTTATCCGCAATCGTGCGGTAGAAATCACGCAGGAATACTCCCTCAGTTCTTGCTGCCAGATAGTAAGCCTGCCCTTTGCCGTACCGGTTACGGGTTAGCGCAGGCCGACCCGCGTAAAAGTCCTGTTGATACACGGCCAGCACCTCTGCCGTTTCTGCATGGATTAAATCGCAAAGTTCCTTACAGGTGTATTCCTGAACCGGGCAGCTCCAGTCCGATACAGTAATAGCAAGCTGGTTTGACTGCCCGTCGTACAGACTGTCGATCTCTTCTGACCAGATGCCCAGCACCTCCCGCAACGGGCCGGGGAAACCCGTCGTGAAGCACAGATCGTCCGGGTTAACGATCCCCGTCCAGTAGGTGGCGATAAACACACCGCCTGCTGCCACAAACTGATTCACCCGTTCGGCAAAGGCTTCATTCACCATGTAGAGCATTGGCGCGATCAGCACGCGATAGCCACTGAGATCCGACTGCTGGGAGACAATGTCCACCGGGATATTTTGCTGCCACAGCGCCTGATAATGCTGCTGCACCGTCTCCTCAAACTTGATCCCGGCGTTGCGCGGTCCGGCAGCATCGTTTACCGCCCAGCGGTTGTCCCAGTCATAGACTATCGCCACCTCAGCCCGGTAATCGCCACCCGCCACATCGGCCAGTTTTTCCAGCGCCGCACCGACCTGCTTCACATCCTGCCCGACGCGGGTATTGAGATGGCCGACGTGATCCACCACCGCGCCGTGTAATTTTTCAATAGAGCCGCGGCTTTTACGCCACTGGAAATACTGCACCGAGTCCGAGCCATGCGCCACCGCCTGCATAGCCGACAACAGGTGCATCCCCGGTTTTTTGAGCTTACTGATCGCCTGCCAGTTGGTGGTGCCGGGCGTGGACTCCATCAGCAGGAACGGCAGGCCGGGTTTCAGACTGCGCATCAGATCAAAGGTGAACGCCGTGTAAGAAGCGACATCCTGCTGATCCCGCGTCTGGTGCCACTCCGGGTAGCTGTCCCACGAGATAAAATCGACTTCCTGCGCCAGACGCCAGTAATCGTAGTCGTAGAACACCCCGTGGAAGTTGGTGGTGGCGGGCAAAGACGGGTTGTAGGGTTTAACCGCCTGAACTTCATGGCGGCAAAACAGCGCCACCTGCTCGGTCACGAAGCGTCGCCAGTCGATATTCAGCGCATGGACAGACTGCTCGCCTTTTGGTCCCGGAGAATGGATCTGGCTCCAGCTGGAATATTCATGGCTCCAGAATGAACTCCACCAACGCTGATTTAAATTTTCCAGCGTCTGATACTTGTTCTTAAGCCAGTCGCGAAACGCATGCTGGCAACCATCGCAGTGGCACTCGCCGCCATACTCATTCGAAATATGCCACGCCAGCACCGCAGGATGGTGCGCATAACGTTTCGCCAGCTGTTGGTTAATGTTCCCGGTTAAGCGTAAATACTCGGGTGAAGAGACACAGTGGTTATGCCGTTCCCCGTGCAGGTTTTTGCTTTGATCGTTATTGGTGCGCAACACTTCCGGGTATTTTTCAGATACCCAGGCCGGTTTAGCGCCGCTGGGGGTCGCCAGGAAAACATAAATCCCGTTCGCGTGCAGTGTATCCAGCACATTATCCAGCCAGCCAAACTGATATTCCCCTTCTGCAGGTTCCAGTTTCGACCAGCTGAATATGCCTACCGACATCACGTTGCATTGGGTCTCTTTCATCATCGCGATATCTTTCTCAAGAATATCGGGCTGATCGAGCCACTGGTCAGGATTATAATCCGCACCGTGTAATAAATTGAGCTGCGTAAATAACCTGCTCATAACCACCTCCATTATGCTAAAGACTCGCTCTTCACAGAGAGATCAATGACTTTGTCTTTTCTGTCCCTGAGAGAAAACACCGAGAACAGGGTAAAGAGTCCTGAAATAACGCCAAGAATGATGTACGTGTTGGCAAAACCAATGGTGTCGTAGAAATGCCCTACTACCGGGGAGTAAACCGTGGTGGCAATAGAGGCCGCAAACAGCACTAACAGATAGATAGTGGAAGACAGCTTGTGATCGAAGTTCTGCGCGATGAACTTAAAGACCGAGATCAGAATCAGCGGTTTTTCGATAGCGTGCATCATCTTCACCGCGGCAATCCACACCGGCCCCAGCGGTACGGCGGAGCCCAGAATACGCACCGACATAATGGTTCCGGCAATCACCAGCGCCCACTTCGCGCCAACACGGTTAACAAACCACGGCATCAGCCCCAGGAATAAGGTTTCGCCGCAAACCTGCACCGATGCCAGCGTGCCGTACCATTTATTGCCTTCGTCAACGCTCGGGAACTGTAACGAGAAATACTGCGCAAACTGTTGGTCGTAGGTGTCATAGATCTGCGTAACGAACAGGGTAAAGATAATCAGCATCCAGAACTGTTTGTCTTTCATCAGCTCCAGCACGTTGCCCGCTTTCAGTGAAGAGGTCATTTTTTCTTCTTCAAGCGTGACGGTAATTTTGGTCAGCGTGAAGCAGATAGCGGCTAATACGATGGCAATACTGGCCAGCCAGAAAGAGAGGTTTGGATTGTCGTTAATATTGCGGCCCACAATATAGGCCGCCGCCGCCCAACCCAACGAACCCCACATTCTCACCCGGCCGTATTCGAATGAATAACGGCGAGAGATCTTGTCGATATAAGAATCAATTACCCCGCAGCCGGAGTTAAAAATAATGCCGAGGTAGATCCCGCCTAATACCGCCCCGAGCCAGAAGGAACTTACCAGCAGCGGTGCGTAGACGTAAATAAAGAACGGCCCGACAGGCAGCAGCAGCGCCACAATCAGGAAGATTAACGATTTTTTGGTGCCGAACTTATCAGAAATGTAGCCAAAGAAAGGCTGCATGGTCAGCGCAATAAAGGCGTTAATAGCATACAACCACCCGGTTTTGGTGGCGCTGATCCCCAGATGCTGTGTCGTCCAGATAACAAAGAAGGCCATCGTCGACGACCAGGCAAACAGGTACAGAAAATCGAAAATGCTTAAAAGAATGTAGTTCCTTTTACCGGTAACCATTTTTTTTCTTCCTCAACAAGGAACAGGATCAGGGCTTCGCTGACTGCTCAGCGAACAGCGTGCTTTTCAGGTCAGATGGGTGCTTGACGTCAGACTGATTTTGTTCACTGTTAAAATGTATGACGTTCACATCAGCGTGTTACATACAATACCTGACAATTGACGCAAACAACTCCCTGCACTGAAAACTGCAATGAGGTTCACAGAACGCAATTTTTTAAGCGCAAAAAGGTGAACAAGATCGCGAAATTTCGCCATGTGAACGTATGACATTTTGATATAATGATGGCAAAACGCAGAGATGAAACGCGCCGTTTACGCCATGTAAAAAGAAAGGATTGAGGGTGAACAAAAACAGAAATGCGACGCTGGAAGATGTCGCTCGCCATGCTGGTGTCTCCTACCAAACCGTCTCACGGGTGCTCAATAAATCGGTGAACGTTGCCGAAAAAACGCGCGTTCGCGTCGAACAGGCGATTGAGGAGCTGCGCTACGTGCCGAACCGTCTGGCGCAGCAGCTGGTCGGGAAACGCGCCCAGACGCTGGGGTTAATCACGACCTCTCTGGCGCTACATGCCCCGTCCCAAATCGCCGCATCAGTGAAAAAGCACGCCCGTGAAGCGGGCTATCAGGTGTTGATTTCGATGATTGATGAGAGTGACGCCACGGCGATCCAGCAGTCGATCAATGATTTTAAATCCCAGTTTATCGAAAAAATCCTGATCAACGTCCCGCTGGAAACGCCCCTCGCTCAGCAACTGGCTGAACACAACACCGATGTCACCTGCCTGTTTCTTGACGTCGCTCCGGACAGCGGCGTGTTTCACGTTATCTTCGATCCGGCCAACGGCACCCAGGAGAGCGTTAAACGCTTATGCGAACTGGGGCACAATGATATTGTGCTGATGCCCGGCCCGCAGCACTCCATTTCGGCCAAATTGCGCCTGGCTAACTGGCTAAGCAGTCTGGCAACCTTTAACAAAACGCCCGCGGCGGTTATTTTCGGCACCTGGGATGCGCAAAGCGGTCACGACGGCGCGCAGCAGCTTATCGAAAATAATGTGGATTTTAGCGCCCTGCTGGTCGGGAACGACCAAATGGCCCTCGGCGCACTGAGCGCGCTAAGCAAGGCCCGCATCGCGGTGCCCGAGCAGGTTTCAGTTATTGGCTACGATGACAGCTATGAAAGCGCCTTCTTCATCCCGGCGCTCACCACGGTACGACTGGATCTGGACGCCCAGGGTAAAGAGGCGGTAGCCCGGGTGCTCGCCGCCACAGAGGCCAGCACGCCCGGCAATACCATTTTGCCCGCAGAATTTGTTGCCCGTGATTCGATTGCTGTGTATGGCAGTTGAAACTAAGCATAGATAATCTTTTCAGGATCTCCTCGATGATAATATTGGCACTATCAAAGTGACATTACGCTCCCACAAACCAGACTATCGCGCTAATGACGCAAGGTTTGACTAGACCGCTTAAAAATAAAGACGGAATGTAAATGATCCACCGATCGGCAAACCATCAACATACGCCTCACCTTTAGAATATTGATTTTCTCTATCAGGTCCAAATCGAGAAAATAAAAAAACAGGTAGTTCAATCTCTTTTTTTACCGTCCACCACGTAATGGCATTATCTTTATTACATTCATTGCACGTCAGGCGCAGAGTATAGATATGACCTTTTATCAGACGCGCATGGCTGAGATTAAACCATACATACTCATTATCTTTGAAGGTTTCCATTTTTACTACATCTCTTGCTAGTACTTCGCCTAATGCATTGAATAATTCGATTGTCAACGGACCTTGATTTTTTCTGGCAAATGTCGTCAGTTTTAACTCAGCGCCACTTATATAATTTGATTCAGCCAAAATTTTCTGTTCAAACTTACGACCTTGAGTTAGAGGTCCGTATTCTGTATTAAAAAGAGGTTGTTCTATAACTTTTGTTGACTGCCACATCTGTGGATTAGTCATTTTTATCAAAGCCGGGTAAGTGGATACAGCTAACCCGGTAATCATTAGCAAAAATATGGTGATTGTTACCGCTTTACTCTTTAGCGAAGATATAGCTTTTGCCATTACTAGTGAAAACACAGGTAAAAACCCAAAAAAGTATCTGGCCTGCATAGCCCCCAAATAACCCGTATTTAAATGCAACTGTCTGATTGTAAAAAGATAGATAATAAAAAACATAATATAAGCCATAGCAAAACAAAACGTTGCATTTAAATCAGAATCATTGGTTAAAATCTTTCTTACAATAAGATAGCTACTCATGGCTCCTAGCGCCACTAAAATAGCGTTTAAGACACCTACTCTAATCGCACTATCAATAATTATAACATGTCCATAAGGAGTGGTAAGCGAAAACCAATTTCTTTTAAGAAAAACGTCTATGAATTCTAAAAGAGCCAGTTTTTGTGTATAGGGATTCTCAATAAAATACCAGGTTGCAGGATTGCCCTGAGGGGCGGGATAAAATCTCCCGTAAACCTTATGCATGTATGAAAAATAGATCACAACAATCAGAATTGACAACACTATTATCAACCATTGTTTTGGTGTTATTTTCTTTATTACCTTCAGTAAAATGGTGGAGTTAAAAAGTGTAACAGAAAAAAATAGACAAACAATAGCCAATGAACCTGTCGCTTTACTTAGAGATGCAATAATACCACCAACGCATATCAGAAAAATATCTGCAGTTAGCGGCGTGTTTTTTTTATCGATGCACAGTAAACCTGTCAATCCGTAAATGACCAATGTACAACCAAGCACATTAATTTGATCATTATTGATTGCACTGCCAGAAATAACAAACATAGGGATAACTAATAACAATGACCCTCCGATAAATGTCGCCAGTAGGGAGCGAGTAATTTTATAAATCATCCTGCATGTCATTGTAATTATTATCATGGAAATCATCATGTTAACGTAGCGACCTACATGTGCAAACAGATCCTGCAAATGCAGTAACGTCACTAACTCACCAACAATTACATAATAAAGTGCTGGGTGATTAAGATAATTCAGTTTATTGCTTGAATAAATATGACCATCATTGTAATTTGGGAAGTTATACTTTATCACATCAATAACATATCCCATATGCGCGAATTCATCGGGGAAGAAACCAGGATTATAGGAATGTGAATACCCTAACCCCATAATAACAAATAACAACGAAAGAAAGATTGCAATAAAGGCAACCCCGCGACTTTCTTTTTTCATAATAATGTTTTCACCTTAATGAGAGGGCATATAAATAGTAAAAACAATCACCGATAACTGTTACAATCCGACTGAGCACAGCCGCTATGACAATATCAATTTCAGAAAATAACGGTTTCAACAATAAAATAAGCAAGAATTCTCTGACACCAACTCCCGCAGGAGAGCCTGGAGTCACAAGCCCTGCAAGCCATGAAATAACATATGCACCAATAATTGATAGTAACAATGCTGGAGTTATCTCCCAACTGTCAACGATAGAATAGAGAACAAACAGAAAAACCCCACCAGAGATGATCAAGAATAAAAAATACTTCCCTACAACCTTAATTAGAAAACTTCTTCCTAGCCATTGAAATACTAAGCACAGCAGCATCACAGCGACCACAAACAGCATAAAACAAAAGATAACACTGAACCCGGAATATAATAAAGGCAGCATCCACAAAAAGAAAATAGCGCCCGTAATGACTAGCAGTAACAACTCCATAAAAGTGCTTTTGGCAACTTCCTTACCCGAAAAACCGTAAGACATTGTGAGTAACTGGCGACCCGCAAACTGAAAAATATTACCCGGCACATACTTTGCCAATTGCGTTAAACCATAAATATGCGTGGCAACCCGCTGACTGATGCATTGCTCAAGACTTGCCATTAACATTCGCCATGCAGAAGCAAGGAGGATGTTTGCCGCGCCATAGATGCCGGCCAGTAATAATATTATGAGAAGTAGTTTTAGGGTAAATGTATCATCAGGGACGAGCGTCCAGTACTCTGTTATTCGGTGCGCAACGAATACAATACTTAACAGAGCAATAATGCTCCCTGCATAATTAAATGCTTTGCGCAGATTATTTTTCGTCATAAGGTATGCACAACAGCATGGTCCATGGGAAAGGTGACGAAATTGCTATTACCTTAAAATATTTTTCAGTAAATTTTATGAATGATCTTTTTGACCAATGTTGTATGTGGCCAGGTGTATTACCAAGATCTTTAATATACTTTCCTCGTGCCATATTCAATGCGCACCAAATGGGTTCGCGTGGAACGCTAATAATAATGTGTTCTTTTACCAGACTTTGTAAAATGCGCATCGCTTTATCTGGTTCGTCAAGATGTTCCATCACTTCACAGCAGACAATTAAATCTGCACTGTTCGTTTCTGGCTCAAGGTCATAGATACTTTTTGCAATAAAAACATTGGGATCAATATTAGCAACAACTGCATTATCTTTGGCTATCGATATAACATGATGGGAGAAATCACTGCCGACAGCATTTAAACCCTGGCTATTCCATTTGTTAACCCAAAACCCCTCACCACACCCAACCTCATGAATTGTTTCTGGATCCGTTCTCGCAACAAAAGCTTCTAAAGAGGAATCAAAACCCTTCATCATCCATTTGACAACCGGATTTTTAGAGCCGTATTTATCAAATGTGTTTCCAAAAACGACACCACCTTCTGACTTTCCACCTGAGACTTTGAACCCCATAGCAACCTCACCTGCTTCATTCTGAATGACTATTATTCGTTTTAGTTGTTGATTTTTGTGACAGTTGTGCAACTTTAAAACGTAAATCTTCAAGCAATTTTCGGTTGGCGGATAAAAGGTCG
The DNA here is from genome assembly GCF_025564065.1 of Silvania hatchlandensis. Lineage (GTDB taxonomy): Bacteria > Pseudomonadota > Gammaproteobacteria > Enterobacterales > Enterobacteriaceae > Enterobacter > Enterobacter hatchlandensis. The sequence goes on along the minus strand of NZ_JAMGZK010000054.1, from coordinate 170,641 downwards.
GTAATGAACGCAACCAAAATTGTTTGAAAACCCATACCCATCAGTACCGATGCTAAGATTAACGACTGAATATAACCATTACCATCACCCGTGAAATATTTATAGAGGAAACGCACACCCAATAAAAACCCCGCTACAAATAACAATGCCCCTATTGCACCAAAGAATCTGAAAGGCCGATAGATAACAAATATTCTGACAATGGTAACAATACTTCTTTTAATATATGACGATATACTTTTTACCAGCCGAGAGGGTCTTAAATCCTCGTTAACCCTGATTGAAACCGACGTAATTGTAATATTTTTTTGTCCAGCTTGAATGATGGTTTCTAAGGTGTAGGTATAGTCATTGAAAACCATTAATTTTTGCGCAGTCGCCCGCGACATTGCTCTAAAACCACTCGGTGCATCTGGGACGTTTGTATTACTGGCCACGCGAACGACCCAACTCCCCAATTTCTGAAGGTATTTCTTTACGGGTGAAAAATGGTCAATGGCAGATATCGGTCTTTCACCAATAACCATTTCTGCACGGTATTCAAGAATCGGGGCAACAAGGAGGGGGATATCATCAGCACAGTACTGATTATCAGCGTCAGTGTTAATGATAACATCGGCGTTTAAACTCAAACATGCATCCAGACCTGTCATAAAGGCTTTGGCTAACCCTTTGTTTCCGGCGTGCTTTACAACATGATTAACACCATTTTGCCGGGCAACATCAACAGTGTCATCGGTACTTCCGTCATCAATAATCAGCCATTCAACTGTATCAAAACCGGCAACCTGTCGGGGCAACGCCTTCAGCGCAATAGCAAGGGTTTCAGCTTCATTAAAACAGGGGATTTGGATGATTAGTTTCACTTTCACTTCACCTCATATTTACACCTGTCTAGTTTTTAACCTTTTTTTAACCATTGTTACACCTATAAATATAAAAAAATTGATCTAACGTACTTAAAAAAGCCCCGGTGCTGTCTATAAAATAGACTGCCACCGCGAACTTTCCCACTAAAAATGCCCACTCGCACGCGCCCGGTGGATCAACGTCATCGGGATAATCGCACGCAAGTTCTTCTGCTCTGCGCCATTGATTATCTGCATCATCGCGTCCACCGCTTTCTCCGCCCAGGCGTCCTCATTCTGGCGAACCGACCAGATATTGTTGGATAAAAAGCCCAGCATGGGGTGTTCATCGAAGGTGCCGATATTAATATCCGCCGGAATATAGCCGAAGTGGGAACGCAGCACGCTGAGCGCCCCCTCCAGCACCGGCAGAGAAGAGGCGATAAACGCCGGTGGTGCGGCGTTATGCCGGGCCAGAAATTGCTGCATCAGCTTCTCGCCATCTTCGCGCCGGTTGTGCGCGGTCTCGAGGATCCACTGCTGACAATCCTCAATCCCCTGCGCTTCCAGCACCGAGGTATAGCCCTTCATACGCTCTTTAATCGTCGGCTGTTCGGTATCACCGGCCATAAAGAAGATCGGCAGTTGGCCCGCGCTGAACATTGCCTGAGTCAGGGCGGTGCTGCCCCGGCGGTTATCGCTGACCACCAGCGAGGTGTCGGTGCCGTCGAAGTCACGGTCCAGCAGCACCAGCGGGCGCGAAGTGCGTTTCAGATGATGATTTTGCGCCTGCAGGGAAGATGGCACGACGAACAGCCCATCGACGTTACGATCGATCAGCGCATCCACCAGCGCATTTTCCTGCTGCAAATCGCTGTAGGTACAGCTGATCATCAGCTGATACCCCGCCTCGCGACAGCGGATCTCCAGCTTTTCGGCGAGGGTGGCAAAGAAGACGTTCGACAGACGCGGAATGATCAACCCAAGGGTATCGGTTTTATTCAGCTTCAGGCTGCGGGCGGCGTGATTGACGGTATAGCCGTGTTCAGCCACATAGTCATTGATGCGCTTTTGCGTTTTTTCACTGATCCGATACTGCTGGGCTTTATTGTTCAGCACCAGCCGCACGGTGGTAATGGAAATGTTCAGCGCGGTCGCAATGGTCTCGACTGTTTTGGCCATGAGGTACTGAGTCCGGTGAATGACAAAGTGTTAATTTATCATTTTTGCTGCTTCGAAGCAGCAACAGACGATGAAAAGCGCCGGCAGGGGCCAGGGCTTTCACCCTGGCCGATCCGCATCAGTGATGATCTTTGGTTAAATCACGTTTTGAGGTTTCCGGCGCACGCCAGGCAGCATAGGCCGCCACCAGCGCGGCTATCACCACATAGCTTGCCACCAGCGTCCAGTTATTGTTGTCGAGCGCAGTTAACCCCTTGGCGATAAACGGCGTGAAGCCCCCCGCCACGATGGCCCCCAACTGCGCACCAATCGATGCGCCGCTGTAGCGCACTTTTGGGCCAAACATCTCGGTAAAGAAGGACGGTTGCACCGCGTTAATCGAGTTGTGGGCGATGTTAATCAGCAGCACATAGCCGAGCACCATCAGCACAAAGGATCCGCTTTCCAGCAGCCAGAAGAACGGGAACGCCATCGCTGCAGCAAACAAGGCACCAAAGATATAGACCGGTCGGCGGCCCACTTTGTCAGACAGAGCGCCAAACAGCGCATGCATCGGGAAGGCCAACACACAGGTCATCATCACCACGCCGAGCATGGTCTGTTTTTCGATCCCTAAGGTGCCCGTCGCATAGGAGACGGCAAACACCGTACACATAAAGAACGGCACGCTTTCGGCAAAACGCAGCAGCATAATCAGCACAATGCTACGCCACTGGGTACGCACGACCTGAACCACCGGGCTTTCTTCTTTTTTAGCCTGTTTGTTTTGTTCTTCGCGACGACGCACTTCCTGGAACACCGGAGTTTCGTCCAGCCGACGACGCATATACAGGCCCACCAGAACCAGCACCACGCTCAGCATAAACGGAATGCGCCATCCCCAGGAGAACAGTTGCTCATCGGGCAGCATCATCACCAGCGCGAAGATGCCTGTCGCCAGCAGCTGACCAGAGAACCCGCCGGTTTGCGGAATGGCACCGAGCAGGCCACGGCGATTAGCCGGGACGCTTTCGACCACCATCAGCATCGCACCGCCCCACTCCCCACCGACCAGGAAACCCTGGATAAAGCGCAGGATCACCAGCATCACCGGGGCCCAGATCCCGATCATGTCGTAGGAAGGCAGGCAGCCAATCAGGAACGTCGCGGTTCCCATCCCGCCAAGGGTAATCAACAGCGTGATTTTACGTCCCAGCGTATCGCCCATGTGACCAAAGAAGATGCCGCCCAGCGGACGGGCAATAAAGCCGACGCCGAAGGTGGCAAACGAGGCCAGAATACCGACCATCGGGCTGACGGTCGGGAAAAAGACCTTGCTGAAAATCAGCGCGCTCGCCAGGCCATACAGCAGAAAATCATAAAACTCGATGCTGTTACCGATCCAGCTGGAAACCACCACCCGACGAATGCTCGCTTTATCGAGCACCGCCTTTTGCGTGACCGGCATATCAAGAGTGACTGACATAATATTAACCTTATTGGGTTTCATCAGAGTGCGTGGCGCAGTCCGACGTCGCCTGCCATTGCGCGGCAGACGAGAGTTGTAGGGTGCTGAGTCAATGTTTTTATTTTTCAGTTACTGCGTCATCGTGTCGGATGACTTTTTGCTGCACGCCCTTTAGTCAATTAAGGGGCGTTAAAGGCATAAAACTCTCGTTATTCAAAGTGATAACTGTTTCTTCACTGCTTCGCCGAGACGCATCATACTGTTAATGGCCTCCGGATAAAAACTTGCCGCGTACGACTGGCTACTTCTCGACCGACAGGCGTAGGCGCTGAAGTTACCGATTTGCTGCTGGTAAAACTTGGCGCATACCGGATAGTCCAGATTTTCGGCCAGCGCGGCGGTGGATAAGTAATCCGCCAGCTGCCCGGCTTTTTGCGGCTCCCGGCGCCAGTTTTCGAACAGCCAGACGTACAGCTCCGGGTGGAAATTGGCCATCACCCCGCTATAGGCCTGACAGCCCGCGCGCAGTGAGGCCAGCAGCGTCTGGCTGTTAGCGTTGGCCAGATGCAGACGGCTGCCTTCGCTCAGACGCAGGCGCCGTTCCATCACCGGCAGTGAACAGCTGGTGTCTTTAATAAAGGTGTAGCGACCGCTGTTGGCACACCAGGCGATCACCTCATCCGACAGCAGCCGTTTATAAGGATACGGGCACTCGTAAATACCGAGGTCGATAGCCTCCGGCAGAGCGGCAGTCAGCTGCTGCAGCCCGCTCAGGACCTGCGCATCGCTCTCGTCGGCCTGTGCCAGACGGTTGCTGATCAGGATTAAGCCGTCGATTCCCGTCAGGGCCATCGCCGACAGCTGATCTATCTGCTGGCTGGTGCCCGTTGCAGTATGGCCCGACGCCACCACCGGCACCCGGCCATCGACGATCTGAACGATAAACTGCACCATCTTGCGGGCTTCATCGTCGCTTAAAAAGAACATCTCGCTCGACTGGCAGGCCGCGAACAGCCCGTGAACCCCGGCATTCAGATACCATTGGACCAGTTTCTCCAGTGCGGGCCAGTCGATTTCTCGCCGTTCGTTAAACGGGGTCAGCATCACCGGCCAGACGCCGGTGTATTTAGTGGCTTCAGTACGTTCCTGCATGCTCTCACCTTTACAGTAATTTGATGGCATCGCCCGCAACCCACACGCGGATCCCCTGGGTCAGCGACTGGGCGACAAACGCCCGGAAAAGGGTCTCGACATGCGCCTCGTCGATATACGCCACCGTCAGGTGGTTGCTCTGATGCCCGGCCATCAAGGCATCCCGGCTCACGCCGTCCAGCACCGCATTCAGCAGTGGCCATTCGGCGTTGGTGGCGCGACGACGGCGCTCAAACTCCGCCGACGGCAGCTCAACGGCATGACCGGTGCCAATGTGCATCACCACGTCGGTGCCTTCATAGTGGGCGCGCGCCCAGATAAAGCGTCCCGCTTTGCCCTGCCCGGCAATGGTGGAACCGCCCGCCGGGAAGAACATGGCCGGTTGACGATATCCGGTCGCCCCGGCAATTCCCCCTTTCAGGTGGGCAAACGGCACGGCACCGGAGATCTCCAGATCCCAGTAGAAGGTGCCCTGATAGTCACTGCCCCAGCGGATGTCGTGCAGGGTGGTTTCTGCGGGTTGACCGAATGCCTCCAGCAGCCGCCACAGCATGGTTTGCGGGATCGCTGTGCCCATATCCACCTCGTTAATACAGGGGATGGCTTTGTCGGGCCAGATGATTTCGCCCTGCTCGTCCGGGACAGGAAAGCGCTCTGCATTACCGATTGCGCCCTCGGCAAAGTCGGACGCGGCGCAGCTGTCTTTCAACCCCTGCTGATACTGCACGCCCACTGCCGACAGGCCAAAGCGCTTCACAAACCGCGCCATGGCGATCATCATCGCGCACTGCTCCAGCACCTGCTCGCGAGTCAGTTCGCTCGCGCCGTCGCGGCCAAACTGGAACTGCATCCCCCGCTCTTCATACCAGCACAGGCAGGCTTCACGCAGCGCCGGCGGAACTTTCTGCATCTCCACCAGCAGGGCCGACTGGGATAACGACTCAACCGGCATCCCGACCTTGACCATCGCCTGCTGCGGGAAGACCCCGTTGATCATCCCCATACAGAAGGTGTCGAACAGGCCCACGATGGCTTTGTGCTGCAGAATATACTCGCCCACCTGCCGTCCCTGCTGTCCGGCCTCGGTAGACATCACCGCGTGGGTCGCCGCCACCGGGTGCAGATAGTTAAGGGCATGACTCACCGCACCATCGCGCAGCCAGGTCGCCAGCTTTTGCTCAAACATCGAGTCGTCAAAATTCTCCGACCACAGGCGGGAGTAGTTTTTACCCAGACTGGTTAAGCTGCCCGCCATGCACAGCATCCCGACCAGGCCTGGCCAGGTGCCGTCAAAATTAGCCAGCAGCAGCACCGGGCCGCGATGATGCACCAGCGACGGCGCGATATGGTGCGAATACTGCCAGGCGGTGAGCAGCACAATCAGCGGCGCGTCAGGATCGATGGCGGCAAACAGATCGCTGCCCTCGCGCTGACTGCTGATAAAACCGTGCCCGCGTTCGGTATTCACCGGATGGGCGCGGCGCATGCGATAGCCGTGGCGCTCCAGCGCCGCCTGCAGCTTCTGCTCAAACTTTTGCTGTACCGGCCAGCAGGCCAGATTGGCGGACTCGCGCAGATCCGCGTTGGTGATCATCAGGATCTCGCGGTCCTGAGCCTGGATCGGCGTTGGCGCCGCAGGTAGATTCAGTGTCAGCATATTCAGTTCCCTCATTTTTGTTATTTGACCCATTTGTGCATCGCCTTCTGCGCCTGCTGCTGCGGGTGATACATCTCCAGATAAACCCGGTATTTCGCCTGGTGAAAATCCGCCGTCGCGGGATCGGCTCGGATAACCCCGCCGGAACGCACCATCGCCCCGGCCGCTATCGGCAAGGTGGCGTATTGCCCGCAGGCCACCGCCCCCATCAGCGCGGCCCCCACCGTCACGGCGTCTTCTTCATCGCTCAACGCGATGTCGCAGCCGGTGATGTTGGCGTACTCCCGCAGCCACAGCGGGTTTTTGGTCGCTCCCCCGCAAGCGGTGATCCGCTGTATAACGTGTCCGGCGTCACGCAGGGTATCGATGATGTGTCGGGTGCCGTAGGCGATGGCCTGCAGGGTCGCCAGATACAGTCGGGCTAGCCCATCCTGGCCGGATTCCAGGGTTAAGCCGCTGACCACACCCCGGGCAAACGGATTGGCCCGGGGCGAGCGATTACCGTGGTGATCGGCCAGCACGTGCAGCTGCGCCGTGGGCCAGGCTTCGCGCGCTTCCAGCGCCGCCACCCACTGATTGAGGACGGTATAAACACTCTCACCCAGCACGGTCGCCTGCGCCTGCAGTTTCGGCCAGAGGGCGCTCTGGCGAAGGGTCCACTCCACCAGCGCCCCCGCCGCACTCTGTCCGCCCTCGTTCAGCCACTGGTCCGGGAGCATCGCCCCCCAGTAAGGGCCCCACACGCCGGGTACACTCACCGGCTCAGGGCTGACCAGCATATGGCAATTCGAGGTGCCGCTAATCAACGCCAGATTGCCCGCCGACTGCGACGCCACCAGCGCCAGACCGCCCGCATGGGCGTCGATCATGCCGCTGGACACCACAACGTTTTCCGGCAGGCCAAATGCTGCCGCCGTGGCGGGATTGAGCATTCCGGCGCGAACGCCGGGGGCTAACACGGTGGCCGGGATCTTGCCCGGCAGTTCATCCAGCCCCACCGCCGACAGCAGCGTGTGGCTGAAGCGGGAGTGATGCGAGAGATAATTCCATTTGCAGGCCAGGGTGCAGACGCTGGCGACATCCGCCCCCGTCGCACGCCACACCAGATAGTCGGCCAGATCGAACAGTCGCCAGGCACGCTGGTAACGCCCGGGAAAGTGCCGTTTCAGCCACAGCACTTTCGGCAGTTCCATTTCGACGCTCACCTCGCCGCCCACGTAGCGCAGGGCTTCATCGCCGGTGGCGTTGATGTCGAGGGTCTCCTGGGTGGCACGGTGATCCATCCACATGATGATGTCCCGCTCGGGTTCACCCTGCTCTGCGACAGAAATCCCGCGCCCTTCGCTGTCCACCACCACCAGCGAGCAGGTTGCGTCAAAGCCGATACTGCACACCGCCTGGGCAGGGATCGCAGCATGCTCCATCGCCTCGCGTACCGAATCACACACCGCCTGCCAGATATCCTCTGACGACTGTTCAACAAAATTTGCCCGGGAAGAGAACTGCTGAATGGGGCGAACGGCGAACGCTCGTCGCTGACCACAGCGGTCGAAAATCCCCGCCCTGACGCTGGCGGAACCGACATCGATCCCAATGAAAAATGACTCGCTCATGATGCTAACCCCGAAAGCTAACTCGAGTTAGCAATTTAGATGCAGCCATTCAGCGCGACAAAGACTTTGCGCGGATTATGTGATGGCTCTCAAGATTAATAATTTATGTGAATGTTTATTAAGGCAATTATTTGAAGCCTGTTATAAGGCAGCATCAAAAACCCTGTCACTCTATAATCGACTTTGTTTTAGCATTAAAACAGCGGAAAATAAAAAAGCCCACTGTCGTGGGCTATAACTATGTTCGTGACGGGAATACTATTTTAAGAGCGCTTTAATAATTCCCGACGCGCTAATTCGGCGATAAAACCGCTTCGACTGGAAAATTCGCCGTTACTGCTGACATAAGCATCAATTCTTCTTAAAAGATTTTGCGGTAACGTGATATTTAATTTAGTGGCTTTACCTTCATATTTACTTGTGTCGATATCGACGAAGCCCCACATACCACCCTGACAATCTTCATCATCTTTATGCGCGTTCATGCTTCTCGCCGCCGGGACGTCCTGCCCTTTCTCACTCTGATATTCCAGATACGCATCGATAGCGGCATGAGCATCGGCGATCGCATCGTCAATGGTATCGCCAGCGAAATAACATCCTGGAACGTCCGGCACAAATCCTGAATATGTGCCGCTGTCGGCCTGATGTAAGTAAACTGGATATTTCATACATTATTTCCTCTCTAACAAGTGACGCGCGGTGCACACCACCTCATTATTTATTTTCGCCCATCTGCTTAAGGATTTTATGCAACGTACCCGTTGCTATATCCTTTTTAGGGTGAGGTACCACTATTGGCTCGGGTTCACCTTCTTTCTCAAAAATAGGGTGAGAGCCGCGAGTGCGGACGTGTACCCAACCGGCGTTGATCAATATCTTGATGAGTTCTCCACTCTTCATCCGTTGCCCTCCCTGAACGAACAGTGGGTATAGTACCCACCACTGCAATTGAGATCAACGCATCAGTAGGTATAGTGGGTATAAATCATGGGCGCAAATTAAACCACCTTCCCCGCAGGGGAAGCAAACCCTCTCCGATACGCCGCAGGCGTGGTCGCAAAATGGTGTTTAAAGTGGTGCCGCAGCGTCGCTACGCTGCCAAAGCCTGCGACCTCTGCAATTCTCTCAATCGACAGTGCGCTGTTTTCCAGTAAATCCTGACAGCGGCTCAACCGGGCGTTGAGCAACCACTGGGCCGGAGTGCTGCCGGTAGTGGCGGCAAACCGGCGTAAAAAGGTACGCGGGCTCATGCCAACAAACTCTGCCAGCGAGGCGACGCTGTGCGGAGCGGCGAGATGGGCATGCAGGTGATCAAACAGCGATCCGAGCCGGTGGCCTTCATAGGCAACGGGAACGGCCTGCTGGATAAACTGGGCCTGGCCGCCGTCGCGATGGGGTGAAACCACCAGCCGGCGCGCCACCTGATTTGCCGCTACGGAACCGTAGTCCCGGCGGACCAGGTGCAGGCACAGGTCGATACCCGCCGCGCTGCCTGCGGAGGTCAGCACATCACCATTATCGATATACAGCACGTCCGGCGTGACCTGAATGGCCGGGTAACGCTGCTGCAGTAAGTCTGTGTAGCGCCAGTGAGTGGTGGCCTGCCGGTTATCGAGCAACCCGGCAGCGGCCAGCACAAACACGCCAGAGCAGATAGACATCACCCGCGCCCCGCGCTGATGCGCCGCCACCAGCCGGGCGCAGAGTTCGGCGGGCACAGGCGTGTCCGCACCGCGCCAGCCGGGCACCACGATGGTTCCGGCCTGGTCCAGCAGCTCCAGTCCACCATCAACCACCAGCCGGACGCCTCCCGTCGCGCACAGCTCCCCCTGGTCAACGCCCGCGACCGCAAAGCGATACCAGTTCTCGCCCATTTCAGGACGCGCCAGGCCGAAAATCTCTACCGCGACGCCGAATTCAAAGGTGCATAAGCCGTCATAGGCCAGCACCACCACCAGAGGATTCTTCACCCTTACACCCGCACAATTTTGTCATGATCTTGATGGTATATGGCATTTCTGCCAGCTGTCAAAACCGCACCCTGACCCTAGAGTAAAGACTCAATTTAAGAGGAGTGAATATGAGCTACGTAACTGATTATCCTGCAGCAGATGCCGATCGCGCCGCTGCGCATTTTTTACAGCGACTGAGTGTGGAAACGGATTGCGACGATGTGCACAGTGCCATCACAGACGACGAGAGGGATTTTGTGCTGCTGCACGTGGTCGGCAGCCCGGAGGCCTTTGCACGGCGTCATGTTCCGGGAGCCATCCATCTGCGCCATCGGGATATCGACGCGCAGCGCATGGCACAATGGCCTGCCGATACGTTGTTTGTCGTCTACTGTGCCGGGCCGCACTGCAACGGTGCCGATCGGGCCGCGCTGAAGCTGGCGCAGCTGGGTCGTCCGGTCAAAATCATGCTCGGCGGGCTGACCGGATGGGCCGACGAAGGTTTTGCCTTTAACGCAGCGTAGGGCCGCGCGCGTTTGAGCCTGACAAATCTGCTGTTTCGGTTTACCCTGGCATACCGGTCAGGGGCTAAGCGTCTGACCGGGCACTCAATAACGATGAAGGAGTTTGCAATGTCACTGTATAGCGAAACAAAAGCACAGTTCATCCATGGGCTTCACAACCTGAGCGCGATCCTCGAAAAAGCGCGCATCTGGGCGCAAGAAAACGGCACCGCGGAGAGCGCATTACTGGAAGCAAAACTGGCGGATGATATGTTCCCGCTGGTGCGTCAGGTGCAGGTGACCTGCGATATGGCGAAGCGCGGCGTGGCGCGTCTGGCTGATATCGACGCCCCGGTGATGGAAGATAATGAGAGCACCATTGAACAGTTACAAACCCGGATCACCACAACCATCCAGTGGTTAGAAACGGTGGCTGATGCACAGCTTGAGGGTGACGATGAGCGTCCGATTAAGGTGAAAGCGCGTGAACACGAACTGCATTTCACCGCCCGTGGCTTTGTCTTCTCCTTCGCCGTGCCAAATTTCTATTTCCATTTCACCACCGCTTACGACATTTTACGTCAGGCGGGCGTACCGCTTGGAAAGCGTGACTTCTTAGGCAAGATTAACTGATCCTGCACCGGCTCTGACATCCCTGTCAGGGCCGGCAACTGACAACGCCTCACACGAATCTGATGATGGATTTGTGAGCTGAACTGTGAATAATTTGTAATTGATTTGATAATTATCTGCAGCAAAGATAATTCATCTCTCTTCAGAATCGGGGTCTGACAGACTGGGTTACGCCTGCTGCTGGCCGAAATCAGCCGCCACCCCGAAAACCCCCACAGGAGCACCGATGAGTAACCACAGACGACAGGTCCCAGGCATTCACTATTACGCAGGCCCGGCAGGCGGTTGGGGAGCGTTAAAGGCTACAGCGATTGCGGTGCGTACGCAGATGGATGTCTTCGACGCGCCTGCCACTCTGCTGCGCACCAATCAGCCCGATGGCTTTGACTGTCCGGGCTGTGCGTGGCCGGACAAAGAACACAAATCCACCTTTCAGTTTTGCGAGAACGGCGCCAAAGCGGTGACGTGGGAAGCCACCACAAAGCGCGTCACCCCAGAATATTTGGCGCAACACACCGTCAGCGAACTGTGGGAAAAAACCGATTTCGAGATCGAAGGGCTGGGCCGTCTGACGCACCCGCTTGCTTACCATCCACAAAGCGACACCTTGCGCCCGGTCAGCTGGGAACAGGCGTTTGCCCGCATCGGCGAGGTACTGCGCGGCCTGGCACCGGAGCAGGTGGAGTTTTACACCTCCGGGCGCGCCTCGAATGAAGCCGCGTTCCTGTATCAGCTGTTTGCCCGCGAGCTGGGCACCAATAATTTTCCCGATTGCTCCAACCTGTGCCATCAGGCCACCAGCGTCGGCCTGCCCCGCTCAATCGGGATCGGCAAAGGTACCGTCTCGCTGATGGATTTTGATAACACCGAGCTGGTTATCTCCATCGGGCACAATCCGGGCACCAACCACCCGCGGATGATGGGCACCCTGCACGAGCTTGCCCGTCGGGGGGTGCCGATCATCGTCTTTAACCCGCTGCGTGAAACGGCCCTTGAGCGCTTTGCCGATCCGCAAAGCGTGATGGAGATGGCGACCTACAGCGCCACCGACATCGCCTCGACTTACTTCCAGGTCAAAGCCGGTGGCGACGCCGCAGCGCTCAAAGGTATTGCCAAACACCTCCTGCAGCTGGATGCGACACGCGGTAACGTGCTGGACCACGATTTTATCGCCCGCCATACCGCCGGTTTCGCAGAGTTTGCCGCCGATATCGCCGCCACGGGCTGGGAGGCCATCGAGCAGGGTTCCGGGTTATTACGTCCGCAGCTGGAGAGCGTCGCCGACGCTTACGCGAAATCGAACGCCACCATCATCACCTACGGGATGGGCATTACCCAGCACAACAAAGGCACCGCAAACGTGCGCCTGATTGCTGACCTGTTGCTGCTGCGCGGCAATATCGGCAAGCCCGGGGCGGGAATTTGTCCCCTGCGCGGGCACTCCAACGTGCAGGGCAACCGCACGGTGGGGATCACCGAAAAACCGTCGGCGGCGTTTCTGAATAAGCTGGAGGCGGTGTTCGGCTTTACCCCGCCGTCCGCCCCTGGCCACGACGCGGTGCAGGCCGCGCAGGCAATGCTCGACGGACAGGCCAAAGCGCTAATCTGTCTCGGCGGTAACTACGCGGTGGCCATGCCGGACCACGCCCGGACGTTCGCCGCCCTGCGAAAACTGGATCTCAGCGTACACGTCGCCACCCGACTCAACCGCACCCATCTGCTGGTGGGCAAAGAGACCTTTATCTTCCCCTGCCTGGGGCGTACGGAGCTGGATATGCAGCGCGCAGGCCCGCAGTCGATCACCGTCGAGGACTCCATGTCGATGGTGCATGCCTCCAGCGGCAAACTCACCCCGGCCTCGCCGTGGCTGCGCTCGGAACCGGCGATTGTCGCCGGGATCGCCCACGCCACCCTGCCCGACAGCCGCGTCGACTGGCTGGAACTGGTGGCCGATTACGATCGCATCCGGGAGCGCATCGAGCAGACCCTGCCCGGCTTTGAAAACTTCAATGCGCGGATAAGGATCCCCGGCGGTTTTCGCCTGCCGCTGCCGCCAACCGAGCGCGTCTGGCCTACCGTCAGCGGCAAAGCGATGTTCTCGCTGTTTGAAGGCGTTGAAGAGAACAGTCCGGGCGTTGGCGAAAACGTGCTGCGCCTCGTCACCCTGCGCAGCCACGACCAGTACAACACCACGCTGTATGCCCTCGACGACCGCTATCGCGGGGTGTTTGGTCGCCGCGACGTGCTGTTTATGAACGAAGAGGATATGCAGCAACTGGGGCTGGAGCACGGCGACCGGGTGGATATCACCACCGCGCTGCCCGGCAGTACGCAGCGTCTTGATGACATTACGCTGGTGGCCTGGCGTATCGCCCCAGGTACGGTGGCGGCCTATTATCCTGAAGCTAACGTGCTGGTTCCTCTCGACTATCTGGATAAAGAGAGCGGTACCCCATCGTATAAGTCGGTGCCGGTTCAGCTGACTCTGCGCTCAAAAGAGATCCGTCCGATAGCCTAACACCGTTAATGCGGGGTCATCCCGCGCCGTCTTCGCGTAGACAAATAAGGATATTTAGTTCATGCTGAGACTATATTCATCATTCTCAGCACAGGGAGCATTCCATGCCGAAGCACCTGAATCCGGCCTCAATCGCCCGCGGGGATCGCGATTTAATCGCCATCCGGGCCGCGATGAACATCCTGGAAAAGTGGGGCTGCACCACCGAGCAGCAGCAGAACATTCTGCAGCTGTCGCGGGCGGCGCTCTACAAGTACCGTCACAGCGACACGCAGAGCGCGTCACTGAGCCATGACCAGCTCACTCGGGTAAGCTATCTGCTGAATATACATTCGGCGCTGCGGATCGTGTTCAGCAATCCCGAGAACGTGTACGGGTTTATGACCATGGCCAACCAAAATGCCTACTTCAACGGTGCCACCCCGCTGTCGTTTATTGCGGGCGGCGAGTTCGGCAATCTGCATGAAGTGGCGAAGCGCGTCGACGTGCTGCGCGGGGGCCTGGCCGGATGACCGATGCGGAGATCCCAAGAACGGCGCTGGTTCCCCTCAAGGGCTACCGCCTGCTGCATACCAAGTACCCGGCCATCTACGTGTTCGAGGATGTTGCCAGCCCGGAAGCGTTTGACGTTCTCTACGACATCCAGAAGCTAACCAATCCGCGGCTGTCCACCGAAGTGGGAAACCTGAACCTGCTACCTCGCGAGGAGTGGGTGCTGGGGATCCGCGGTGCGCACTACGCCATGGCCGCCTTCACCCACGTCAATCCGGACGGCAGCCGCTTTTCGAATGGCGATTTTGGTATTTATTATCTGGGGGACAGCCAGGAGACGGCGCTGGCCGAGATTGTCTACCACTGCCAGCACTACTGGCAGAACGTACCTGAACTGAAGTTTGAACGCTTTGAATACCGCTGCCTGGAAACCGAACTGGGCCACACCGCCTTTGTCGACATTACCGGCCTGCCGGGCACGCACCCATATTACCATCCCACGGACTACAACGAGCCGCAGCGTCTGGGTGCCCGTTTGCGGGTCGCGGGCGAAACTGGCGTGACATACCGCTCGGTTCGCAGACCTGACGGGATCTGCTGGGCGCTGTTAACGCCCAAACCCATCACCAGCATTATTCAGTCATCCCTGCACCAGATTATCTGGGATAAGGGGATAGTCAGCGTCAGCCAGGTGACGTCGTTACTGGCTTAAGTCGCCAGAAAATAGCCTGCGGCGGTAAACGCCACCACCCCGGCAATCACCGTCGCGAACAGTCCACGGGTTATCACCCCCACAACGGTGGCGAACCCCGCCGCCAGCAGCGCGATGCTGATCCCGGAGCTGGTCATCGCGGGCTTGCTCAGAAGTTCAGCAGCCACCAGCGCGGCCATGATGGCGGTGGGAATAAAGCTCAGCCACTGCTGAACAACGCCCGGCAGACGAAAGCGGGACAGCAGCAAAATGGGTACGGTGCGCATCAGGGCGGTCACCAGCGCAGAGGCGATAATCGCCAGCACAATATGTCGTTCCATCCTATTTTCCTTTCCGGGTACGTAACAGCACTGTTGCCAGGGTCGCCGCGAGGGAGGCCGCGACAATCACCACCAGACTGAGCGAACCCCTTCCGGCACAGAACAAGGTGATCGCCACCGCGACGGCAATGTTCAGGGTTTCCAGCGTCTTTCGGCGGCTGGCAAACCACATCATCAGGATCAGGCCGATAAACATTGAGACCAGGCTAAAGCCCAGCCCTTCCATCAGCGACGCCGGTAATGTGGTGGCCAGCCAGGCACCCACCACGCAGGCAAAAATCCAGTTCAGCCAGGCGGTGACGTTCAGACCCAGCATCCAGGCATAGCTGATTTTGCCCTGCGGGCTGCCGTGCTGAACCGCCACGCCAAAGGTTTCATCCGTCAGCAGCAGCCCGCTGACCATTTTTTGCAGCGTGCTGTAGTCGCGAAAAAACACGCTCATCGATGAGCTCATCAGCAGGTAGCGCAGGTTAACCAGCAGCACGCTCAGCACCACCGACGCCATTTCGGCCCCTGCCGCCCACAGAGAATAAAACAGAAACTGCGCCGACCCGGCGTACAGGGCACCGGCCAGCAGGGCAATTTGTCCGGGGGTAAACCCGGAGAGCGTGCCAATCGCCCCGGCGGCAAAGCCTATACTCCAGTAGCCCGGAATGGTCGGCAGACAGGCCGCGACACCGGCGCGGAAATCGCCCGACGTGGAGGCGGCCCGGCCGGTGTTTGTCTTCATCAACATCTCTTTTTCCCTTATATTACTTAGCTCAATAACAATCTTACGAATTAGCTGAAATCGCTATAGTAAAATCCTGCTCAGCCGTGAAATTTACGTAGGCGGGGAGAGGAAGCGGACGTGGTGCAACAAAAACGCGATGAGATTAGCCTGTGGCGCGACAGTCAGCTGCACGGTGGGATGGAGATCCTGCAGGCCACCTGCTATGAGCACAGCTACCCGCCGCATTTTCATGATGAATTTGTGATCGCAGCGTTTGCCCGCGGGGCACAGCGAACCCGGGTATGTCGGGAAAACGGCATTGCCGCGGCGGGCTCGGTGATGATTATCGCCCCGGGCGAAGTACACACCGGCGAAGCGGTGCAGCGTGATGAAGGCTGGGATTATTGCGCATTCTATCCCGGTGAAAGCCTGCTGAACGAGGTAGCGCAAACGGTGCTCAGCGGCAAAGGCGCGGTGAATTTCGGCACGCAGGGGATCCGACACGATCCAGTGATGGCCCGCCGCATGCTGCAGGCGGCGGCCTTGATCAAACAGAGTCCTGACCCGCTGGAAAAAGAGTGCGTGATGTATCAGATCCTCAACCTGCTGGTGGGTCATTACGGTGAACGTACCGTCAAAGGGTCGCGCCAGGGAATGTTGCGGGCGGATATCCGTCAGGCGATCGACTTTTTGCACTGCTCCTATACCCAGTCCCTGTCGGTGAAGGAGATTGCACAGGTGGCAGGACTCAGTGAATTCTATTTTATGCGCACCTTCCAGAAGATGACCGGGCTTTCCGTGCACCAGTATCTGACGCAAATCCGCCTGATGCGTGCCAAAGCGCTGCTGGCCAAAGGGGTCAGCGCCGCCCAGGTAGCCAGCGACATCGGCTTCTTTGACCAGAGCCATTTGATTAAGCACTTCCGGGCGCATTTTGGCACCACCCCGGGCCTGTTTGCCGCGGCGTCGCTGTAAGATCAGCCCGCGTGCCCCTGACGTGAGGTGATCAAAGCCAGGACCCCGGCGCACAGCAGCAGTACGCCACTCATCGCAAACGCGCTCTGCCAGCCCAGATGGTCAAACATCAGGCCACCCACCGTGGATCCCAGCGCAATCGACAGCTGAATAACCGCAACCATCAGCCCCCCACCGGCCTCTGCATCATCGGGTAGGGTGCGGGCGATCCACGTCCACCATCCGGTTGGCGCTGCCGTCGCCAGCATCCCCCACAAGCCTGACAGCAGGGCAACTATCCAGACGCTGTGCCCGGTCAGGATCAACATCCCGGCGATGGCGGCCATCAGCAGCGGGATGGCGATCAGCGTCAGGTAAAATCGCGCGTTAAGGAAGGTAGAAACGATCAGCGTGCCGACAAAACCCGCGACCCCGAGGGTGAGCAGGATCAGCGATAGGCCGGACGGACTTACCCGGGTGACGGTTTCCAGAAACGGGCGCATGTAGGTGAATAACGCAAACTGCCCCATGAAGAACAGGCCGCAGGCCAGCATACCTGTCGAGACGATGCGGCGACTGAACAAGCGAAAAACCGTTCCGCGCGACGGTTTACTGTCGCCGCGCATGTTGGGCAGGCTAATCCACTGCCAGATGAAGGCCAGTATCGCCACCGGGACCAGACAAAGAAACGCTCCACGCCAGCCGATGGTGGCGCCGAGATAGCTACCCAGCGGGGCCGCCACCACCGTCGCCAGGGCATTACCGCCGTTGAAAATGGCCAGCGCACGGGGGACCTGATGCGTCGGCACCAGCCGAATGGCGATGGCGGCAGACATGGACCAGAACCCGCCGATGGCGATACCAATCAGGGCCCGGCCTGCCATATACACCAGATAGCTGGACGCAAAGGCAATAATCATTCCCGACACGGCCATCAGCACCGTCATCCCCAGCAGGAGATATTTACGATCCACCTTGCCGGCAATAGTAGAAATCGTCAGGCTGGTGATAACCGCCAGCACGCCGGAGATGGCAATGCCCTGCCCTGCCAGCCCCTCCGTTACGCCCAAATCGGTGGCAAGGGGCGTGAGCAGGCTGACCGGCATAAATTCGGATGCAATCAGGACAAAGACGCACAGGGTCATGGCAAAAATACCGCCCCAGTACGCATTTTGGTGTGGTGTGGTCTGGCTGAGTGTGGACATATTCAGATTTCGCGAAGGCCAGCGTCAACGCCACCGGTCAAAGACCGGTGGCTTAAACATACTGGTTAGGGGGTTTATTTCAGGCTGGTTTTGAAGAATTGCTCAAAGCGGGCAAAAGGTATTTTACCGGCGGCATTGTCGTATAAGTCCACATGGTTTGCGCCCGGGACCACCACCAGCTCTTTGTGCTTACTGCCGACCGCTTTATACGCATCTTCAGCAAAGTAGCGTGAGTGCGCCTTCTCACCGGTGACGATAAGCGTCGGGATGGTGATTTCATTGGCATAACTCAGCAGCGGCATATTCATGAACGACAGCGGCATGGTCGCCGTCCATGCGCCCGTTGAGTTAACCGAGCGCGCGTGGAATCCGCGTGGCATCCGGTAGTAGTCAAAGAACTCTTTCAGCACCGGATGCGGATTGGCCGGTAACGCCTCGGGCAGAATACGTTCCCCGGCGGTGACGTTGCCGTTCTGGTCGACATTCAGATCATGCCCGCCATGGGCGAAGGTGCCGCTTTCTGCATCCTTCCAGCGCTGCGCGTTCAGATACTCCAGCACGGCATGGCGATCGGCCGCTGAATAACGGTCTTTGCCGTCGCCGACCCCGTGGCCCATTGCCCGGCTCATGTCGTACATCACGCTGGTGGCGACCGCTTTGACGCGGGTATCCATCGAGGCGGCATTCAACGCCATCCCGCCCCAGCCACAGATCCCGAGGATACCGATCCGATTACGATCGACCTCTTTTTGTAACCCGAGGAAATCCACCGCCGCACTAAAATCTTCGGTGTTGATATCCGGAGAGGCGACGTTGCGCGGACTCCCACCCGATTCGCCGGTGTAAGAAGGATCGAACGCCAGCGTGACAAAGCCCTGTTCAGCCAGAGTCTGAGCATACAAACCACTGGATTGCTCTTTGACCGCACCAAAGGGACCGCTGACCGCAATCGCGGCCAGCTTGCGATCGCTGCGGTCTTTCGGCAGGTACAGATCGGCCACCAGGGTGATGCCGTAGCGGTTCTGGAAGGACACCTTGCGGTGATCGACCTTACTGCTCTCGGCGAAGGTCTTGTCCCATTTCTGTATCATTGAAACGGGGGCGTTCGGATTAGCTGTATCAGCATAACTCATTGTCGTCACTCCACTTAATGATGCACAGAGCAGCATGGCGGGTAATGCAGTTGTCAGTTTTTGGGTAAATGCCTTCATGAAAGATCCCCTTAAATACAGGATTCAGATACAGGTTTCATACGGACAACGCTGCTGTGCTTTGTTGCAATGAGGGTGATTATAGTTAGCAGAAATAGTGCTGATTAGAGGGCGAATACTGCTAGGATTAATATCAAATTGTTATAGATACGCACGGGAATCCATTGATGGCGAAGCGGGAAAACTACAATGAGCTGTACCTGTTTATGCAGGTCGTGCGGGAAGGCAGTTTCACCGCCGCCGCACAGCGGCTGGGGCTGGCGCAATCGGGGATCAGCCGTTCGGTGCGCGATCTCGAGGAGCGGCTGGGTGTTCAGCTGCTGGTGCGCACCACCCGCAGGCTGTCGCTGACCCAGGCGGGGGAGCAACTCTACCAGACGACAGAGTCCGGCTTTGACGCCTTAGATCTTGGGCTTGCGACCTTGGCCCATTATCGCCAGACCCCTTCCGGTTCGGTGCGTATCAATGCCAGCCAGCACGCCATTGATAAATGTCTGCTGCCGAAGCTGGCGGTGTTTAAACAGCGATATCCTGATATCCGGCTGGAGCTGATGAACGAAAGCCGGTTCGTCGACATTATCGCCGAGCGATTCGATGCGGGGGTGCGTCTGGGCCCGGAGGTGGGCCAGGGCATGATCGCGGTGCGCATCACGCCCGACATGGAGATGGCAGTGGTGGCGACGCCGGAACATTTTCGCCGCTACGGCTTTCCGCAGGCCCCGGCGGATTTAGTGGCCCATCCCTGTATTGCCTACCAGTTTGCCGACGGCAGCCTGTACCAGTGGGAACTCAATCAGGACGGTAAAAAAATCACCCATCAGCCGCAGGGACAGTGGGCCTTATCGGACAGCTACATGGAAGCCGAAGCCGCCCGGCTGGGTCTGGGTCTGGCCTATGTGCCTGTCGAACTGGTGGCCGATGACCTGGAACGGGGTGTCCTGATCCGGGTATTGCAGCGTTACAGCCTGCGCATGGAGGGGTTATTCCTGTATTATCCGCATCGCAATGTCTCACCCGCCCTGCGAGCCGTCATTGATACCCTGAAAATCTGACTGACTGCCTTTAACTGCGAAGCCATTAAAAATGAACACCGACAATAAACGCGCGCACGCTTTTCACTTTTCCCCTTTCCGTCATCTCTTTTTTGCGCGCTTGCTCACCGTGCTGGGCAACGGTATTGCCCCCATCGCGCTGGCGTTTGCGGTGCTGGATATCGGCGGTTCGGTCTCTGATTTAGGCTGGGTCGTTGCTTCCCGCTCCATCTTTAATGTCGCCTTCCTGCTGCTCGGGGGCGTACTGGCAGACCGCTATTCGCGCAGCCGGGTGCTGGTCTCGTCTTCGCTGGTTGCTGCCGTTTCGCAGGCTGTCGTCGCCTGGTCGGTGCTGGACGGTTCCGCCACGGTGATGAGCCTGGCCCTGCTCGGCGCCGTGAACGGGGCCGCTGCCGGCATCACCTTACCGGCCTCTTCTGCGCTGGTTCCCCAGACGGTTCCCGGAAAAAATCTGCGCCAGGCCAATGCGTTTATCCAGCTCGGGGTGTACAGCGGAACGGTGATCGGCGCGTCGCTGGGCGGGCTGCTGGTCAGCTCTGTCGGGCCAGGCTGGGGATTGGCCATTGATGCGCTGGGCTTCGCCGCCGCTGCCCCGCTGTATCTGTTTATTCGCGTTGCCCGCGTCGACACCGGGGCACCGCAAAACAACATCCTGCAGGACTTAAAAGAGGGCTGGACAGAGTTCGCCAGCCGGGCCTGGGTGTGGTCGATTGTCGTTCAGTTCACCATTATCAACGCCGCCTTCAGCGGGGTGATGATGGTGCTTGGTCCGGTGATCGCCGACGCCTCTTTTGGCCGCGCGCACTGGGGGATAATTGTGGCGGCGCAGAGCGTTGGGCTGATCGTAGGCTCCTCCCTCGCCCTGCGCTGGCGTCCGCGCCGGGACCTGTTTATCGGGGTGTTGCTGGTGTCCCTCTGCGCGTTACCCATTTTTATGATGAGTCAGCTCGCGGCAACCCCGTGGCTGATTGCCGCATTTTTTATCGCGGGCGTCGCATTTGGCCTGTTTGGTGTGGCCTGGGCCCATTCGCTGCAGACCCATATCCCACCGGAAAAGCTGGCGCGGGTGTACGCCTATGACGCGGTGGGATCCTTTGTGGCCATTCCCTTCGGGGAGCTGATCGCCGGTCCGCTGGCCGTGCAGTACGGTTCCAGCAACGTGCTGTTGGTATCCGCCATTGCGGTGGTCATCGCCACCCTGGGTGCCGCGCTGGTGCCGGCGATTCGACGGCTCGATAATGCGCCACAGATGACCTCCCACAATGCTGTAAAAGCGTCATGATGAAACCCGCTCAGGCTACAACATGAAGATATCTCATGTTGTAGTGAAATTTAGTCGCTATCACTGTTGCTGAGGCTCTGGCATAACGTATGTAATGTTAACGAATTAGCAACAAGAAGACTGAATATTATGAATAACGCATTCACATTTACGATTAAGCACAGTCTTTTCGACGAGAATTATAATCCTTCGGAAAACACGCGCATCACCACTAATTTTGCGAATCTGGCCCGCGGGGAAAACCGCCAGCAGAATCTGCGCAACACGTTAGTGATGATCGATAATCGCTTTAACGCCCTGGCGCACTGGGATAACCCCAACGGCGATCGTTATTCCGTTGAGCTGGAGATCATCTCCGTTGAGATGAATATTGGTGACGATAATCAGGCCTTCCCGGCAATTGAAATCCTGAAAACCAATATTATTGATAAAAAAACCAACGAACGCATCGACGGTATTGTCGGGAATAACTTCTCGTCTTACGTTCGCGATTATGACTTTAGCGTGCGACTGTTAGACCATAATAAAAATCAGGCCGGTTTTAGCATCCCGGATGACTTTGGCGATTTACACGGCAACATCTTTAAGCATTTCGCTAACTCAGCAGAATACAAAGCGAACTTCAGCAAAGCACCGGTGATCTGCCTGAGCGTCTCGAATAAAAACAGCTATCAGCGCATCGGTAATGTGCATCCTGTTTTAGGCATCGAATACCAACAGCACGGTACCTCGCTGACTGAAGAATACTTCAAAAAAATGGGCCTACAGGTGCGCTATTTCATGCCGCCAAACAGCGCCGCGCCGCTGGCGTTTTATTTCTCCGGCGATTTACTGGGTGATTACTCGTTTGTGGAGCTAATTGCCACCATCAGTACGATGGAGACGTTCCAGAAAATTTATCGCCCGGAGATTTACAACGCTAACTCAACGGCCGGACAGTATTACCAACCGAACCTGAATAACCAGGATCATTCCTTAACAAAAATCGTTTACGATCGGGAAGAGCGTAGCCAGCTGGCAATTGAGCAGGGCAAGTTCACCGAAAAGCATTTCATCAAACCTTACAAGAATATTCTTGAGCAATGGTCTGCTAACTGCGCTGTTTAATTGATTAAAAATATAAGGTCACCTGTTATGAAAACATTGCTCCCTACGTCGACTGCCGGCAGCTTACCGAAACCGTCCTGGCTTGCAGAGCCAGAGAAGCTATGGTCCCCCTGGAAATTAGAAAACGAAGAGTTAATCGAGGGGAAAAAGGATGCGCTGAGTTTGTCGCTGTTCGATCAGCTGCGGGCCGGGATTGATATCGTCAGCGATGGCGAGCAGACCCGCCAGCATTTTGTCACTACCTTTATCGAGCACCTCAGCGGCGTTGATTTTGAGAAACGCGAGGTGGTTAAAATTCGCAATCGCTACGACGCCAGCGTGCCTACCGTGGTCGGGGCGGTAGAACGCCAGAAACCGGTATTCGTTGAAGATGCGAAATTCTTACGTCAGCTCACCAAACAGCCGATCAAATGGGCGCTGCCTGGGCCGATGACGATGATCGATACCCTGTATGATGCCCACTATAAAAGCCGCGAAAAGCTGGCCTGGGAATTCGCCAAAATCCTGAACCAGGAAGCCCGAGAATTAGAAGCGGCCGGTGTTGATATTATCCAGTTTGATGAACCCGCCTTTAACGTCTTCTTTGACGAAGTAAATGACTGGGGTATCGCGGCATTAGAACGCGCCGTTGAAGGGCTGAAGTGCGAAACGGCGGTGCATATCTGCTATGGCTATGGCATCAAAGCCAATACCGACTGGAAAAAGACGCTGGGCACCGAGTGGCGGCAATACGAAGAAGCCTTCCCTAAGCTGCAACAGTCGGCTATCGATATCGTCTCGCTGGAGTGCCACAACTCGCGGGTACCGATGGATCTGCTGGAACTGATCCGCGGTAAAAAAGTGATGGTCGGAGCGATTGATGTCGCGACCAATACCGTAGAGACCGCAGAGGAAGTGGCGGATACGCTGCGCAAAGCGCTGCAGTTTGTCGATGCCGACAAGCTCTACCCTTCCACCAACTGCGGCATGGCACCGTTATCGCGTCGGGTTGCTAACGGCAAGCTCAACGCATTACGCGCCGGTGCGGAGATTGTTCGCCAGGAGATTTTGGCCCGCTAACGCCCCTTCGGATTAATGCAATCCGCCTATAATTTTATGGCTATTCATAATGCACGGGAGTATCTTTTTCGGTCTACACCGACATAAGCCCGTGCTTATGATGATCCCTTCAATTGCTGGCTGACGAAGCCTTAACGGGGAAATAATGAGTCACTGTGATCCACAATGCCCATGCCAGAATCCAGATGCGCCGAAATACCCTTCCGGAAAAATGTTCCGCAATCAACAGGGTGAATCGATGATGGTGGTAAAGAAAGCCGGCACCTTCCCTGATGCGCGTTACACCATCCTGAACATCCGTACCGGAAAAGAGACCGAGCATTCCTATCCGGCGTTAGTGCGCAAAGAGATCGGCAAGTAATACCCGGCTGGGGTTGCAAACGTAACGACCGCTTCGGCGGTCTTTTTTTGGATATAATCGGCCGTTCTGCTCAAGTCCTTAATCCCCTTTTTCAGAAAGTATGCAAATAACAGACGATTAGAATAGCCCGGCAATATGGGGCCAGCCCCGTAAGACCGGGCTTATGGTGGTTATAGTTGCCTGTTTCTCATTTTTCCGACAACGAAAATCAGCAACATGTTGATGATTACTGAGGTGCAGAGAACGGTTAACATGAATACATCATTCCAGCCCTGCTCAGTAATAAAACCTACCCAATCGCTAAAAAGTTGAAACAGATATACCTCGGGCAAGAGCAGATAAAATACTGAAAAAATCAGGAGAAATGACAAAAACTGAATGAACCATAAACCCGCTTGTTTCGCTGGCGTCATTATTAGTACACCTGAATAGTGCCGTAAGCATTAAGTGAAGCAGATACCCTTATTGAAGGGGTCCTCAGGAGCGCCTCCCGCAGTATCGCAAAATGAGAAGGAGAAGGCAGCGTAATGCAGCCGTTACTAACCCCTTCGTAACCCGACGGGTGAAGTCTGAAGTTTCCCCTTTCAACTTGCTCAATAAAAGTAAGGTACAATGGATCATCGTTCGTTCCACGCATCAGTGAACATGATATTTCCGTCACAGTGTTTCCAGGTGATTTTTTCATAACGTAGTGAAATAGCTTCGAGATGATTATGCTTTTCGGTACTGGAATTTTTGCAGTTATGCATCAGAGGGCAGACTGAGACGACTTTGACGCCTTCCAGCAGCATGTTGAAGTATTCAACCTCCTGCCCCGCATCGTTGATGTGATACCACTTAAATTCGGCGCTCTTTAGCGTCTGACCTTTCGCCACAGCCTTGTAAAGGTAAGGGCTTGATGAATCGAATTCTTTTTCAAACGTTAACGCACTATGTACGCGAGTACCTGTAATTTTACCCGTCATATTGTCAGTGGGTAAATGTAGCCCATGCGCGAAACTATGAATCTCAATGCTGCCCTCGCGATCCAGTACATCGACAGAACCGGTAATGTCAGCGCCGCCATCGTCTTTTAGCCATAAGTAAGCCGGAATAGCCATAACCACAATCTCCATTTGAGTTAAGGAAGCCACAATTTTAATATGGTTATTTTCGGTTGTATACAAAACAATCAAGAGCGTTGATTATTCATAATCTACAGGATGTATTATTGGACAAATTCATAATGCTCCGGCTTACGATTGCATCAGATGCTGTTTGATGGCGTCGAGAAACAGACTGAGCGCCGCATGCTGATGATCGCGTGACTGATAAAGCCCGTAAATACCCAGCGGCTGCGGCTCCAGTTGCGGTAATACCCGTACCAGACAACCGCTTTCCAGCCCGCTTCGCGCCTCGATGGCTGGCACCATCGCCAGGCCGACACCTGCGGCGGCCATATCGCACAACAGTGACGAGATCCCGGCACTGAAATTACCGTTCACCGCCACCGACATTCCCCCTTTCTCCCGATCGCGAAAAGACCATGACTGCCCGGAAAAACGGCTGTAGTGCAGACAATTATGCTGGGCAAGATCCCCAGGCGTGGTCGGCACCCCCGCCCGCTCAAGGTACGCTGGCGAGGCGCATAACACGGACTGGCATGTTCCCAGATAACGAGCGATAGCACCCGGTTCCGGTTCATTGGTGATCCGGATAGCCAGATCGATGCGCTCCCCCACCAGGCTGACCGGGTGGTTATTGATATCAACCTCAATGCGCAACGCGGGATAAAGGGCGAGGAAAGGCGGGATCACCGGCCCCAGCAGGTGCGTCGCCGTAAAATGGGCACAGGCGATCCGTAACGTACCCGACGGCGTCATTCTGGTTGTATCCCCTTCAATGCCCTGAGATAGCAGGGCCAGTTGCCGGGTTTTCTCCAGCGTTTTCTCTCCCGCAGGGGTGATGGTGAGCCGCCGGGTTGAGCGGTGGATCAGTCGCGCCCCTGCCCACTTTTCCATCTCATCGAGATAGCGGCTGACCATCGGGCGAGATATGCCCAGCGAACGGGCAGCCGCACTCAGGCTGCCGAGTTCGCAGATACGGTTATAGGTGATTGCCGCCATGATCCTGTCCATTGCCTCTCCATCTGATCGTTTTACGAAACTCAGCATGTATTGTTTCAGGAATTCTATCAGACATACAAATCCGTAGAATGTCCTCACCCCCAAAACGGAGAACATCGTCATGGCATTTCAGGCCGGGCTTTACTGGATTATCGATCCCCTGTGTGGCTGGAGCTATGGCGCTCTGCCGCTGCTTAACCGCATCGCCGAGGATTTTTCTGCGCAGCATATTTTGCCAGGCGGGCTTTTTATTGGTTCCCATCGCCGACAGCTGGACGCCAGCTGGCTGGCACACGTTAACGAGCATGATGCCCGTATCGCCGCCTTAACCGGCATGACGTTTGGTGCGGAATATCGCCACAAGCTGCTGGCCGACAGCCAGCTTGTCCTCGACTCCCTGCCGACCACGCGCGGACTACTGGCAGCACAGCGGTTTGCCCTGCCCGGCGCCGATCTGCACTTTCTCAACGCCATCCAGCGGGCCTGGTACCAGGACGGGAAAAACATCACCCATCCCGAGGTGGTGAATCAGATTCTGGATCAGACGGCGGGGCCTGACATCAGGCTCGGACAAATTCAGGAAAATGAAACGCTGGAGAGCATTCAGCATGCGCGGATGCTCATGGCAATGGTCAAAGGCCAGGGGTTCCCCACGGCTGCGATTATCGACACCGACGGGAACAGCACGCTGCTGCCTGTCGGACGTTATTACGGTAAACCCGATGCCTTTTTCGCGCTGGTTAAACCGCAACTCACCCGAATAAACCACTAAGGATCACCATGAACATGAAATCTCTCTCGCTGGTATTAACGCTGACCGCTGCGCCCGTATTCGCCGCCCCGCTGCACCTTGAGGTCTATAACCCACAGGAAAAAGGCATTTTCCCGGTCTCGTCCACCCTTGTCTCCGGCCCGACTGAAGCGGTGTTGTTTGATGCCCAGTTCAGCGTTAAAGATGGCGAGCAGCTGGTGAAGATGATCAAAGCCGGTGGCAAAACCCTGAAAGAGATTGTGATCACCTCTGGCGATCCGGATTTCTATTTCGGGCTTGAGCCCCTGGTGGCCGCGTTCCCGCAGGTAAATGTGGTGGCATCTCCGGCCGTAGTTGATCATATCAAGGCCACCAAAGACGCCAAGCTGGCGTTCTGGGGCCCGCAGATGAAGGACGGCGCACCGACAAAAATCATCGTGCCACAGGCGACAAACGCCACCCGCTTTACCGTCGACGGCGAAGCGCTGGAGTTAAAACACGCCGGTGAATATGCCGCCTATGTCTGGATCCCGGCGAACAAGGCGATTCTCGGCGGAACGGGGATTGCCTCCGGCATTCATGTCTGGACCGCTGATACGCAAACCCCGGCTATCCGTCAGGGTTGGATGACGGTGCTTGGCGAAATGCAGTCTCTGAAACCGCAGCAGGTTATTCCCGGTCACTACCTGGGTGCGCGCCCGGAAAACGACTCGGCCATCACCTTCACCCATACTTATCTGCAAAAATTTGAGCAGACGTTGGCCAGCCAGAAGGGGTCGACCGCGGTTATTGACGCAATGAAAGCGGCGTACCCGGGTCTGGCGGATGAGAGTTCGCTCGAACTGAGCGCGAAGGTTAATACCGGCGAGATGAAGTGGTAAGCCCTGTCGACACATTTACCCGTTGAGGGGGGTTGTAGGCCGGGCAAGCGAAGCACCCCCGGCTTTAATCCGCTCTCCGTTTGTAAACATAAGCTGAAACTGGCAACTTCCGCTTATGGCACTGAGCGGACGAGTTTACTGGGTTGATGATCCGCTGTGAGCGAGGAGCGGACATACTATCGTTAGGCAATTTCCGTTTCTGGTAAATCTATGATAACCAGTACGCCAAAGCTGCCTGTTTCAACAGTATGAGAAATGCCAGCTTTGGCTACATAAAGCTGGCCAGACGTTACAGATATTTTTTTTCCTTTTACACTAAGCTCCAGACGTCCATCAATAACCAGTAACCCCTCGTCATACTCATGTACCTCTTCAATTACCGATCGTTCATCCATTCGTAAAACTTTGAGATTCACTGTACCAATGCGGCCTAATACATGAGAGTGCCAGGCCTCCGGTAATGCATGTGCTTCGGTTCTAAGGTCATAAAGCGACATAACGTCATTCCTTTTGATGTTCGTTTAATGCTCTTATGCCATATAAATTCCCTGCCGTCATATAACAAATATGGAAAAATAAGTTGAATAAGAAGCTATATCCTTCCTCAATACACACTTATTTTTGAAGTACCCCATGCTGCAATCTGACCTGACCAGAATCCTATTGATCAAAGGGCCGATGGATTAATCGCGTCAACAAATGGCACGAGACGGTCAGCCAACCGAGCCGTATGTCTGCTGCGGCCGAAAAGCAGAAGTACAGTAAATGATGTAAGGCTTTCCTGATCGTGTTGCAGTAATGTCAAACTCATCAATCGGCTTACACTCTTTATTAACACCTGAATAGAAAATGTATTTTATAAAAGATGCATAGCCATTGGTAATTCAGACACTTCCGCGCCGCGAGTCATTATCGTGTCTCGTGGTAAACAGCCTCAATATTGTACCCATCAGGATCAAGGATAAACGCGGCGTAATATCCGGGGTGATACTGAGGCCTGTACCCCGGTGCACCATTATCTTTTCCACCGACCCGGAGGGCGGTAGAGTGGAATGCGTCCACTTCCTCTTTGTTTTTTGCACTGAAGGCGAGATGCATCCGGGGCGTGGCGGGCGTGCCCTGTGCGATCCAGAACGCGCCTCCCGGATCTGACCCTTCATCGGGTCTGGCAGGACCAAAACCTACCGCTTTATCCGGTATTTCAAGCCGGGCAATATGGCCAAGGCTTGCCAGAACACGTGTGTAAAACAGTTTACTGTCTTCAAGATTGGTTACGCTGAATCCGGTGTGATCAATCATCCTTATACTCCTATCTGCAAAGAAGAATATGCAGTAAAACATTCAATCACCGGATGATGTTTGATTTGGCATAAGAACAGGTGGTTATGCCAGTGCTATTCCTGCGTGTAAATATTCGCGCAGGTCCATTGACCTGCTCCCCGTTGATTAGCACAGACTTAAGCCTGCAACGTCAGCTCCTGGCACGGAGCGGACGGGGCGTGGAAGTGAGGGACTACATTGAGCTAAGACCCGACGTTCAGTATGTTGTGGCTGTTCAATACGCTCTTATGTTACCAAGGGTAGATGGCTCAACTTCTGATGCATAAAATCAATAAGTGCTCGTGTTTTTGCGGGTAAGTAGCGTCGATTGGAATAAAGCGCGAATAAGTGCAATGGGGCCGCCGACTGTTCAAACGTAATCTCGATGAGTCGCCCATCATTGATATAGGGCTGGCAAGCTTGTTTCGAAAGAATGGCAAAACCAACACCTGATACAGCAGCCCGTCCAGCCATCTCTCCGCTGTTTACCCGATAATGCCCTTTTACTGCAATTGTCTCGAACCTGCCTTTTCCACTGACAAATTGCCATGGTGCCCCTTTCAGTGCACTTACCGTTGTAATACAGGGTAATTCTTCAAACTGCTGGATATGAGAAGGGGTTCCATAACGCAGAATGATGGAGGGCGCTGCAACAATGGTGCAAGGGATAGTAACCAGATGACGGGCGATGTAGTCACTGTCATCCATCTGACCACGGCTAACAATGATTGCTAAATCAAGATCATCGCGAAGAGATTCGAAGCCTGACAAATTTGTGACACAGCTGATCTCCACATCCGGATACTGACACGCGAAATCGGCAATAACAGAACCCAGCAATGCTGGTCCTATTTCATTGGGAATACAGATCCGTAATGGGCCTTTGAGTTGAACCTGTCCTTGGGTCAATTCAGACTCAGTTTGTTCAAGTGCTTCAAGCAGTGGTTTTGCTCGTGCATAGAGTAGCTGTCCCGCTTGGGTGAGCTTCATATGGCGTGTGCTGCGTTCGATAAGCTGAAGGTTCAGTTTTTCTTCTAACTGAGAAATACAACGGCTTACGTTTGATGTCGGCATTTCAAGCGCTCTGGATGCCCCAACGAAACTTTCTCTGTCAACCACGGCGATGAACACTTTCAGGGTAGTAAAGTCGAGAGCCGGACGCATAGCAAATCCCACATTTGATAACAATACTCGCCATTTTTACCATCTTATGCGGGTTATTGATACCCGATAAACTTTTAGCATCCATTTCTTATAGGCTGCTTGTTATGCCACAGGTTACTCAAATGTTTAATCACAAAACACTCATGCGGATAGCCATCATCATTGCCTTTATCCAGTTTACTAATGCGTTGGAATACATGGCATTAACGCCTGTTTTTTCCTTTATGGCAGAAGCGTTTTCGGTTCCGGTTTCATTTTCTGGATATGTCTCCGGCATGTACACATTAGGTGCAGTTATTTCCGGTGTTGCTGCTTTTTATTGGATAGACCGATTTGATAAGAAGCGATTCTTAATGCAGAACATGCTGCTGCTGGGAGCACTGACGTTTGCGTCTACATTTACAACAAATTTTGACACCCTATTGGCCCTACGATTTTGCGCAGGATTGGTTGGCGGTACAACGATGGGGGTGGGGATGAGTATCTTGATAAACGACTCCCCTGTTAACATGCGTGGGAAAATGCTGGCCACGGTAATTGCGTCATTTTCGATAGTAAGCATCGTTGGTATGCCATCAATATTATTTCTTTGCACACACTATGGCTGGCATATTTCACTGTGGTCAATCAGTTTTCTGTGTCTGCTGTCTTTACCGCTTATAGCCCTTTTTATTCCCAGGGATGCAGCTCAATCACCCGCTAAGAACAAGCTAACTATTGATGCTCAAACCCTGCTTTTTGCCTCTTGTAATGCACTGGTACAGTTTAGCCCAATGCTGATCATTCCCATTTTGACCCCATTGATGATCCATCATTTGGGTGCACAACAAGACCAGCTGCCATTGCTGTTCTTAAGCGGAGGGATTGCAGGCTATCTCTCTACAAAAATAACAGGAGTTCTGACATCGCGCTTTTCCGCTCTGATGCTGGCGACAATCTCAACGTTACTTTTTGTAGTCAGTTTACTGATCCCTGCTATGGGCTATCACAGCGCGGTTCTCTTTATTACTTTATTTCTGGGGGCTTCGTATAGTCGGCTGGTTTCATCATCTTCGGTTACGATCCAATATCCAGCGGATGAACAACGCGCCAGTTTTTCTTCGTTACAGGCTGCGATAATGTCCCTGATAACAACTCTTGCATTCTTTTTGTCGTCTTTATTACTGCCTGACCACAGCATAACAGCTCAGAACTTAGACCGATTACTTGCAGTCTGTGCATTAGCTGCGACTGGGTTTCCCCTGATGGTCATGGCACTACAAAAGAAACTGGCTAAACGTATTCCCCAGCCCGACCACTTTGTTAATGATTAGCACAACGTCCGCTGTTGGCACTGAGCGGACGAGCTTCCTGGGTTGATGGTCCGCCGCGAGCGATAAGCGGACATTGGTTTTATATCAAAAATGACATTTTGTGGTTAAACCTTCGTTGAGCAACGGCATCACGGCTTCGCCAACGATAATATCGATTTGGATCTTTTGTTCACTTCTGTACATAAGCTGGTCTCTGAATGCCAGTTATTCCCCTTGCAGAAAAATTCTGACGCAATGACTTCTCAGAGCTTTCAGCCAGCGAGACGTGATGCCTGCGCTGACACAACATCGATACGTCGTGATGCAACGCAACCCGATTTTCTATCATACAAGCAGGAGATTCATTAGCTAATGTTGAAAAAAAACGCAAACACCTAAGTTAAATTATATGTAACAAGCATGAGAGGATGAATAAGGGCACATAATAGAAAGCGCGTGAAAAAGCGCTAATTAATCGACTTAAGTTAAATTAACGCCGGTTAACTGATCCACAGGCGCAACGTTGTGTAAGTTATTGTTAAGATTAATCTTAGAATTAACAGAAATAAGAACTATTCATTAGAGATACTTAATGTTTTGACGTAAATTTATTCGCAAAAATTATGTTACAAATCTTACGAGTTTATTCACAACCAAGGACGTTTAGCGTATGGGGATCTTAAAACCTGGTTTATTACTGACCGCTTTTGTGCTGACTGCATGTGGCGGCGGCGGTGGTGGCGGCGGTGGCGGCGGTGGCGATAGCACGCCCCCGGTAACCACTGCGCCTGTGCAAACGGATAACGGCAATACGGTTACCGCACCGGAAACCCCTGCCACGGCACCGGTCAGCCTGACCACCGGCGGTACCCTTTCTGGTTGGACCTACACCACCCCTGAGGGCCGTGAATATGTTATGCGCGGCACCGGGATCTCTGCGGGCCTGGTGCAAACCCAGCGGCTCACCCGTGACGACCGTTCCGCGGTCTCCTCAACGTCATGGTGCTGTGGCCGTATGAGTTACACCACGTTCGGTACCTGGACACAATTTGAAAAAGGTCAGCATGACGTCTTCTACACCGGGGATGCCACGCTCGCGGCTAACGTGCCTACCCAGGGAACTGCGACCTATGTGGGTCACGGTATGCGTGAAAGCACCCTGAGTGATGCTCGCTTTGACATTGATTTCGCGGCGAAAACCATCAACGGCACTATTACCGGAAATGATACCTTTGGTAGCGAAGTTGCGATGCAGGGCAACATTGCCAACGGTGGTTTCACCGGTAATGCGCAATCCGGCGGGCAGGCGGGGACGTTCACCGGACATTTCAATGGTCCCACGGCTGAAGAGTTAGGCGGTCTGGCGCAGTTTGCAGACACGACTAAAAACGCTTCCTTTGGCGCGACACGTCAATAAATCGTTTTCCGGTCAGCCTGACTGACCGGACCTTCAGATGGTAAGCCTTTCTATGAATATTTTGCGTACTGGCGCGCTGAGTGTGCTGTGCCCGCTCAGCGTTGCGTTTGCTGCGCCGCCGGAAACCGACTCGATTCCTGCTGCTCCCCACTTTGAACGACTGACCACGCCGGACAAGCGCACCGAGCCTGGCGAAAAGACGCTGCATGTTACCAATGCTCAACTGGCGGAACAGCCAGAGCTGGCGATGGCGCTGCTCGATCAGGCCATTCGTGAAGAAAAGTGGCCGATGGTTCGTGCCATTTTACCTGTCTATGCGGCGTCACCAAATCCGGATTCTACCCTGATTCATTTTGCAAAAGCCGGTCTGGCACGCAGTCAGGGGCATTATGCAGAGGCGATTGAACACTATCGTGCGATTCTGAGTAGGCATCCTGATTTTGCTGCGGTGCGTCTGGATTTAGCGCGTGCCATGTTTGAAAATCGTCAGTTTGACGCGGCTGATTATCAATTTCGTCGTGTATTACAAAGCAATCCGCCTGAGAATATTCAGCAGGTCATTGCACAATATCTTGAGCGCATTCAGAAAGGCAGCGCATTAACGGGTTCATTCAGCCTAAGTTATCTGAATGACAGCAATGTGAATAATGCTTCATCTGGTAAAACCATTCGGGTTGGTGATCGTCTGTTTATTCGTAATAAGGATAGTTTCCCTCAGCGCGGAGAAGGTTTCTGGTTCAATGGCGCATTACAAAAAGATGTTCAACTCTACGATCAGCATGGTTTGCGATTTCTTGGTACGGTAAACGGTAAGAGCTACTGGAATAATCATGATTTTGATGATATTACCACCCGTGCTTATGCTGGATATCAATGGCGTAATTTCCGGCAACAATTTGCCCTGTTGCCTTTTTATGAAAAAAGATGGTATGGCACAGAGGCGTATTCTTCTGGCCCTGGCGTCCGCGCCGAATACAGTTATTTACTTACGCCCACCTGGCAGGTAAGTCAGGCGCTGGAATATCAGAAACTGGATTATGATGATAAAGATTATCGATTCTTGCGCGGGCAAAATCGTTACTCTTCCACAACCCTGTCCCATGCATTCAGCAACCGGGTATCAGGATTTGCAGGCTTCGATCTGCTCGATCAGCAGACCTTCACTCGCAGTGAATCTAACCATCGGGTAGGTTTGCGCAGTGGGGTGCAGGTTGATATGCCCTGGCAACTCTCTTTTGCCGCCACCACGGCCATTGCCAGACGCAATTACCAGGCCGACAGTGATATCTTCTCAACACGACGGAAAGATAACGAACAAATCTATAACTTCTCGCTCTGGCATCGAGACCTCTATTTCTTTGGGGTGATGCCGAAACTGAATTTCACCTATAAGCGGGTTGATAGCAATATCGATTTCTATGATTATCGACAGAGGAATGTCACGCTTTCTCTGGATAAGAATTTTTGACTGGAGAAGCCATGACACAAGATTCTGCCGCTAAATTCGACGCTACTCGTGCAGGAGAATACGCACGACAAAGCCGGATTGCCCTGGCCGGATAGGATGTCTGCCACGAACTTGCTCGCGCGAATGTAGCCGGAGCTGGGGTGGCAAATCGCTGGCGAATGAACGGCGCGGGGGCGGAAGAGCTCCGGTCTAAAATGAACAACATTTTGCAGGGCACAGAGCCACCTCTGCCGGAAAATGCCGTTTTTGCCTTGCTTAGCGACGCGGGCTTTGAGGATCCCGTACGCTTCTTTTCCAGCCTGTTCTGGGGAGCCTGGCTGGCCCGGCGTGCGCCAGGGATGAAGTGATCGACCCGAGGAGCACGCTTTAGTGATGCATTTATGGCGGGGGCCTGATGGTATTTTGGTGGATGAGCGTTTTAGTTGTCATCGTCCGCCTGCAGGACTGCTGCGAGCGATAAGCGCACATCATGCATCCCTGCTAATACCTAACAGTTCAATCCGTTTCTATCAGCCTCAAGAGGCCGCTGATGAAATTAGGTCAACTTTCTGTCGGTTGCGTTTTTTTCAAAATCAGCAACGACAGGCAGATTACTGCCGACGCAGCGAGGTTGTACAGCATCCCGGCAACAAACGCAGAAGCATACTGCCCGGCATGTGGCAGGTGAGTCGTCTTTGAAAGCGCACCATTAAACAGAATGCCAACGACGCCAACGCCCAGAGCAGCCCCGATTTGCTGAACTGTCGAGATAACCCCGGATGCCATGCCAGATTCCGCTTCTTCAACAAAACTCAAAACAAGATTCAGTAATGGCGTCATAATATAACCCTGGCCAGCACCGACCATAATAAGTGCAGGAATTAACTGCACTGGTTTCAGTTCTGATCCTGACATCCATACCTGAAATATCATTATTGCAATGAAGACCGCATAGGTTAATGCGCCAATAAAAAGGCTATATGTTCCCCATCTGGCAACCAGTCGCGGTGCAGCCAGGGATGCAAGCATAAAACCTACGCTACAGGGAGCAAAGATACTTCCTGCATGGAAGGCATCCAAACCCAGCCCCGTCTGTATCAGTAAGGCAAAGCAGAGAAAGAATGAACTTGAGGTAGAGTAAACTAACAACACCAGCATCGTTCCCAGCGAGAAATGGCTATTCGCCATCAGGCTCATATCGACCAGGGGCCATTTGCCTGCTATTCGACGTTTCTCTTGTTGTCGATAAAAGAGTATCAGTATAGCCAGTCCTATACCTGGTGCCCATCGGCTCCAGTCAGGCCAGCCTTGCACTGGTCCTTCTATTAATGGAGCCAAAATCAGAACCAGCCCGCAACTGACTAGTAGCACACCTGGCCAGTCCAGCAGCGGCCTCTGCGGGGCACGGGATTCGGGAATTGATCGTGCTGCGAGAATAGCTAAAGCGCCAATCGGCAAATTAATGAGAAAAATGCTGCGCCAGCTCAGACCAAACAAGTCCGCGTGTACCAGCCATCCGCCCAGCACCTGACCGGCAATAGCGGCCAGCCCCAGTGTCATCCCCAACAAGCCAAAGGCTTTGCGCCTGTCATTATCCTCAAAGTTAACAAGAATGGAGGCATAAACCTGCGGGAACAATAATGCCGCTGCCAGCCCCTGCAAAACCCGGGCGCAAATAAGATAACCGGTGCCTGGCGCCAGGCCACAGAAAGCTGAAGCCAGCGTAAAGCCAGCCATACCAGTAATGAATAATCGACGGCGACCAAACATGTCCCCCAGCCGCCCCCCAGTAATCAACATAACGCCAAATGCGAGTTCATACCCGGCGACGATAAGGCCAATCTGCGCAAAATTCGCTCCCAGTCTGGTCTGAATACTGGGGATGGCGACGTTTACGACAAACAGATCAAAGATGGTAACGAATCCCGCAAGGAGCAGCACGGACAAACCAGCCCAGGGAGGCGTACCACGCGAGGGACGTTGGGAGGGAATGGTAAAACAGGAGGTTGAACTCATATTGCATATCCAATTCAAGAAGAATATGCGACGATTCTCGCTGTCTTATTAAACGATTACAATTTAACACTTTATACTATTACTTTAAGCAACGAGATGAGCGATGCGGACATTAAATCGAACGCGTACTGATCTGGCGGCCTTCCTGCGTGCGCAGCGGGAACGTCTGTCACCTGTCGACGTAGGGCTTCCCAGCGGAACCCGTCGCCGGACGCCAGGCCTGCGGCGTGAAGAAGTCGCAGCACTTGCGGGTGTTGGCCTCACCTGGTACACATGGCTTGAACAGGGCCGGGATATTGGGGTGTCATCCACCTTTCTGGATAATCTGGCGCGGGTGCTGAAACTGGATGCCGCTGAACGTCGACACCTGTTTATGCTCGCACATGAGCGCCCTCCGGCCGAACCCGGTAAAACCTGGTGTGTACTGCCACCACTTGTAAGACGACTGATGCATGACCTGCCGCATCCCGCTTTCGTGCTTAATCTGCGCTGGGACGTCCTGGGTTTTAATGCATTAGCCGACGAGTTATTTAATTTTGGCTGTCATATACCCGAGCAGCGTAACCTCCTTTGGCTACTTTTCACCGATAACACTCTTCAGAGACGAATCGTAGACTGGAATGAACAGGCGCCGCTAATGCTGTCAAGCTTTCGCCGAGATTTCACTCGCGCCAGCCAAAATACGGATATAGCTGAATTGGTAAATGAGCTGGAATACGTCTCGCCAGAGTTCAAAGGCTGGTGGCGACAACATCAGGTTCCCGCGAAATGCAATGGAGTCCGTCATTTGCTGATAGGGGAACAGGCCTTGCCTTTCGAATTCACGTCACTGACTGTGGATGAAGACAGACATTTGAGATTGATAGTGTATGCACGACAAATAGAGGGTTCTGAATGTCCTAATTAGCCATTTTTCAGGGAAAGAAATCTCGCGCCGCGTTCTGGCAGGCATCACAAGGGGCCGCTTTTGGCACGAAGCGGACCATCTAACTGAGCTGAAGGTCCGCAGTGAACGAGAAGCGGATGGTATGCCTGAAATAATGTCCCTTTAGTTTGAAGAGGACGTAAAGGAATAAGGTAAAATTTACATGGCCGTAACCCAGTTAATCCCGAAATCCGGCCATGTAAGAACTTTGCAGGTTCTGAAATGAAATCAATGGCAAGTTAATTCTAATTGTCATATTACGGTTAGGCCGTATTTAACGGATGT
Organism: Silvania hatchlandensis; assembly: GCF_025564065.1. Lineage (GTDB taxonomy): Bacteria > Pseudomonadota > Gammaproteobacteria > Enterobacterales > Enterobacteriaceae > Enterobacter > Enterobacter hatchlandensis. The sequence goes on along the minus strand of NZ_JAMGZK010000054.1, from coordinate 133,063 downwards.
TAAACCAGCCAGTCGTGTCCTCAATTACACGCCACAGTTTCTGGGGTATAGCAAGTTGCTCTACGTCTGATGCAGCAATATTTAGAGCAATTTTTCCTTCAGCTTTGCCATCTACGAATTTAACCCAGTCTGGGTTCATAATCATACCCTGACCTACTGCCGTCAAAGATACCCCTGCTTTAACAGCATCCTCGGCTTGCTCTGGTGTTCGCAACTGCCCGGCAACAATCAGAGGTATACGTCCAGCAAGGTGATCGCGCACGATTTCGATAACTTTGGGGCCATTCGGTGCATCAACGGGTCTGGCTTCAAGTGCATTACCGAGTGATACATGGAGATAATCAATACCCTCATCGACCAGGCGGTCAACCAGGTGAAGCGACTCATCAATGCGCAACCCATCTTCGTAATGCTCATCCAGTGAAATGCGGTATCCCATAAGGAAGGGATTGGTTGCATGCTCAGCAATCGTTTTACGCACACTCTCAATGACGCTGAGTGGGAAACGCATACGGTTTTTAAGAGAGCCGCCCCATTGATCTTCTCTACGGTTGGAATGAGGTGAGAAAAAGTTCTGAAGTAAAAAGCCATGAGCACCATGTAACTCAACACCATCAAATCCTGCTTCTATTGCACGGCGAGTTGCTTTCCCGAAATCCTGAATAACAGTTTCGACTTCAGTGCATGTCAGTTCACGAGGGGTAACGGACGGTGCGAAAGGGCCGGCGTCACCGGGAATAGCGCTTGCAGCGACAATATCCGAAACCAGTTCAGGGCTGGTTTTCACACCTGCATGGAATATTTGTAAGATTGCCGGTGCTCCACCGCTTTTTGCAGCAATAACAAGGCGCTTTAAACCGGGAATAAATTTGTCGTCATACGCAGCAAATTCTCCCGTAAACCCAATGCCGTTTTCCTGAACATGAGTACAGCCAGTAATGACCAGCCCGATGTCCTGAACGCGTCGACGATAATATGCTTCTTCCTCATGAGATACCGTGCCGTCATCATTACCAGCCCAGGTCGTCATCGGGGCCATCACAATACGGTTGCGCAGCGTCACACCTTTACCAAGTGGAAATCTTTCAAGTAGTGGATTTTGTTTCATGGATAGTCATACCTATGCGAGATTTTTCTTGAAGAAAGGAGCCAGCTTACTCGCTGCAACCGTTGCACCCTGACCATCATAGAGGTCCATATGTGTTGCACCCGGAATGATATGCAGCGTTTTTTGAACAGAGGCCGCAGTATTCTGTAATTCCTGGCTATGCCAGAGCGATCCTGCTTTACTACCGGCTATAATCAGAAGTGGTTGTGTTAAATAGACATCTGCCCCTTCAAATCCGGTGAACGACGCCAGCGTACTGATACTTGTCATCAGCATTTGATTGGTAGAAGTCGGATATTTTCCGCGTTCAGTCAGATAGTAGTCCGCAGCTTCCTGAAGATCTTTTGGTGCACTGGTATCACCCAATTTGGGTACATAGTTGACATAAACCGGTGCGCCGCCTGCTGCTTCGACTGTGCGCTGTTTAGCAACCGCATCCAGAGTAGGAATGAGTTCAGATTCTGATGTTGTTCCCTCCCAGCCTTTTCGGGTCGCAGCTCCAACATCTACGGCACTGACCGTTGCCAGCGCTTTGATTCGGCGTTCCGTCATCGACGCTTTAACCGTAATACCACTGCCTGCACAAACGCCTAATGCGCCGATTCGATTATTATCGACATAAGGGAGAGTCGTCAGGTAATCGACTGCGCTATAGAAATCGACGACTCGCTTCATGGGATCATCAACAAAACGCGGTAATCCGCCGCTAGCCCCCTGATGGGAGGCATCAAACGCCAGGGTGACAAATCCTTCTTTAGCCAGTTTAAGGGCATAAAGTCCAGCAGTCTGTTCCTTAACGCCACCACCAGGGTGGACAACGACAATAGCAGCGTATTGACGGTTTTCGCTGAAATCAGGGGGGACGTAGACATTTCCGGACATCATTATCTCATTGTTCCGGAACAGGACGCTGGTGACTGTAATGCCATCTACGTGTGTAGTGGTGCCAGATGTATTAGGTGTAGGTGAGAGCATGGCTAAAGCATGACCCGCCATCAGTAATCCTGCTGAGGCCACTGAACTCGTCAGGATAAAATTACGGCGACTTAACCCACCTGTTTTTTTACTCATTGCAAGACTCCTTCATATATATGATGGCGGCCCTGGCCGCTGAAAAAACATGAATTGTTTCAGCGGCCATCTTAATCTCTTTAGTATTGAGAAATTAGATGCTTAATTTCGCATGGGCTTAGAAGGAGGTTTTATTAATAGGGTTATAAGTAACTGAGTTCGATATGGACCAGGACAAACAGCGCTCAAAGGTTATGGGGCACGGAGTGCTTCGAGCACAAGTGCGAATGCCAGAGAATGTTGTAGACGGCTGGGGTAGTAAAGATGATAGGGGGGACGCGGTGGACACCAGTCTGTCAGCACCTGGACTAACATCCCGTTTTCAAGATAATTCTCCACGGTATCTAACGGCAGATAAGCAAGTCCCATTCCATCAAGGGCGGCCTGCCTCATCATATTTATTGTGCTGAAAGTCGCTCGTCCATCAATACGGACCTTAATTTCCGTCTTATCCTTGCGAAACTCCCAGGTATAGAATCCGCCATGAGTGGGTAGGCGTAATCTGATACAGCTATGATCGTTTAAATCACGAGGCGTTCCCGGATAGGTCTTCCCCATGAAATAAGAGGGCGCTGCGACCACTGCAAAACGGAAGTCCCTGGCAAGAGGCAGGGAAACCATATCCATATCGACCTGTTCGCCCAACCGAACGCCAGCATCATAACGTTCAGCGACAATATCTTTAAGTCCGTACTCGCTGATAATTTCAATGTTGATATCGGGATACTCAAGCATCACCGGGGCGAGTTTAGGCCAGAGAATTGTATCGGCTGCATGTTCAACGGCAGTAATACGCACAGTACCGGCTGGTTTTTCTCTCAACCCGCTGAGTGCGGCGATCTCACTTTCAATTTCGTCAAAATGTGGTCCTATACGGGAAAGTAGCCGCTCGCCAGCTTCTGTCACAGAAACGCTACGCGTGGTACGGGTAAGAAGACGAAGGCCAAGATCTGCTTCAAGAGTCCTTACCGTGTAGCTCAGCGCCGACTGCGAGACACCTAACTGAGCGGCCGCTTTTGTGAAACTTTTTTCACGGGCAACTGCGATAAAAGCTTGATAATCGTTCACATTTTTACGGCGCATTTATTGACCAGGTTCTTTTGGATTAATATTTCTTACTTATAAAATAATTCCTGGCGTGGAGGTTTGTCTATTGGTAACGATCCAACGTTTCTCATCCACGACAAGTATCCATTAGCACTCACTAATACTTAATAAAATTAAGGCTTACAACGTCCGCTTTTGCCACTTTACTGACCATCAAACCAAAAAAATCTCTACGCCGTTATAGTCGATATCCCTTATAACAAAAAACCGGGACCGCTTATCGCGATCCCGGCCCTTTACTCACACAGCGCCTACTGCCATCACTCCTTCACACGCAGTCGCTTGATCTTCTGCTCTTCATTACTTTCGGCACTGGCCACCAGCGTAAAACTAAAATTCACCTCCGTATGCTCCCCATTGAGATCGCGCGCCTGCGCCACGCTGGCATCGGTGATCTTCACCGGATCCGCAATCAGCTCCGCACGGGTCGCAAAGGCAAAGTCATCCCACAGATACTCATCCCCGTTCAGGTTGATCTGCGTGGTCAGGTGTTTGTACCCCGGCGCCGACACAAAGAAATGCACATGCGCCGGGCGATTGCCGTGGCGGCCCAGGGCGGTGAGCAGCTTCTGGGTTGGGCCATCCGGCGGGCAGCCGTAGCCGCACGGCACGATGCTGCGCACCGCATAGCGGCCGTTTTCATCGGTCAGGATGCGGCGACGCAGGTTGTATTCGCTCTGGGACTGATCAAAGAACGAGTAGCCGCCAAGGGTGTTGGCGTGCCAGATATCCACAATCGCGCCCGCCACCGGCTTGCCGTTCAGGTCGGTGACCTGGCCCTGCAGCCACATGGTTTCGGCCTGCTCACTGCCGTCGTCCATACGGGCAAAGCTCTGACTCAGCGGGGCGTTGGCCACGTACAGTGGCCCTTCGATGGTGCGCGGGGTACCCACTTCTTCACCGGATGCGGCCTCTTTCTCATCAGCGCGCATATCCAGATAGTGTTCAAGGCCCAGACCGGCGGCCAGCAGCGCCGCTTCCTGGCGTCCGCCCAGCTCGTTAAGGTAGTTCACCGCGACCCAGAACTCTTCGTCAGTAATATCGAACTGCTTGATGGTCTTGCACACATCGCTCAGCAGCTGATGCATGATGTTTTTAAAACGGTCATTGCCACCGGTGGAATTTAAGCCGCTGCTGATGGCCAATAAGGTGTCCAGCTCGGTTTGATGTACAGGGTTCTGTGACATTGCTTATTCCTCTTTGTAGGGTACGTTTTTGTAATTATTTCGACGACGTTTGTTCGGTATAGATAGACGACGGATGCGCGCACAGCGGCTGCACGCTGATTTCCATCCACGGGTACAGCGGCAGCGCGGTCAGGATCTCGTGCAGCTCCTGGTTGTCCGCCACGTCAAAAATACTGACGTTGGCGTACTGGCCGACCACGCGCCAGATGTGCGGCCATTTCCCCTCGCGCTGTAAACGCTGGGAGTAGGCTTTCTCTTTGGCTTTAACCTCTTCAACCTGCTCTTTGGGCAGGGATGACGGGATGTTGACCGTCATTTCCACTTTAAACAGCATCGCGTTCTCCTTTATTTACGTGCGTAGTAACGCAGCTTCTCTTCGTCGATATCGACGCCCAGGCCCGGCCCCTGCGGTAACGTCACCTGTCCGTGGCTGAAATCGAGCGGACGGACCACGATGTCATCCTTCAGCAGCAGCGGGCCGAACATCTCGGTGCCCCACTGCATCCTGACCGTCGACCAGGCATGTAACGATGCGACGCTACCCAGCGTGCCTTCCAGCATGGTGCCGCCGTACAGCGCCACGCCTGCCGCCTGCGCCACCTGTGCCAGCTTAAGCGCCTGCACCGGACCGCCCGCTTTGGCAATCTTCAGGGCATACGCGCCGGTAAAGCCGCCGCTCGCCAGGGCATAGCCGTCATGGCTGGTCGACACCGCTTCGTCGGCCAGAATCGGCACCGCAAAGCGCTGGCTCAGGGCAATTAACCCTTGCCGATCCCACAGCGGGATCGGCTGCTCCACCAGGTCGATACCGCCATCCTGCAGCTGCGTCATCCCTTTGATGGCGGTGGTGAGATCCCACGCCTGGTTGACGTCCACGCGGATGCTGACCTCATCCCCCAGCGCGGCCTTGATCGCTAGCGCGTGGCGGATATCAACATCCAGCCCGCGTGCGCCAATCTTCAGCTTGAAGGTGTCGTGCCGCCCTTCTGCCAGCAGGCGTTGACCCTCTTCGATGTCTTTCTGGGTATCGCCGCTCGCCAGGGTCCACAGCACCGGCAGCCGTGTGGTGAGCGCCCCGCCGAGCAGCGAGCTGACCGGCAGGCCCAGCGCCTTGCCCTGGGCATCGAGAAACGCGGTTTCCAGGGCGGATTTAGCAAAGGTGTTGCCCTTCACGTGGGCATTCATTTTGTCAGCCAGCGCCGCCGGGCCGCTGAACGTCTGGCCGCACAGCAGCGGGGCCAGATAGGTCTCAATCGCGGATTTGATCGCCTCCGGGCTTTCTGCGCCATAGCTCAGGCCGCCGATGGTGGTGGCTTCGCCCCAGCCGGTAATGCCGTTGGCGCACTGCATTCTGACGATTGTCAGCGTCTGGCAGCCCATGGTAGCCATCGACAGCTTGTGCGGGCGGATGGTCGGGATATCCACCAGCCAGCAGGCCAGGGATTCAATGGTGATACTCATGTCGCAGCTCCTGCGGTTAAAAAGGTCAGCACCTGCTGGTTAAACGCCGCCGGGCAGGCGACGTTCGAGAGGTGCGATGCGGGTAAGGTCACGCAGCGGGTCTGCTTTGCCTGGGCGGCGAGCCACTCGCCGTCGTTGACCGTGGTCACCGGATCGTCTTCCCCGGCGATGACCAGCATCGGGCGCAGCATCGCCGATACGTCCGGGCGCAAATCTGCAACGGCCAGCGCTTCGCAGCAGACGGCATAGCCCTCCTTCGGGGTATCGGCCAGGCCATCCACCAGCAGCTTGACCACGCCGGGGTTGCTCTCGCGGTACGCCGGGGTAAACCAGCGATCCGCCGCGCCGCTGGCGACCGGGCCCATCCCCTGCTGACGCACGGTGGCGGCACGCTGCAGCCAGCCTTTGGCTTCGCCGATTTTCGCCGCGGTATTGGCGACCACGATGCGCGAAAAACGCGACGGCGCGTGGCGATTGAGCCACAGGCCGGTCATCCCGCCGAGCGAGATGCCGCAAAAGACGGCGCGCTCCACGTCCAGATGATCGAGCAGGGCAATCACGTCCTGCCCCAGGGTATCGAGGGTGATGCCCCCTTCTGCCAGCGGAGAGCGGCCGTGACCGCGGGTGTTGTAGCGCAGCACGCGGAAGTGGCGGGTGAAGTCGGCCATCTGCGCCTGCCACATCTGCCAGGTGGTGCCCAGCGAGTTGGAGAGCACCAGCAGCGGCGCGTCCTGTGGGCCATCGAGGCGATATTCCAGATCCATCACGCCTCCTCGGTTTCAGCATTAAGGGCAAAGGTCAGCGCCACAGGGGTAACCGACTGCAGGTACCCGGGCGTCACGTCGCCAAACAGCTCGCGCACCAGGATGCCGTCCGCGGTGATATCCATCACCGCCATGTCGGTATAGATGCGGTCGATGCAGGCCATGCCGGTCAGCGGATAAGTACAGGTTTTGACGATTTTGCACTCGCCCTGGCGGGTCAGATGTTCGGTCATCACATACACGCGCTTCGCACCAATCGCCAGGTCCATCGCCCCGCCAACTGCCGGAATGGAGGAAGGTTCCCCGGTGCTCCAGTTTGCCAGGTCGCCATGCTCGGAAACCTGATACGCCCCCAGCACGCAGATATCCAGGTGACCGCCGCGCATCATGGTGAACGAGTCCCCGTGATGGAAATAACACCCGCCGTCGAGCAGGGTCACCGGTTGCTTGCCCGCATTGATCAGCTCCGGATCTTCGCAGCCCGGCGCAGGCGCTGGCCCCATCCCGAGAATGCCGTTTTCGCTGTGCAGGAAAATCTCGCGATCCGCGGGCAGATAGTTGGCAATCCGGGTCGGCAGGCCGATCCCGAGGTTCACGTACGCCCCTTCCGGTATGTCGCGGGCAATGCGCTCGGCCAGCTGCTGATGAGTCAATTTATTCACGTAATCTCCTTAGGCCGTCTGGGTCTGACGCGCGGTCGCCACCGGGACGATGCGCTGGACAAAAATCCCCGGTGTGACCACCGCTTCCGGGTCGAGCTCGCCTAACGGTACGATCTCGCTCACCTGGGCGATGGTGCAGTTGGCGGCGGTGGCCATAATCGGCCCGAAGTTACGCCCGGTTTTGTCGTAAATCAGGTTACCCCAGCGGTCGGCCTTCAGGGCTTTGATCAGCGCAAAGTCGGCCTTCAGCGGGGTTTCAAAGACATAATCTTTGCCGTCGATATGGCGCGTCTCTTTGCCTGCCGCCAGCGCGGTGCCAAACCCGGTGGGGGTGAAAATCCCGCCGAGCCCGGCACCACCGGCCTGAATGCGGGCCGCCAGGTTGCCCTGCGGCACCAGCTCCAGCTCCACTTCCCCGCGACGATAGAGATCGTCAAACACCCAGGAGTCGGTCTGGCGCGGGAAAGAGCAGATCACTTTTTTCACGCAACCGGCCTTAAGCAGCGCCGCCAGGCCGTAGTCGCCGTTCCCGGCGTTGTTGCTGATAAGCGTCAGGTTGCGCGGTCTGCGGCGGATCAGGGCGTCGAGCAGTTCGGCGGGCTGTCCGGCCGGGCCGAAGCCGCCCACCATCACGATGGCACCGTCAAAAATGTCGGCTACCGCGCCGTCGATGGCGGCAATCCTTTTATCAATCATGGTGCTACCTCATTTTTGTTCTTGTCAGACGGCAGGCTGCGCAGCGCAATCCATGCCAGCAATGCATAGCCCATCAGCAGCAGGGAGACCGGCCAGGACGCGTCGAAGTACATCAGCATCGCCACCGCCAGCATTGGCCCCAGGCCACCGGAGAAGATCGAGCCCACTTCATGCCCCAGCGCCAGGCCGGAGTAGCGCACCCGCACCGGGAACAGATCGCTCATGATGCACGGCTGGGTGCCGATCATCGCCCCGTGGCAGAACGGCAGGCCCAGCAGCATCGCCACCATGATCCAGCCGTAGTCGCCGGTGGAGAGCAGCCAGAAGAACGGGAACGCCATCACCAGCAGACCGATCACGCCGATGTAGTAGACCGGCTTCAGGCCGATGCGATCCGACAGTGCGCCCCAGAACAGAATCGAGAAGAACTCCACCAGCATCGCCAGGGTGACGGCGCTGATGATCTCCCCGGTACTGATGCCAATGTGTTTGGCGTAGACCACCGAGAAGGTGAAGAAGATGTACGACGCCCCGTTCTCCGGCAGGCGCAGGGCGATGGCCTGCAGCAGCGCTTTCGGGTGCTCGCGGATAATCACCATCAGCGGGATCTTCTCATGCTTGTCTTCCGGTTTGGCCTGGCTAAAAGCCTTGCTCTCGCGGATGTTTTTGCGGATGTAGACCCCGACCAGGAAGATCACGATGCTAAGCAGAAACGGTACGCGCCACCCCCAGCTCATCAGGTCCTCTTCCGGCAGCTTCTGCACCAGATAAAAGGCGAAAGCGGATAACACAAACCCACCCGAGACGCCCATCTGGCTCCAGGCGGTATAGAACCCGCGACGGGATGCCGGGGCGTTCTCGCTCAGCATCAACACCCCGCCGCCCCACTCCCCGCCGGATGCGACGCCCTGTAAAAAGCGCAGGGTGATCAGTGAAATCGGTGCGAGGATACCTATCTGCGAATAGACCGGCAGCAGGCCGATGACAAAGGTGGTGGCCCCCATCAGGGTCAGGGTCATTATCAGCGTCATCTTGCGGCTGTAGCGATCCCCGAGATGACCGAAGACAATGCCGCCCAGCGGACGCGCCAGAAAGCCCACCGCAAAGCCGGAAAACGCCAGCAGCGTGCCCTGCATCGGGTCGCCGCCCACCGGGAAGAACAGCGGGCCAAACACCAGCGCCGCCGCGGTGCCGTACAGGAAAAAGTCGTACCACTCCAGGGCATTGCCCAGCACCGAGGCGAACACCAGCTTGCGCATCTGCCCGGCATCCTGGGGAACCGCCGCCGGGGCGACGGTATTTTCAGTCACGACATTGCTCATCCGCGTTACCTTTTATTGTTGGTTTTACGCTTGTACGTCATGCCCGACGGCATGGTAGCGACGGTTGAAGTAGACCAGCCCACGCGGCGCTTCGCTGATACGCACCGCCTGCACCTGGCAGTAAAAAACAGAGTGGCTGCCCACTTCGTGGCAGGTGTCGATCACGCAGTCGAAGCTGGCGACCGACGAACTCAGCACCGGCGCGCCGCTGGCCAGCACCTGCCAGCTGTCGTAGCCAAAACGCTCCTCGGAGCGCAGGCTGGCGTTGGCAAACACCCCGGAGAGATCCTGGTGATCGCTGGAGAGCACGTTGACGCAAAGGGTGCCGTTCTGTTTGAAGTGTTCGTTGGCAAAAGAGTTGCGGTTCATACAGACCAGCAGCGTCGGCGGCGAGTCCGTGACGCTGCAAACGGCAGAGGCGGTAAAGCCAAATTTGCCCGCCGGGCCGTCTGTTGTGATAACAGAGACCGCACTCCCCAGCTGCGCCATTGCATTACGAAATTCGGTTTGCAGTGTCATAAGGTATTCCTCACAGATCGATGACTAAACGCGCGCTTTTCGCACGGGAACAACACAACAAAATCTGGTCGCCGTCGGCTTTCTCTTCATCGGTGAGATAGCTGTCGCGGTGATCCGGCTCGCCTTCCAGCACGTCGGTCAGGCAGCTGCCGCAGATCCCCTGCTTGCAGGAGACGCACACCTTCAGTCCGGCCAGCGCCAGGGCTTCGACGATGCTCTGGTTCTCCAGTACCTGCACGGTGATGCCGCTGGTGGCGGCAACCACTTCAAAGGCCGCGCCGCCGGTCTGCACCTCGGCGCTGAAGCACTCCTGATGCACCTGCTCCGGGCGATAGCCGTGACGGGTCGCTTCGTCCACAATCGCCTCCATCAGGCGCGTCGGGCCGCAGGTGTAGACGTGGGTATTGGCCGGAACGTCGCTCAATACCGCCGCCAGGTTCAGCCGCCGGGCGTCGCTGAAGTGCATCTGCACGCGATCGGCATACGGCGACTGCTCCAGCTGGGGGATAAACGCCGCCTGGGTGCGGGACCGGGCACAGTAGTGCAGGCTGAACGACCGCCCGGCGGCGTGCAGCTCGGCGGCCATCGCCAGCATCGGGGTGATGCCAATCCCGCCGCCAATCAGCAGGCTGTGGCTGGCCTCGTCATTCAGCGCAAAAAGGTTGCGCGGATTGCTGACCTGAATCCGATCCCCAACGTTCAGAGCGTGGGCCGCCAGCGAGCCGCCCTGGGACTGAGCGTCTTTCAGGATGCCGAGCTGGTAGTGCTGGCGATTTTTTGGGTCGCCGCACAGGGAATACGGACGCACCAGGTCTTCTGTCAGATGCAGATCGATATGCGCCCCGGCGCTAAAGGTCGGCAGCTCGATACCGTCAGAATGCGCCAGCGTCAGCAGGACCACCTCGCCCTGCAACTCTCGCCTGATAACCTGTAATGTCAGCATGTTGACTCCTTAACGCATAAACAGACCGCCGTTGATGTCCCAGGTCGCCCCGGTGACAAACGACGCCTGCTCAGATGCCAGCAAGGCCACGGCCTGTGCGACAAATTCGGCTTCACCTAACTGGCCCACCGGGATCATCTGCAGCAGCCCGGCCATCTTCTCTTCCGGCACCAGGGCGTGAACCATCGGCAGATCCAGCGGGCCGGGGGCAATGGCATTGACCGTCACGCCGGATTGACTCAGCTCGCGGGCAAACACTTTGGTCAGGGTCAGGATCCCGCCCTTCGAGGCCGCGTAGTGCGCCCCGGAGGCGGTGCCGCCGTTCTGCCCGGCTAATGAGGCCAGGTTGACGATCCGGCCATAGCCTTTAGTTGCGAAATAACGCCCCATGGTCTGGCAGCCGACAAAGGTGCCGCGCAGGTTGGTGGCGATCACCCGGTCGAACTCCTCCACCGGGATGTCCATTACCGGCGTCGCCAGGGTTAGCGCGGCGTTATTCACCAGCACTTCCAGGCTACCGAAGCGTTCAATGGTGGCCTCCAGCGCGCGAGCAAAATCCTGCGGCTGGCAAATATCCAGCCCCAGCGCCAGCACTTTGCCCTGGCCGTCATCCAGACGGTCGGCGGCTTCCCGGGCGCGATTAACATCAACATCAGTCAGCACCACCTGGAACCCCTGCTCCAGCAGGTGGGTGGCGATAACGTTGCCCAGCCCGGCGGCTGCGCCGGTGACTAATACGGTTTGCGTCATGGACGGCTCCTCAGAGGATGTAGCCGATGCTGTGCAGCACATCGTCGCTGTTGACCAGACGGATCACCTTTTGCGCGATCAGCCACTTGCCGTCCTGCGGCAACAGGTGCCAGGTGATGTCCGCCGCGTAGTGGCGGCTGTGCCCTTTGCGGTGCTCCCACAGGGACTGCGCCCCGCGCACCACGATCCGATCCTCGCCGGACTCCAGCAGGCGGAAGCGCGACAGGGTGCGCAGCGTTCTGGCGCGCGGCGTGGTGGAGATAGATTCGCCGCTGTACAGACGTTTCACCCGGCGCTCGCGCATGTGGTGATCGTCGCAGGCGTAGTTAAGGGTGTTTTTAAAATCGGTCTCGTTCGGGTCGATCGGCACGACGTACAGGCCGTCGTGCTGCCACAGATCCAGCCAGGCGTTGAACTCACCCTGGTCCAGCAGATCGCCTTCGAGGTTAATTACGGACATGGCCGCAAACAGTGCAGAATCTGGGGTCATCATTGTTCCGTCTCCGTCATTAACTTTTTCCACTGCTGATAGGCTGCACGCATCCCGGTTTCGGCGCTGACGTCGCTGCGCAGGCCATCATCGGTGCGGTACTCTCCGGCCAGACCGCGGTTGAGCATGATCCACAGGTCATCCCCGGCGGTGGCCCCGCGCTGAACGCGCTCCCAGGCTTCGGAGTCGTCCGGGGTGCCAAAGCCCATCGGGCCCTGGAAGTGCTCGTGCAGACGCAGGCGCGCCTGGTTGGCAATCTCCGGCCCGCCGTCCATGGTGATCACCGCGTGGTGGATTTCGGTTTCCATTACTGAGACCGGCTGCAGGACGCGGAAAAAGGCCATCGAGCAGGCGATGTTCGGGAACAGGTTGAGGTTAAAACCGGAGCCGCCCACCGCGCGCACGATGCGTCGCACCTGCTGTTCGTCATGCTCTTTACGCAGTTCATCCGCCAGCTCGACAAAGCGTTCCGGGATCGGCGCATCGAGGTTGGCTTCCAAATCCACCAGCTCGGGGATCATTACCATCACGCTGTGGCCGTTGCCGAGATCTTCGACGTAGCCGCTGCCGTCGACGAAATTGAGCATCTCTTCGGTCTGCTTATCGACCGAGCTGAGGAAGGAGCGGTGCACCACCGGGAAGTGATAGCCGTCGGTGGTGTTCTCGAGCTGGATCTTCCAGTTGCCCGGGAAGCGGAAGCGGTGCGCAGGCCCGGTCTTAATCGGGTAGCCCGCGCCCTGCTTCATAAACAGATCCATCCATTTTTTGGCTGCACCGAGGAAATCCTCCAGCGGTTCGATCTGCTCGTTAAAGGTGGCGAAGACCATTCCGGCGTACTCTTCGGTACGCAGCGACACCAGACCCAGCGCGTTCTTTTCCAGCTGATCGGCGTAGCTCTCCGGGTGCGGGACGCCGCGCAGGCTGCCGTCCAGCGCGTAACCCCAGCCGTGATACGGGCAGACGAAGCTATTGGTTTTGCCGCTGCGGTGTTCACACACCGTGGCCGCGCGGTGGCGGCAGCGGTTCAGCAGGGTATGGATCGTGCCTTTGCGATCGCGGACCACGATCACCGGCTGGGTGCCGATCTCGGTGGTTTTAAAGCTGCCGGTGTCCGGGATCTCGCTGACGTGCGCGACCCAGACCCAGGTTTTGCTGAAAATACGATCCAGCTCGAGCTGGAACAGCGCGTCGGAGGTATAGAGCGAGGTGTGCACGCGGTCGGCCTGCACCAGCGCAGCAATCTCTTCGCGCCCCGGGACCGGCTGCGCTGTGGTATCGATATTTTTGACATTGATGATGTGGTCACACTGCATGTTGTTACTCCTGCTCGTCTTCGACGGTCTGGTTTTTGTCAGGTACCGGTAACGCATCCGTCGCGTGCCAGTGGCTCACCGGTCTGCTGAACAGGTTGCGGGTGGTGAAATGGTGGATGGTCATTTCCCCGGCCTCGCGACGGAAAATAATCTTGATCTCGGCCGCATTCAGATGGGCACCTCCGGCGGTAAAGGTGGAGGTTTGCAGCATCAGCCAGCGGCCGTGCAGCTCGCCATCGGCCTCGTGATACAGGGCTTCGGAGCATAAAAAGTGGGCATTCATGGCAAAGTGCGCGGGGTGACTGACATAGCCCGCCATCATCGCCACGATTGCCGCACGCCCCTGATGTTTGCCGAGCCGGGTGGCGTACGGCTCACCCAGCCCTTCCCAGCAGGCACCTTCGCTGAACAGCGCGCCAATGGCCTGCACCGTCTCCATGCTGTCCAGCCGATCGCACAGACGCATGTAGTGGCTGATGCAGACGCGGGCAGCCTGCTGATCCTCGAGCTGCTGTAAACGCAGCGCATCCTGTGGGCTCATGAGTGACTCCGTTACTGAATAATCAGTTCGCGACCGACGCGGGCTTCAATCTTGCAGTACTTCCACAGCTTGCTGCCGCTGTCGCCCACCGGGGTGGTGCGGAAAAGGTTGCAGACGGCGGCCACGCTCTCAAGGGTGTCGGCATCCGCCAGTACGTAGGTGGTCCACGGGGCGGTGGTCGACGGGCCAACCATCAGGCGGTCGTCGTCCATGTTGCCGATAACCCGGATCCCCGGGGTCTCGTCGATACCCTTCATCATCACCCCGAAGGCGGCCCATACCTGTTTGGCTTCTGCCGCGCTGGCATCAAAAAAGTTCTGATTTACACCGATGCAAAACAGCACGCGTGAGGTTGTTGTCTGGCTCATCTGTTACTCCTGTCGTAAAAATTACAAATAACCCGGCAGTGGTTTACCGCCGAAATAGACCGTACCGGCATTGAGGTACGAGAGGTCGCCCATGAAAGCGTGCTGGGTGATCACCAGGGTGTCGCGCACGTAGCGCTGCAGCGGGCTTTTCAGGGTGATGCCGCCCATGCCGTTCAGCGCCAGCACCTGACGGGTCACCTCGGCGGCGACGCGCGTCACGTGGGTGGACGACAGGCGCAGGGCATTGATCTGCTCGCGGGCGGGTTCATCCCCGGCGAGGATGCACTGCCAGACATCGTCAATGGCGTCGTAGAACCAGGCTCGCGCCGAACGCAAATCCGCTTCACAGCGGGCAATCTGCATCTGCGCCTGCGGACGGTCCGCCAGGCACGGCGCACCGGTCACCGACTGTTGACGATGGGCAATGGCATAAATTTCGTTAAGCGACGCGCGGGCCACGCCGAGGGCCACCACCGAGAGCACCTGGGTCGCCAGCGACAGCACCGGATAGCGGTACAGCGCGCCCTCCAGGTTAAGGGCGCCACCGCGAACAAAGGTCCACTCCTGCGGGACATAGGCATCGTTAACCACCAGATCGTGGCTGCCGGTGCCCGCCAGGCCGACGGTGTTCCATACCGGGTCGATCTGCACGCTGTCGCGCGGCAGGACCGCCATTCGCGGCAGGGTTTCACCGCTTTCCGGCAGAATACCGACGCCAAATACCGAGGCGCCCATGCTGCCGCTGGCAAAGCCCCAGCGTCCGCTGACGCGGTAGCCGCCATCTGCCAGCACCGCTTTCTGCGGTGGGAAGATGCCGCCGGCAAAGACCACGTCAGGGCCGTCGCGGTAGAGTGCTTTCAGGGTATCCGGCGGCAGCGCGCCGAGATAAAACGGGCTCATGCCGAAGCTGGCGACCCAGCCTGCGGAGCCATCCGCGGTGGCGATCTGCTCGACAAGCTCGCAGAACTGCGCCGGGGAGCACTCGTCACCGCCGTAGATTTTGGGCACCAGCGCGCGGTAAACGCCCACCTGCTTAAAACGGGTGATGATGTCGTCAGAGATGTGACGCTGTTGCTCAAAATCTGCGCTGCGGGCCGCAACGTCATTCAGCAGTGGAACGAGTTCCTCACGAACATGAACAGCAGACATAACTTCCTCCTGAAAAGCGTGTGCGGCCCGCAGCAAGACGAGTGCTGCCGCAATGAGTGGTACTCACTGAGTTAGTGTTGAGTCAGGTGAAGAAACGGGTGGTTAGTCGCGTCGTCGCCCGGTCAGCCATTCGGCGGCCTGCAGCAGCAAACCGTCCTGGCCTTTGGCAGCAACCAGCTGCAGCGCCACCGGGCGACCATCAAGAGTGCCCATCGGCAGGCTCAGCGCCGGGTGGCCGCTGAGGTTGAACGGGCGCACCAGCCGGGTGAGGTTCACCACGCTGATCGGATCCTGGGCCTCGGCCAGCGTCGGCGGCAGCTCCGGCAGGGTCGCCAGCGCCAGCAGCGGGGTTTTCGCCAGCCGGGCATCGACCTCGGCGGTGAAGGTCTGGCGGGTGTTTTCCGCCGTTTTCAGGGCGTCGGCGTCGATGCTTTCCCCGGCGCGGATACGGGCCGCCACATCGGCGGAGACCGCGCCGCTGCTCAAAAGCGGGTTGAACGCCTGCCAGTTCTCATGGCTGATCAGGGTCAGCCCGGCGCGGTGGGCATCGTTAAGCAGAGGCAGGTCAATTTGCTGCGGATGCAGGTCGAGTTGCGCCAGCGCGTTCAGCAGCAGGGAATCGATTTCAGGCGTGGCGGCCGGGATAAAGCCGATGGCAGGCAGCGCGGGCAGCGGCGCGTTCACCGGGATGGCGAGACGGGTCAGCACCTGACGCAGGACGCGGGCCCGGCGGACGAAGATCCCGACGCAGTCCAGCGAGCTATGCGCGGGCATCACCCCTTCCCGGTTCAGCGCACCAAAAGTCGGCTTCAGGCCGATCACGCCGCAACAGGCGGCGGGCATCCGCACCGAACCGCCGGTGTCGGTGCCGAGGGCGAAGTCCACCTCACCGGAAGCCACCACCGCCGCCGAACCGCTGGAGGATCCACCCGGGATCAGCGCCGGAAACTGTGGGTTACGCGGGGTGCCGCCCCAGGGGTTGATGCCGGTGACGCCAAACGCCAGCTCGTGCAGAGCGGTTTTGCCGGTCAGGACGCAGCACTGTTGCAACAGCGTGGCGACCACCCCGGCATGCTGTGTTGCCGCCGGGCGATCTGCCAGTGCCGGGCAGCCTGCACGGGTTGGAAAACCGGCGATATCCAGCGTGTCTTTCACCGCGAAACAAAGGTCGCCCTCACCGAAGGTAAACCGTTGTACGTAACCATTGCTCTCAGTAACTGGCTGCATCATTCACACCTTAACCAGAAAAAACGAATCATATTCGGGTAAGCAGTCTGCGCTGCGTCTTCAACCCGCGTGAAGTTAAATCAATCATGCGATATTTAGATGAATATTCAAGTAATAATTCACGTTAATTTTACCAAACGGTAACACTGAAACATTTTAATAACATTCGTGAAAAGTGATTCAGGACGATGAAAAATAACAATAAAATTTCCGCGGGAATGAAAAAAAAGCCGCCCTGACGATTGGGGTGGCTTTAAATAAAGTGATTGTTTTACAGTGGGTTATCTGGAATTTTTAAGGCTGTCACAAAACCGCAATTCTGTCCGCTGGCGGGTCAGAGATCGTTGAGATTATCGAGAACCTTCGCCAGGGAGAGGTTCATTTTTTCCATCTGGGCGGCACTCATGCCCTTAAATCCCTTCTCAAAAACCTTGCTGGCGAGACGGTGCGCGTCGGCCACTTTTTCGCGTCCGACATCGGTAAGCATCACTTCGGTTACCCTGGCATCCTGCACGCTGCTGGCGGTGGTCACCATGCCGTCATCGCGCAGGCGACCGACAATTTTGGTGACAGTCGGCATTTTGGTCATCGCGTACTCGGAGATCTGAGAGATGCTGGCTTTGCCATACTGCTCGGTGATCATCAATACCCGAAAGCGGGAGACATCGAGCTGCACCTTTTTCAGTTCAATTTCCATCACTTGCGTGTAGCGCGCGTAGACATTAACTATCCAGTAAAACGGGAACGCTTCGCGATGAAAGCCGGAATCGGTGTCCGACGATGGGGGGATATGACTCATGAGGTTCCTTTCCTGAAGCGGCGCAATGGCGGCAATTATACCCGCTATTTCCCGCCCGCTATAGCCTCTTCACACCCACCAGCGGGTGCTGCCGCGCAGCGAGGCTGGCGAAAGCCGATCGATCTCGCATTACGATTCAAAAATGCTACGTGATTAACAATTGCGTATCATTTTTTAAACATAAAATTGACGTCCATACCTGCGGTTTTCTATACGTTAGCCACGTGTTCAGGTTGCACGGGACAACAATACCTATAATCGCAATGTGGAGCTTTTCATGAACGACAGTCTATCGATGGAACAGACACGCTCCGACGTGCTCGCTCCCCCCTCCTCTGCCGACGCCACGCTGGATCCGCGTCAGCAGATCGTGATCAAAAAGTTGTTCCGGAGACTGATCACTTTTTTGTTCATCCTGTTCGTCTTCTCGTACCTCGACCGCATCAACATTGGCTTTGCCGGCCTGACGATGGGCAAAGATCTGGGCCTGACCAGCACCATGTTTGGTCTGGCCACCACCCTGTTTTACGTGATGTACGTGATCTGCGGGATCCCGAGCAACGTGATGCTAAGTATCGTGGGCGCCCGGCGCTGGATCGCCATTCTGATGGTGGTCTGGGGGATTGCGTCCACCGCCACCATGTTCGCCACCGGCCCTGGTAGTTTGTATGTGCTGCGCATGATGGTGGGGATCGCCGAAGCGGGCTTCCTGCCGGGCCTGCTGCTGTATTTAACCTTCTGGTTCCCGGCGCACTATCGTGCACGCGCCAACGCCCTGTTTATGATTGCCATGCCGGTTACGATGGCGCTGGGGTCGCTGGCCTCGGGGTATATTCTGAACCTCGACGGGGTAATGAACCTGAAGGGCTGGCAGTGGCTGTTCCTGCTGGAAGGCTTCCCGTCGGTGATTCTGGGCTTTGTGGTCTGGTTCTGGCTGGATGACAGCCCGTCGAAGGCGCGCTGGCTGACCGACGATGACAAAGCCTGTCTGAATGAGATGCTCGAGGCAGATCGCCTGAATGCCATCAGCACCCAGCAGCGGGAAAAAGCCACCCTGGTACCGACGCAGCGTAGCATGTTCCGCGAGCTGTTCACCCCGACGATCATGCTCTATACGCTGGCCTACTTCTGCCTGACCAACACCCTGAGCGCCCTGAGCGTCTGGACGCCGCTGATCCTGCGCAGTTTCAACCAGGAGAGCAGCAACGTGACCATCGGCTTGCTAAGCGCCATTCCGCAGGTGTGTACCATCGTGGCGATGGTGTGGTGGAGTAAGCGTTCAGATAAGTACAACGAGCGTAAAATCCATACCCTGCTGCCGTACCTGTTTGCCGCTGCGGGCTGGATCCTGACCGCTTCCAGCCGCGATCCGATGCTGCAGTTCACCGGGATTATCATGGCCTCGGCCGGTGCCTTTGCGGCAATGGTGATTTTCTGGACCACGCCTGACCGCGCCATCTCGCTGCGCGCCCGTGCGCTGGGGATTGCGGTGATCAACGCCACCGGGATGACCGGTGCCGCGCTGGGTCCGCTGCTGATGGGATGGATGAAGGATGTCACCGGCAACTTTAACGCCGGGATCTTTATGGTGGCCGGGTTCCTGGTGCTGGGCGCGGTGGTAATTGCATTGATTCCGATGCAGAAGCCCGAACCGCAGTCGTAATGGTATGAACGATTAAGCCCGGAACGGCAGCGCTGTTCCGGGTTTTTTTGTTATTCGGACACTACCGGTTTGACCCGCACCCCAGCCAGTACCATTACCATCGCCGCCACCAGCAACACGCCGCTGGCGGTAAATACCCCACTGGCACCGTTAAGATCGAACACTGCTCCGCCCCCTGCCGCGCCGGCGCTGATCGCCAGTTGAATCGACGCAACCATCAAGCCACCCGCGCTTTCGGCCTCGTCAGTGACGGTGGTCGCCAGCCAGGTTGACCAGCCCACCGGCACCAGCCCGAAGGCGAAGCCCCACAGGGTGACCAGCAGACCGTCGACCATCGCCAGATGACCAAAGGCTACCATCAGCAGCGCGAGGATCCCCATTGCGAACGGTACCAGCGCCAGGGTCAGACGCAGATTGCGCGCCAGCAGATGCCCGGCAATCGAAGTGCCAACGAAGTTCGCCACGCCAAAGCCGAGCAGAATCAGCGAGACGGTCTCTACGTTCGCCTGCCCCACCGTCTCAAGGAACGGCCGCAGGTAGGTAAAGAAGGCGAAGTGACCGCTGAAAATCAGGATTGTCGCCAGCAGACCGCCCATCATCCCCGGACGGCGCAGCACCCGCACCAGCGTGCGCAGGCTGCCGCTGTTCTCCGGGCGCATCGACGGCAGAACCCACAGCTGCCACACCAGCGCCAGCAGGCTCGGGATAACGCAGAGCAGAAACACGTTGCGCCAGCCGATCAGGCTGCCGAGATAGCTCCCCAGTGGAGCCGCCACCACGGTGGCAATCGACACGCCGGAGAAGATAATCGCCAGTGCTTTTGGCACATCGCTGGCGGGCACCAGCCGCATGGCGGTGGCGGTGGACATCGCCCAGAAGCCGCCAATCGCCACACCCAGCAATAAGCGCCCCATCAGCAGCACGTGCAGCGACGGGGCGAAGGCCACCATCAGGCTGGAGACGATCTGCAGCACCGAGAAGAACATCAGTACCCAGCGACGATCGATACTTTTGGTGGCGGAGGTGATCAGCAGGCCGGTGACCAGCGCCACCAGCGCGGTGGCGGTGACCGATTGCCCGGCGACGCCCTCGCTGACGCCAAGACTTTCGGCCATTGGCGTCAACAGGCTGGCGGGTAAAAACTCGGCGATGATCAGGCCGAACACCCCCAGCCCCAGCGACCAGACCGCGCGCCAGGCGGGGACAATAGGCGCGCTGGCCTCGTTTGCGCTGATGGATGAATTCATCTGTTACTCTCCGGTTATTAATATGTGACGTATGTCGCAAATCATAGGAAGTTCCCCGCAGACGATCTATGACATATAATCTCCAATTATTGATTAATCGTCCGGGAATCCCGTAATGCCCCTCCAGCCCCCTGATATGATCAGCGAATTACTGCGCGGCATGCGCCTGTCGGGTGTTAGATACCGACGGATTGTCGCCAGCGCGCCGTTTGGCGTGGCCTTTGGCTTTGCCCCTGGTAAGGCCCAGTTTCACTTTGTCAGCCGTGGCCCGGCGGTACTGCGCATGCGCAGCGGGGCGCGCTTTGCGCTCAACAGCGGCGATGCGTTGTTTATCCCCAACGGCGATCCCCATGACCTGCTCTCAGACGACAATGCGACGGTGATACCGGTGACGGCTTTTCCGAGCGAGCCGATCTGCAACACGGTGTGTGATATTCACTGCGAGCCCTGTCCAGACAGCGACAATGTAGTGATATTCAGTGGATGTATGGATTTCGAGCTGGGTGGGATGCAGCCGCTGATCAAAGCGATGCCGGAAGTGATGATGGTGAGTCGCCTGATGTCCACCTGGCCGGAGATCCACCCGCTTCTCGCCGCTATGGAGCGGGAATCGATGGAGCGGCAGGTCGGTTTTGCCGGGATCCTCGCCCGGCTTGCCGACGTGGTGGCGGCGCTGATCGTGCGCGGCTGGGTCGAGGCGGGCTGCGGCAAAGCCACCGGATGGGTGCAGGTACTGCGCGACCCGCGCCTGAGCCGGGCGATTTACGCCATGCATCAGCAGCCGGGGGTAAACTGGAGCGTGGCGGAACTGGCCAAAGAGGCGGGCACCTCGCGGTCGGTGTTTGCCGAGCGCTTTCTCTCCGCTACCGGCACGACCCCGGCGAAATAC
The DNA here is from genome assembly GCF_025564065.1 of Silvania hatchlandensis. Lineage (GTDB taxonomy): Bacteria > Pseudomonadota > Gammaproteobacteria > Enterobacterales > Enterobacteriaceae > Enterobacter > Enterobacter hatchlandensis. The sequence continues at coordinate 111,787 of NZ_JAMGZK010000054.1, read as the reverse complement.
CTCAGCGAGCTGCGGATGCGGCTGGCGATTCAGTATATCAGCCAGGAAAATCTGCCGATCGAAACCGTGGCCCTGCGCCTCGGCTACGGTTCGCTGGCGGCCTTCAGCCGGGCGTTTAAGCGGATTGTCGGCCAGTCGCCGGGCGCGCTGCGGGAAGCCAGCCAGACCCCAGAGGAAGTTTGACCGGCCTGTTCAGAGGAGAAATCTACAGCCAGCTCTGCGGCGAGGCGGCTCCCTCGCTGCGTTCCGTACGGGGCATCTCAATGGCCAGCGATGACAGGTGTTTAGCCCACAGGTCAGCCACCCATTTCACGCCACGCGCGGTAAAGCGCGCCTGGGACCAGGTGCGCTGGTTATCACCCACGCCGCTGTGCAGGGTAAAATATCCCGCCTCGATGTGGTGTGCGGGCGGAACCAGCGCCCCGCCGACGCGCTGCATGATGTTGCGCGCCAGCAAGAACGCCCGAAACTCGGGCTCTTTGGCTTTAAAGGTTTTACAGAGCTGACGAAAACCCAGCGACTCATTCACCTTGACGAACTGGTCAAAAAACGCCGCCTTTGGCGCGCACAGGGCCAGCTGTTCCTCTGCCCGCTGGCGTTTTTCATACTGCTCGGCCCAGGCACGTGCCGCCACCGCCGGGTTGGTGAAGTCAGGGATATTGACGTTTCGCTCACGCTCCTGCCAGCAATCCAGCATCGCGGCCGTAAAGCCCGGAGAGAGACGTGAAACGGTCAGCAGGGAGTCCCGTTTGTTCAGCAAAAACTCCTGCCACGTTTCACCTTCACGCTCATACGCACGGGCCGTTACCGGCTGCGAAAGACGCTGCGCCGTTTCCAGGCTTGTGACCATGCGCTTCACCTCGGCATGGGCAATACCGGTCATCTTCGCGATTTCGCGGCTGCTGATGGTGGTAAGCAGGTCGTGGGACTGGACGTTTTCAACAGGAATTACCATAGGATTCACCCCTCATTGATACATTACGCGGGTAATTTGCTCTTATAGTATACAAATGCCTGTTTAAATATCCAGTATAATTTTTAGGCGGGCTCACGGGAAGCCCGCCAGACCCCGCAGGAGGCCTGGCAGGCGTTCGGTCAGAAATAATATTTGAAGCGGACGCGCCCCCCGTAGCGGGAATCGGTGTCGTTGTTGCCGTCTGTCGGATGCGCTTCAACCCAGGAGGCGTAGGCCCCGAGGTAGATATTGAAGTTTTTCATCTTCATGACGTTGGGGATCAGATACGACGCATGCAGGGTGTGGATGTCGTACTCGCCCGGATCGGTTATCCAGCAGTCGCCGTCGCAGTCATCATTCAGCCCGGCAGTGTTGAATTTATCGACCTCGTTGTGCGCATAGATATAGCCCAGCTCGAGGTTTTTCCACAGGCCGTTAAACCCGGCACTGAAGTCAGTTTCGTCGCTGGCGTCCAGATACGCGGTGTTAAGGTTCAGCACCATGCCGTTATCCGGATCGTTTTTTTGCCCGTTCCAGGTCATCGTCAGGCCATAGCCGGTGCGATCGGACTGATCGACCCACTGACCGGCGGCGTCGCGATAGCCGTAGGCGTTATTGACCAGGTTGCTCTCCATCGCCAGCGCGCTGGAGAAGCGCCCGCTTGACCAGGCGATAACCGGGCGCACGTAGGCCACGTTTTTGTCGTTATCAAGCGTCATGCCGTGATACTGCTTATCGACGAACAGCGAACTGCCGTTTTCCAGCAGGGTATTGACTTCAAAGTACCAGTTATCGAGATTTTTACTCAGCAGGAAGTTGCCGCCGCTGTCGCTGCGCCCGCGTCCTTCTTTCATCATATAGATGTAGCCGTAACCGTCGCTGTAGAGGTCGTTGGCGGTGTTGCCGGAATACTCAATAAAGGTATCCTGGTTGAGCGGGAACATGTCGTAGGCTTCGAAGCGCCCGACTTTGATTTTCCAGTCGTTTTCCTGGCCGAAGAAAAAGGCCGCATCATCGAGATTCATCTTGCCGGTGAGATCCGCCAGCGGCTGCACCGAGAAACCGGCAAACTGGCCGTTGTCCATCCGCCGGTAGCCGTCAAAGCCCAGCAGCAGGCGGCCATTGATATCCCAGCGTTCGTTATTCGACGGAGCCCAGTCCTTGTTGGCGCTGGTTTTCATGGAGGTGAGGCTGCCACTGCGGCTGGCGGCGTCCATGTTAAATTCCACATCGCCATAGAAACGGATATCGCCGTAGCCGGAGAGGGTCAGCTTCGGTGCCGGAGCGGTGACCGGTTCGGCGGACTCCACGCTCACGGTGGGCGGACGCTGTACCTGCTGTAAATCGGCAATTTGCGCTTCAGCCTTTGCCGCCCGCGCTTCGGCGTTGGCTAACCTGGCTTCGAGCTGGGCAAATTTCTCATCCACGCTCACGGTCTGCGTGGAGGCCAATAGCGAGGCCGGAAAACAGGAGCCGATCAGTAGCGCAAGAGTATTTATTCGCATAGATTCCATCCCATTTGTTTATCATTGGTTTCAGTAATTACTTACGGCCTGGCAAACTGGCCTTTATTTAAATCGCCTACCACGTTATTCATCGCCTGCTCATCCAGGCGGTAGAATTTAATCGCAAAGGCGGTGAGCAGATAAAACAGAGAGGGAATAAGCGTAAACAGCCAGATAACGCCCTGCACCGCCTGCGGGGATTGCACGGTCGCGCTGGATTGATATTCAAACCCGGCCAATACCCATCCCAAAATAGCACCGCCTACCGCTACCCCTAATTTAATGACGAAAATATTGGCCGCGACATTCATACCGGTAATACGGCGCTGGGTTTTCCACTCACCATAATTATTGGCGTCGGTGATCATCGACCACTGCAGGGCGCCATTTCCGCCCTGCACCAACTGGATCAGGAAATGGGCCGCCAGCGGGATCAACCAGTACTGCACCGGCAGCCAGAAGCAGACGATCCCCAGCACGGCGTTAAGCAGGTTTACCCAGAACGAGACTTTAATTTTACAAAAGCGCGTGCCCAGCGGCTGGGCCAGCACCGACCCGAGCATTGAGGCGATCATCCCGCCGAGCATAAACAGCGAGATAATATCGGTTCCCTGTCTGAGGACGGTGTTGACGTAATAGACCACCGCGCCGCCGCGGATCACCACCGCTATCAGCATCGTAAAGTTGTAGACCGAGAGAATGCGCCACTGCTCGTTGCGAAAGAGGATCTTAACGTCGCGCACGATGTTCAAGTTCTCCTCTTTGATCGGCTGGACGCGCTCTTTGGTGGTGAAGAAGCAGACCACGAACATCAGGCAACCAATCACGCCAAAAATCCCCATCGCCACCTGGATACCGACGGCACGATCCTGTGGAAACAGGTAGTCCGCCAGCGGCAGAATGCAGGCCGTACCGAGCGCACCGCCGAGCGGAGTAATGGCAAAACGCCAGGACTGCAGAGAGAGGTTTTCCCGTGGGTCTGAGGTGAGCGCCGCGCCCAGCGAGCAGTAAGGGATGTTGATGGCGGTGTACATCAGGGTCATAAAGATATAGGCCGCGACCGCATAAACGACTTTACCGCTGTCGGAAAACGACGGGATCGAGTAAACCAGCACACAGCTGACGGCAAACGGCACGCAGATGGCCAGCAGCCACGGACGAAAGCGGCCCCAGCGCGTGACGGTGGCGTCGGCAATGGCGCCCATTATCGGGTCGGTAATGGCATCCAGTAGCCTGACCAGCAAGAACATGGTCCCCATCACTGCCGGCGGCAGACCGTAAATATCCGTATAAAAATAGGCAAGGATCGCCACTGATGAGTCAAATACGATATGGCTGGCAGCATCGCCGAGGCTGTATCCTATTTTCTCTTTTACCGTTAATTTTTCCGTTGTCGGCATGTCACGTGTCTCCCTGTTATTTTCCAGCCTGCCGCGATCGTGCAGCGACATAATTTCCACAGGCGCAAGGAATGAATCCATTATGTTTTCTCGCTAAGGAATTATGATTTTTGCTTTATGTGATCCACACGATTAGTCATTATTTATCACATCAATGAATTCTTTTTATTCATTTATTTAACGGCACTGTTCAGGGCCAACAAAACGCAGCGGTAAATAATCTGGATTTGCGCAAAATGTCGCATCCAACACGCGAACTGGCGGAGTTTCGTCTAAGGTTTTCTTGAGATTGATATCAGCGTTCACGCTGCTCAGTAAATAATGGAGAATAAGCATGACGAGTCCTCACCTGCACCCTACATTGCGGCTGGCGATTGGCAGTATGCTGCTTGGCGTTACTGCATTCAGCTATGCGGATGACCCGGCCAACGGTCAGACGCAGCCGCCAGATATCCTGTTTGGTTCGCTGTTTAACGATGTGCAAAGCGCCAAACTGTTCCCGGATCAGAAGACGTTCGCCGATGCGGTACCGAAGAACGATCCGCAGACGATCCTCGCCGATTACCAGATGCAGCGTAAACAGTCCGGCTTCGACCTGCGGCGCTTTGTCGATGCCAACTTCACCCTGCCGGGTGAAGGCGAGAAGTACGTTCCCCCTGCCGGACAGAGCCTGCGCGCGCATATCGACGGCCTGTGGCCGGTGCTGACCCGCACCACCTCCAGCGCTGGAAAATGGGACTCGCTGCTGCCGCTGCCTAAACCCTATGTGGTGCCGGGCGGGCGTTTTCGCGAGGTCTATTACTGGGACAGTTACTTCACCATGCTGGGGCTTGCCGAGAGCGGGCACTGGGACAAAATCAGCGACATGGTGGACAATTTTGCCCACGAACTGGATGCCTGGGGCCATATCCCCAACGGCAACCGCAGCTATTACCTGAGCCGCTCCCAACCGCCATTCTTCTCCTTGATGGTTGAGCTGCTGGCCACCCACGACAGCGGTGCGCTGAAAAAATATCGCCCGCAGATGGAAAAAGAGTACGCCTACTGGATGGAGGGCGCCGATGCCCTGCAGCCCGGCCAGGCCAACAAGCGGGTGGTGAAGCTGGAGGATGGAGCAGTCCTCAACCGCTACTGGGACGACCGCGACACCCCGCGCCCGGAGTCATGGCTGGATGACATCACCACCGCTAAAAACTACCCGGCTCGCCCGGCTGCGGAGATCTATCGCGATCTGCGATCTGCCGCCGCGTCCGGCTGGGACTTTAGCTCACGCTGGATGGACGATCCGAAAAAACTGGGCACGATCCGCACCACCAGCATCGTGCCGGTGGATCTGAACGCCCTGATGTTCAAGATGGAAAAACTGCTGGCGAAGGCCAGCCAGGACGCGGGCGACAGCGCGGCCGCCAGCCGCTATGAGACCCAGGCCTCCGGGCGCCAGAAAGCGATGGAGAGCCACCTGTGGAATGACAAAGAGGGGTGGTACGCGGATTATGATCTGAAAACCAAACAGGTACGCAGTCAGCTGACCGCCGCGGCGCTGTTCCCGCTGTATGTCCACGCCGCAGCGCAGGATCGTGCCGATAAAGTGGCGACCGCCACCGCCGCGCAACTGCTGAAACCGGGCGGGATTGCTACCACCAACGTCAACAGCGGCCAGCAGTGGGATGCGCCAAACGGCTGGGCGCCGCTGCAGTGGGTCGCTGCCCAGGGGTTACAAAATTACGGTCATAAGAAAGTGGCGATGAACGTGACCTGGCGATTCCTGACCAACGTGCAGCACACCTACGATCGCGAGCAGAAGCTGGTGGAAAAATACGATGTGTCCAGCACCGGCACGGGCGGCGGCGGGGGTGAATATCCACTGCAGGATGGCTTTGGCTGGACCAACGGGGTGACGTTGAAGATGCTGGATATGATCTGTGCCGAGGAGAAACCGTGCGATAAGGTGCCGGCTACGCAGCCAGCGGCGAATGATGAACCGGTGGCGGAACCGACGCATAAAAGCGTTGGACAGTAGGTTTTAACAGCCCAAAAAAACGGCTCTTTTACAAGAGCCGTTTTCACGTTTGTCAGGCGCGTCGTACCAGCCTGTAGATGGCAAGCACCACAATGGCACCAACCACAGCAACCAGAAAACTATGCAGGTTAAAACCCGATACACTGCCGCCGACGCCAAACATCGTTGCCAGCCAACCGCCGACAACTGCGCCGACGACCCCAAGGATACAGGTCACAATAAAGCCGCCCCCGTCGCGTCCTGGCATAATGAATTTCGCAATAACACCAGCAATAAGACCAAATACGATCCAGGCGATAATACCCATAGTGATGCCCTCTTGCAGAGTGAAGCTTGCGCGGAACACCGGTCTGCGCAAGTCATACAAGTATAGGCAATGGCGGCAAAACTATTTTTAGCTCACCCACTTAATTACGGCCCGGGCGTAAAAAATCACGGATTTGTATTAAGTTCTCGCGGAGGGTGCCGATAACTCAACCACAGTTTGTCCAACATCGAGGAGCCCTGGGGCGTGAGTAATTACAGTGAGCAGTTCCTGAAAACTAATCCGCTGGCTGTGTTAGGTGTATTACGCGATCTGCAAAAACAGGATGTGCCCGTCCGTATCAACTGGGCAGGAAACCAGTTCATCAGCAAGATCCTCGACGTTACCCCGGAGCGGCTGGTAATGGATCTGGGCAGTCAGGAGTACGAAAACCGCGCCGTATTGCGGGCAGAGAATATCTCTGTGACCGCCGATACCCAGGGCGCCAAAGTGGAGTTTGAGTTACCCCGCCTGGAACAGGGTAATTATCAGTCGCTTCCTGCCTTTATTACCCTTTTACCGACGTCGGTATGGTGTATTCAGCGACGCGAATACTTCCGTATCAGCGCCCCGCTGCACCCGGCCTACTTCTGCAAGGCCAAAATGCCCGATAAAAGCGTGATCCGTTTTCGCCTCCATGACCTGTCGCTGGGCGGGATGGGTGCGCTGATGGATACCGCGAAGCCGGATGCGCTGGTGGAGGGGATGCGTTTCTCACAGATTGAACTGGATATGGGCGGCTGGGGTCGGTTCTTCTTTGACGCACAACTGATTACGGTCAGCGAACGGAAAGTGGTGGACAGCAAAAACGAAACCATTACCACCCCGCGTCTGAGCTTCCGTTTTCTGAATATTGGCCCGGGTCCGGAGCGCGAACTTCAGCGCATTATCTACTCGCTGGAACGTGAAGCGCGGGAACGCGCGAATAAAGTCCGTTAAATGCCGGGAGGCAGCATTGCGCGGCCTCCCGGTCGGTTACATGGCGTCCATCGCCTTCTGAACTTTCCAGATATAGCGCGGCGCCTGTGGAGACGGGTGGTTGTTAACCACATGGTCGAAGAACTCGTCTTTATCCATGTCGTTGATCTCAGCAATCGCCTTTTTACGATCGGACGAGAAGGTCCGCAACAGCGCCCCTGCCCCGTTCACATACGACACCACCAGCGCGTATTGCATCACCTCCGGGTCGTCGATCCCTTTCAGAATGCCATGCTCCAGAATGCTCAGGTAGGCGGTGCCCATCGAGATATTACGTTCCGGGTTTTTCAACTCGCTGGTGGACGGTTGCCCGCTCCAGCCCATGTGACGATACACTTCTTTTCCGGCAGTAGAGGCTTTTAACTGCATCAGGCCGACGGCGTTAGATTTGCTGACCAGGGTCGGGTTGCCACCAGACTCAACGGCAATAATGGCGGTGACCAGACGCGGACTGACCCCCCAGGCCTCACCGGCTTTTTCGCTGATCGGCATCCACTGCATTGCCCGCTTGACGGGAACGTCCGGGTTCCATGCCGGGTTTTTATAATCCTGCTTTGAACTGCAGCCTGCCAGCAGCACAATCAAAAAAGCAAACCATCTCAATTTCACGTCATCTATCCTTATGGCCAATCATCGCTGTCACCCTATCCTCCGCTTGATGAAGGACGCGCTCAGGCGGCATGATATATACATTTGGTTTTATAAGTCAGCAAGGAAATGCCATGTCTCAGTTTCATCTCGTCGCACCATCAGGTTACTGCATGAATCAGGAAGCGGCCCAGCGGGGCGTGCAGCGGTTACTGGCCGACGGACATCAGGTACAAAATCAGACGATTATACCCCGCCGTCAGCAGCGTTTTGCCGGAACGGAGGCGCAGCGGCTGATGGACATTAACGCCCTCGCCCGCCTGCCTGGCGCAAACCAGATCGTGATGGCGGTACGCGGGGGCTACGGTGCGGGTCGTCTGCTGGAGCAGATCGACTGGCAGGGGCTGGCCCAGCGTCAGCGCGAGCAGCCCCTGCTGATTTGCGGCCACAGCGACTTTACGGTGATCCAGCTTGGCCTGCTGGCCCTGCATAACGTCATCACCTTTAGCGGCCCGATGCTGACAGGCAACTTCGGCGCCCCGGAGCTGAATGCCTTTACCGTCGACCACTTCTGGCGCGCCCTGCACAACAGCACCTACCGCGTCGAATGGCAGGGCGACGGCCCGGATGCCGACTGCACCGGCCAGCTGTGGGGCGGGAACCTGGCGATGCTGGTGTCGCTGGTGGGCACCCGCTGGCTGCCGGCTATCGAAAACGGCATCCTGATTCTGGAAGATATTAACGAGCACCCGTTCCGCGTTGAGCGGATGCTGTTGCAGCTGCATCACGCGGGCATTCTTGAGCGGCAGAAAGCGATTGTGCTCGGCAGCTTTAGCGGAGCCGCCTCCAACGATTACGACGCCGGGTACGACCTCGCAACCATGATCGATTACCTGCGCACCCGGGTATCGGTGCCAATCATCAGCGGCCTCGATTATGGTCATGAACAGCAGACAGTGACCCTGCCGCTCGGCGCCCAGGCGAGGCTCGAGCATAATGTCAACAGCACCCGTTTAACGCTGAGCGGACATCCCACAATAAACAGGTAAAAAAAGCCGCTTAAGCGCCTCAATTAAACGCTGTGAGTGTCGTTAATATGGTAGGGTTTTACTAACAATCACAGCGTCAGGCGGGAGTAAGCAAACATTGGATGCCGCAGCAATTATCAGTCTTTTTATCCTGGGTTCAGTACTTGTAACCTGTAGTATTTTATTGAGTTCATTTTCATCTCGTCTTGGCATCCCCATTCTGGTTATTTTCCTCGCTATCGGCATGCTGGCGGGCATTGACGGCGTCGGCGGGATCCCGTTCGATAATTACCCGTTTGCCTACATGGTCAGTAACCTCGCGCTGGCGGTGATCCTGCTGGACGGCGGTATGCGCACCCAGGCCAGTTCGTTTCGCGTGGCGCTGGGTCCGGCCCTGTCGCTGGCGACGGTGGGGGTACTGATCACCTCCGGCCTGACCGGGATGATGGCAGCGTGGCTATTTCATCTGAATATCATGGAAGGGCTGCTGATTGGCGCGATTGTCGGGTCTACCGATGCCGCCGCCGTGTTTTCACTGCTGGGGGGTAAGGGTCTCAACGAACGCGTTGGCTCGACGCTGGAGATTGAATCCGGCAGCAACGATCCGATGGCGGTGTTTCTCACCATCACCCTGATCGAGATGATTCAGCAGCACGAGACCAGTCTGAGCTGGATATTCGCCTGGCATATCATTCAGCAGTTTGGGCTGGGGATCCTGATTGGCCTTTCCGGCGGCTACTTGCTGCTGCAAATGATTAACCGCATCTCGCTGCCTGCGGGGCTGTACCCGCTGTTGGCACTGAGCGGTGGGATTTTGATTTTTGCCCTGACCACCGCCCTGGACGGCAGCGGCATTCTGGCTGTCTACCTGTGCGGTTTTCTGCTGGGGAACCGTCCTATCCGCAACCGCTTTGGCATTCTGCAAAACTTCGACGGTCTGGCCTGGCTGGCGCAGATTGGCATGTTCCTGGTGCTCGGCCTGCTGGTGACGCCATCGGATCTGCTGCCGATTGCCGTGCCGGCGCTGCTGCTGTCGCTGTGGATGATTTTCATTGCCCGTCCGCTCTCGGTGTTTGCCGGGCTGCTGCCGTTTAAAGGGTTTAACCTGCGCGAGCGCGTGTTTATCAGCTGGGTGGGCCTGCGGGGTGCGGTGCCAATTATCCTCGCGGTATTCCCGATGATGGCCGGGCTGGATAATTCGCGGCTGTTCTTCAACGTGGCGTTCTTCGTGGTGCTGGTGTCGCTGCTTTTCCAGGGCACGTCCCTGTCATGGGCGGCGAAAAAGGCCAAAGTGGTGATCCCACCCGTGGGCTGGCCGGTCTCCCGCGTCGGGCTGGATATTCATCCGGATAATCCGTGGGAGCAGTTTGTCTACCAGCTCAGCGCCGATAAATGGTGCGTAGGGGCGTCGCTGCGCGACCTGCATATGCCTGATGAGACGCGCATTGCCGCGCTGTTTCGCGATAACGCCCTGCTGCACCCGACCGGAAGTACGCGCCTGCGTGAAGGGGATATTCTGTGCGTGATTGGCCGCGAGCGCGACCTGCCTGCGCTCGGCAAGCTGTTCAGCCAGTCGCCGCCGGTGGCGCTGGATCAGCGCTTCTTTGGCGACTTTATTCTGGAAGCCAGCGCCAAGTTTGCCGACGTGGCCTTGATTTACGGCCTGGACGAAGGGCTGGAGTATCGCGACCAGCAACAGACCTTGGGCGAGATTGTTCAGCAGCTGCTGGGTGCGGCACCGGTGGTCGGTGACCAGGTCGAATTTGCCGGGATGATCTGGACGGTGGCTGAGAAAGAGGACAATGCGGTGCTGAAAGTGGGTGTACGCGTGGCGGAAGACGCCGAGGAGTAAGCTGCGGCCTGATGCCCTCACCCCCCCTCTCCCACCGGGAGAGGGCGCAAAGACTAAAAACGGTAACAGGCGTTACCGTTTTGCTTTTATATCGTAACCACGGGCACCCTTGGGGCTAACGCGGTTAACAACTCGTACCCAATGGTGCCTGCCGCTGCGGCGACATCATCTACTTTGACCTCGTTGCCCCACAGCTCAACCGGCGAGCCGATCCCAGCCTGCGGACACGGGGTTAAGTCGATAGCCAGCATATCCATCGACACCGTTCCCACCGTGCCGGTGCGTACGCCATCAACCCATACCGGGGTGCCAGAGGGTGCCACGCGCGGATAGCCGTCGGCATAACCGCCAGCAACAATGCCGATCCGCTGTTCGCCGGACGCCCGATAGCGGCTGCCATATCCAACGGTATCACCCGCCTTCAGGGTCTGGATACCGATGATTTCACTGCGCAAGGTCATTACTGGCCTCAGGCCACTGTTGGCGATATCCTGCCACTGCCCGGAAGGCGACGCGCCGTACAGGATGATCCCCGGACGCACCCAGTCAAAATGTGCCTCCGGATGCCAGAGCGTGGCTGCCGAGTTAGACAGCGAGCGCGAGCAATCCAGCCCCTCCGCCGCCTGTTCAATACGCAGCATCGGCTCGACAATACCGTCCGGCTGCTCGGCATCGGCAAAATGCGCCATCAGGGTCATCTCGCCCACGTTTTTAAGCGCCCGTAACTGCTGCCAGACGCTATGCACGCGTTCCGGCTGAAACCCGAGGCGGTTCATGCCGCTGTTGACCTTCAGGTAGATATCGAGCGGGGCGTGCAGCTTCGCGTTCTGTAGGGCCTTGATCTGCCAGTTACTGTGCACGCTGGTAGTCAGGCGGTACTTATCAAGCAGCGGCAGTTCGTCGCTGTTAAAAAAGCCCTCAAGCATCAGAACAGGCCCTTTCCAGCCGCGCTCGCGCAGCAGGATCGCCTCTTCAAGATTGAGCAGCGCAAAACCATCGGTCGCACCTAATGCACTCCAGATACGATCAAGACCGTGACCATAGGCGTTGGCCTTGACCACCGACCAGATGCGGGACGCGGGCGCAGCGCGCCGGACAATTTGCAGGTTATGTTTCAGGGCCTGCAGATCCAGCTGAGCCTGAACGGGACGGGACATGACGACTCCTTGTTAGTTATGCGCGCCGTGTAAATGCTGCGGACGTGACGGAGAGAAACCCGGATGGTAGCGCGCGACGCTGAGATCATCGAACGGAATGGCGGGCGTGCGTCCGGAGATCAAATCACTCAGCAGCTGTCCTGAACCGCAGGCCATCGTCCAGCCCAGGGTACCGTGCCCGGTATTGAGCCACAGGTTTTTGAACGGGGTCCGTCCAACCACCGGCGTGCCGTCCGGGGTCATCGGCCGCAGCCCGGTCCAGAAGGTCGCCTGTTCGATAAATCCCCCGCGCGGGAACAGATCGCCGACGACCATCTCCAGCGTTTCCCGGCGCGGTTGCAGCAGCTCAGTGTTAAAGCCGACGATTTCCGCCATTCCCCCCACGCGGATCCGATTGTTAAATCGGGTGATCGCGATTTTGTATGTTTCATCAAGGATAGTCGAAACCGGAGCGCCGCTGTCCTCTTTCACCGGGATGGTCAGGGAGTAACCTTTCAGCGGATAGACCGGAATATCCACAATGCCCTTCAGCATCGCCGTGGAATACGAGCCAAAGGCCATCACGTAGGCGTCGGCTTTGACCACTTCGTCGCCGCACTGCACGCCGTAGATGTTATCCCCTTCGTACAGCAGCTTATCGACCGGAGTGTTATAGCGGAATTTGACCCCGGCCTGGGCGGCCATCTGCGCCAGGTTCTGGGTAAACAGCTGACAGTCGCCGGTTTCATCGTTGGGCAGGCGCAGCCCGCCGGTCAGCTTGTGTGCCACCTCGGCCAACGCCGGTTCGACCTGCGCCAGCTGACTGGCTTCCAATAGCTGATAGGGCACGCCCGCGTCTTCGAGCACCGCGATATCGCGGGTGGCGTTTTCATACTGCTGCGCGGTGCGGAACAGCTGTAATGTGCCGCCCTGGCGGCCTTCGTACTGAATATCGGTGGACGCGCGAAGGGCTTTCAGGCAGTCGCGACTGTATTCAGCCAGACGCACCATCCGACCTTTATTTTCCATGTAGTGGCGAGTGTCGCAGTTGCGCAGCATCTGCCACATCCACTTTAGCTGGAACTGGGTGCCGTCAAGGCTAATCGCCAGCGGCGCATGACGCTGGAACATCCATTTAATTGCCTTCAGCGGCACGCCCGGTGCCGCCCAGGGTGCCGCGTAGCCCGGAGAAATTTGTCCGGCATTGGCTGCGCTGGTCTCCAGCGCCGGTCCTGGTTCGCGATCGATAACGGTCACCTCATGCCCGGCCTGACTTAAGTACCAGGCGCTGGTTACGCCAACGACGCCACTTCCCAGTATGACAACACGCATAGCCACTCCATTTATAAGCAAAAGAACAATCTTCTGATTACATATTGATAACCCAGCTGAAAATATTATTCAACATAGGCCTTTTTTATGGTGACTTATCTCACACCTTCCCCTGCATACGGGGTTGGGGCGTATTTGGGATCTCCTGCTGCGCGGCATTTTTAACCAGCAGATTATGCTGCGAGATAGCACTTTTTCGCTCACCGAAAAACGGGAAATCGCAAAGAAAAAAATAGCGCACCAGCACGCTTTTGATTGGCGTGTTCTATGCTTGAAATGAGGTTCTCCAGACAGAGAGAGCTACCCACAACGAGGGCGCGCTAATGGCTACATTTGACCCCATGGATAAGGACACCACCCGTCTGAGCGATGGACCCGACTGGACGTTCGAGCTGCTGGATACCTATCTGGCCGAAATTGACCGGGTAGCAAAAATCTACCGTCTGGACGCCTACCCCCACCAAATCGAAGTGATCACCTCCGAACAGATGATGGATGCTTACTCCAGCGTCGGAATGCCGATCAACTATACCCACTGGTCGTTTGGTAAAAAATTCATTGAAACCGAGCGGTTGTATAAGCACGGTCAACAGGGGCTGGCATACGAGATCGTTATTAACTCCAACCCCTGTATCGCCTACCTGATGGAAGAGAACACCATTACCATGCAGGCGCTGGTGATGGCGCACGCCTGCTACGGGCATAATTCGTTTTTCAAGAATAACTACCTGTTCCGCAGCTGGACCGATGCCAGTTCGATTGTCGATTACCTGATTTTCGCCCGCAACTACATCACCCAGTGCGAAGAGCGCTATGGGGTGGATGAGGTTGAAAAGCTGCTGGATTCGTGCCATGCGCTGATGAACTACGGCGTGGATCGCTACAAACGTCCGCAGAAAATCTCCCTGCAGGAGGAGAAAGCCCGGCAGAAAAGTCGCGAAGAGTATCTGCAGAGCCAGGTGAATACCCTGTGGCGCACTCTGCCAAAGCGTGAAGAAGAGAAAGCGGTTGTTGAAGCGCGGCGTTACCCTTCTGAGCCGCAGGAAAACCTGCTCTACTTTATGGAGAAAAACGCCCCGCTGCTGGAGCCGTGGCAGCGTGAGGTCCTGCGCATCGTGCGCAAGGTCAGCCAGTATTTCTATCCGCAAAAACAGACCCAGGTAATGAACGAAGGCTGGGCGACGTTCTGGCACTACACCATCCTCAACCATCTGTACGACGAGGGCAAAGTCAGCGAACGCTTTATGCTGGAGTTCCTGCACAGCCACACCAACGTGGTGTTCCAGCCCCCTTACAACAGCCCGTGGTACAGCGGCATTAACCCGTATGCTCTTGGCTTTGCCATGTTCCAGGACATCAAGCGTATTTGCCAGACGCCGACGGAAGAGGATAAATACTGGTTCCCGGATATCGCCGGTTCCGACTGGCTGGAGACGCTGCATTTTGCGATGCGCGACTTCAAAGACGAGAGCTTTATCAGCCAGTTCCTGTCGCCGAAAGTGATGCGTGATTTTCGCCTGTTTACGGTGCTGGATAACGATCACAACAACTATCTGGAGATTTCGGCGATCCACAATGAAGAGGGGTATCGCGAGATCCGCTCCCGGCTCTCCTCCCAGTACAACCTGAGTAATCTGGAGCCGAATATTCAGGTATGGAATGTGGATCTACGTGGGGATCGCTCCTTAACGCTGCGCTATATTCCGCACAATCGCGCCCCGCTGGATAAAGGGCGTAAAGAGGTGTTGAAGCATGTCCATCGGCTGTGGGGCTTTGATATTCTGCTGGAGCAGCAAAACGAAGACGGCAGCGTGGAGTTACTGGAGCGCTGCCCGGCTAAGAGCAATATGCTGTAGTATTATGACCGGGCGGCGCGTCGCTTACCCGGCAAAAAAAACCTCTCGAATGAGAGGTTTTTTTATTTTAGCGACTGTGGATCGCCAGGTCGCCAGGCAGCGTTTTCTGCATCCGGTGCCAGATCTCGCCGCTGTCGTGACCGTAACGACGCACGGTTTCATAGACCTGGTCGTGCATCCCTTCGGCACAAAGTTCGCTCAACTTATGGTAGAAACCAAGCGCCAGACTGCGGGCTTCCGGGTTGGCGAAGTAATGACGACCGATGCGGGTGTACAGCCCTTTCATCCCGTTGAGGATCAGGCCGTAGATTGGGTTGCCGGAGGCAAACGCCAGCCCGCGGAAGACGTTGTAGTCCAGCAGCGCAAACGCATCCGCGTGGTCTTCCACCGCCGTGGCGCGGGCGAGCACTTCCAGCGCTTTATCCGGGTGCTGGCGAAATGCAGTGCGGATAAAGATGGTAGCAATGTTGGTGCGCACGGAGAGCAGGTTATCAATCAGCTGCGGCACGCTTTCATGATCGAGACGTGCCAGCGTTTCGAGAATATTCAGACCCGACGTTTCCCAGAAGTTATTCACTTTGGTCGGTTTGCCGTGTTGGATTGTCAACCAGCCATCGCGCGCCAGACGCTGTAACACTTCGCGTAAGGTGGTGCGGGTGACGCCAATCAGTTCAGAGAGTTCGCGTTCTGCGGGAAGAATCGAGCCTGGAGCGAAACGGTTATTCCAGATGCTTTCGATAATATACTCTTCAGCGAAACCCGCCGGGCTTTGCGCCTTTATGACCATAGTGAGTTGTCCATTCCACTGCTTTTTACAAAATTTACTCATCATACCAGAGGCAGGCTGAGGCAGATAGCGCAGCAAGCTGAGAAAAGGGGATCGCCGTTTTATTTTTATTATTTAAAAAACACCGCTGCCGCCCCTTACCGGGTAAGCTTTGGATATACTTAGGGCGTAATAATCTGACGGACAGGGAAATTTGTTGTGGAAATGTCTTACGGTCGCGCGCTATGGCGCAATTTTTTAGGTCAGTCGCCTGACTGGTACAAAATCACTCTTATTGCTTTTCTGGTTGTTAACCCACTCCTCTTTCTCGTTGATCCTTTTGCCGCAGGCTGGCTGCTGGTCGCGGAGTTTATCTTCACCCTGGCGATGGCGTTAAAATGTTACCCGCTGCTGCCGGGCGGCCTGCTTGCCTTTGAAGCGGTGGTAATAGGCATGACCAGCGCGGAACATGTGAAAGAAGAGCTGGCGGCTAACCTCGAAGTGCTCCTGCTGCTGATGTTTATGGTGGCCGGGATCTACTTTATGAAGCAGCTGCTGCTGTTTATCTTTACCCGTCTGCTGTTAAGCATTCCGTCTAAAACCCTGCTTTCGCTGGCCTTCTGCCTGGCGGCAGCGTTTCTGTCGGCCTTTCTCGATGCCCTGACCGTGGTGGCGGTGGTGATTAGCGTGGCCGTCGGGTTTTACGGTATTTATCATCGGGTGGCCTCTTCACAGCCGGAAAATGCGCTGCAGGACGACAGCCATGTCGATGCCCAGCAGCGCGCGGTGCTGGATCAGTTCCGTGCCTTCTTGCGCAGTCTGATGATGCACGCGGGCGTGGGTACCGCACTCGGCGGGGTGATGACCATGGTCGGCGAGCCGCAGAACCTGATTATCGCCAAGGCCGCAGGCTGGGGGTTTAGCGACTTTTTCCTGCGGGTGGCACCAGTGAGCGTGCCGGTACTGGTGTGCGGGTTGTTTACCTGCTGGCTGGTAGAAAAACGCCAGTGGTTTGGCTACGGTACGCTTCTTCCGGTTCAGGTTCGCGAGGTGCTGCATGCCTTTGACGAGCAAAGCCGCAGCCAGCGTACCCGCCAGCAGACGCTGGCGCTGATTTTCCAGGGCCTTATCGGCGCCTGGCTCATCTTTGCGCTGGCGTTTCATCTGGCGGAAGTGGGGTTAATCGGCCTGTCGGTGATAATCCTCGCCACCTCGTTTACCGGCGTGACGGACGAGCATGCCATCGGCAAAGCCTTTACCGAAGCGCTGCCCTTCACCGCGCTGCTGGCGATCTTTTTCGCCATCGTGGCGGTGATTGTCGATCAGCAGCTGTTTGCGCCGATCATCCGCTACGTACTGCAGGCTGAACCCGATGCCCAGCTGTCGCTGTTCTATCTGTTTAACGGCCTGCTGTCGGCGATTTCTGATAACGTGTTTGTCGGCTCGGTGTACATCAATGAAGCCAAAACCGCTCTGCAGAATGGGGCGATCAGCCAGCAGCAGTTTGAACTGCTGGCAGTGGCGATCAACACCGGTACCAACCTGCCCTCCGTCGCCACGCCAAACGGCCAGGCGGCATTCCTGTTCCTGCTTACCTCTGCGCTGGCACCACTGATAAGGCTCTCTTATGGGCAGATGGTGTGGATGGCGCTGCCCTATACGGTGGTTTTAACCGGGGTCGGCTTGCTGTGCGTCAAAATTACCCTTATTCCTTTAACACATTGGATGCTGCAGACGGGTATACTGACGTCGCTTTAAGTGCGTAAACCGGGCGGCTCGCTGCCCGGTGGCACTTTCCGAATGATAAATACGCGATTACGTTTTATTTTGCGCGCCGCAGGTGGCGCGCAAAATGTTTTCGTTTACACTGCGCTTTCTATGCATGTCCCAGGGAAATGATTATGTTGAGATTTTTGAACCAATGCTCGCGCGGTCGCGGAGCGTGGTTGCTGTTGGCCCTGACCGCTTTCGCTCTCGAAATGGTGGCATTGTGGTTCCAGCATGTGATGTTGCTGAAACCCTGCGTGCTTTGCATCTATGAACGCTGTGCGCTGTTCGGCGTGATGGGCGCAGGCCTGGTGGGTGCCATTGCCCCAAAATCCCCGCTGCGCTATGCGGGTATCGCTATCTGGCTGTACAGTGCCTGGAAAGGGATTGAGCTGGCCTGGGAGCATACGATGATGCAGCTGCACCCATCGCCGTTTATGACCTGTGATTTTGCCGCCCGCTTCCCAAGCTGGCTGCCGCTGGACAAATGGCTGCCGCAGGTGTTTGTCGCCTCAGGTGACTGCTCCGTGCGCCAGTGGGAGTTCCTGACGCTCGAGATGCCGCAGTGGCTGGTGGGTATTTTTGTCGCTTTCTTCGTGGTAGCCCTGCTGGTGCTTATTGCCCAGCCGTTCAAACCCAAAAAACGCGATCTGTTCGGGCGTTAATGTCCGGCAAATAAAAAACCTGCCGCGGCAGGTTTTTTTTTACGCGCGGGAAGGGTGATTCAGAATATGGTCTTCCCAGTCGCGCACCTCGGATTCCTTCACCGCAATATGGCGAACGGAAATTCGCTCCCCGTGCATCGCCGCTTTCGACCCCGTCAGCAACGGATGCCAGTCCGGTAGCCCCTTCCCTTCCGCCAGCAGGCGATAGGCGCAGGTCGGCGGTAACCATTCAAAAGTCGGCAGATTTTCGCGGGTCAGCTTGATGCAGTCCGGCTCATACTCGAAGCGACGCTCGTAGTTACGGCACTGGCAGGTTTTGATGTTCAGCTGTTTACAGGCGACGTTGGTGAAGTAGATTTCGTCTGAGTCTTCATCCATCAGCTTATGCAGGCAGCACTGGCCGCAGCCGTCGCACAGCGATTCCCACTCGGCGTCGGTCATGGTCTCAAGTGTCTTGCTCTGCCAGAAAGGGATTTCGCTCATAAGAATGTCCACGCAACAAAAGAAAGCGCACCTTATAACCAGTCTGGCACCATGATGCAAGTTTTGCCGCCGGAAAGAGGCGGCAATCAGGGGTTACAGCACGCGGGTTTTCAGTGACAGGCCGTTAAAGGCCACTTCCAGCTCATCGCCGCCGGACAGCGGGCCTACGCCTTCCGGGGTGCCGGTGAGGATCACATCACCCGGTTTGAGGGTAAAGAAGCGGCTCATATAGGCGATCAGCGGCACGATCTTGTGGATCATGTCAGACGTTGAACCCTGCTGGCGCACTTCACCGTTAACCTTCAGGCTCAGGGGGGTGTTCTGCGGATCGTCTTTGAATTCTGACACCGGGATAAACCCGGAGATCGGGCAGGAATTATCAAAGCCTTTGGCTTTTTCCCACGGCTGGCCGGCTTTTTTCATTTTGCCCTGCAGGTCACGCAGGGTCAGGTCCAGTGCAACGCCATAACCGGCAATCGCCTTCTGCACATGCTCTTCAGAGGCCTGGCGCAGCGTGGCACCAATCAACACCGCCAGCTCCACTTCGTGGTGAACCGACCCCAGCCCCTGCGGTAGTACCAGCGGCTGGCGCAGATCGCACAGCGCGGTCTCAGGTTTAATGAACAGTACCGGCTCATCCGGAACCGCACTTCCCATTTCCTGAATATGCTTAGCATAATTACTGCCTACACAGACGACTTTACTTACTGGAAAATCCAGTAAGGCTCCTTGCCAGTTATGATGTTGATACATGTTAATCCCCTAAAAAGGTTTATGTCATGCTAACAGATAATTCTTAAACTAATTTTTCCTCTGCTCTTCAAGATGCTGTTTGAGTAAATTCTCTTGCGGAGGAGGGAGTTGTAAATAATAGCCTTGTTCAGCTAATGCACTTTTAACTTTTTCCAGATCGGCGTTGCTCAATTGTTTACGCCCGTCGAGGGGCATCAGCATCACCAGCTGCGGCTTGCCGAAGGACTTCAGCAGTGCCTCAGGCACCCGGGAGAAATCGTCCTTTTTTTCGACATAAAGATAGGTTTGATCCCGTTGGGTACTTCTGTAGATCACACAAAACATATATTTCCTCTGAATATCCGTGGAGGGTGACTTGCCTCAATATAGTTGTGACTATAACATGCCTGGTACTCTTCGGAATATCGTCGCGCTGGCGTGACGGTTAAAAGCAAATTGAGTAAGGCCAGGATGTCAAACACGCCCATCGAGCTTAAAGGCAGTAGCTTCACCTTATCAGTGGTTCATTTGCATGAAGCAAAACCCGAGGTTATTCGTCAGGCGTTAGAAGACAAAATTGCGCAGGCGCCCGCATTTCTGAAACATGCGCCGGTGGTGATCAACGTCAGCGCGCTCGAAGCGCCGGTTAACTGGCGGCATGTGCAAGAGGCGGTTTCTGCCACCGGTCTGCGTATCGTGGGCATCAGCGGCTGTAAAGATGCCGAACTGAAAGCAGAGATAGACCGTGCAGGTCTTCCGCTGCTGAATGAAGGCAAAGAAAAAGCCCCACGGACCGCCCTCCCGGAGAGCGAGCCCCCTGCTCCACCTGAGCCCGCTGTTATCCCTGTCACAAAAACGCGATTTATTGATCTGCCTGTTCGTTCCGGTCAGCGCATTTATGCGCCAAACTGCGACCTGATTGTGACCAATCACGTCAGCGCGGGCGCAGAGCTGATTGCGGATGGCAATATTCATATTTATGGCGCAATGCGCGGCCGCGCGCTGGCGGGCGCCAGCGGCGAGCGCGATGCGCAGATATTTTGTACCCACCTGGAGGCGGAGCTGGTCTCCATCGCGGGGGTTTACTGGCTGAGCGATAACATCCCGGCCGAATTTTATGGCAAAGCGGCGCGTCTGCGACTGGCAGATAACGCTTTGGCCGTTCAACCGTTGAATTGATCCCTTTTTCACAAGGAATTTCTATGGCACGCATTATTGTTGTGACTTCTGGTAAAGGAGGCGTTGGCAAGACCACCTCCAGCGCGGCCATCGCAACCGGTTTGGCCCAGAAGGGCAAGAAAACCGTCGTTATCGATTTTGATATCGGTCTGCGTAACCTCGACCTGATTATGGGCTGCGAGCGTCGCGTGGTGTACGATTTCGTTAACGTGATTCAGGGTGATGCCACGCTGAATCAGGCGCTGATTAAAGACAAACGCACCGAAAACCTCTTTGTTCTGCCGGCTTCTCAGACGCGTGACAAAGATGCACTGACCCGCGAAGGCGTGGAGAAAGTGCTCGATGAGCTGAAAAAGATGGAGTTCGACTTCGTGGTCTGCGACTCCCCGGCAGGCATCGAAACCGGGGCGCTGATGGCGCTGTACTTCGCCGATGAAGCGATCATCACCACCAACCCGGAAGTGTCGTCCGTACGCGACTCCGACCGTATTTTAGGGATCCTCGCCTCAAAATCCCGCCGTGCGGAAAATGGCCAGGACCCGATCAAAGAGCACCTGCTGCTGACCCGTTACAACCCGGGTCGAGTGAACAAAGGTGATATGTTGAGCATGGAAGACGTGCTGGAGATCCTGCGCATCAAACTGGTTGGCGTCATCCCGGAAGATCAGTCCGTGCTGCGCGCATCTAACCAAGGCGAGCCGGTGATCCTCGACGTCAACGCTGACGCGGGTAAAGCCTATGCCGATACCGTGGATCGTCTGCTTGGAGACGAACGTCCTTTCCGCTTCATAGAGGAAGAGAAGAAAGGTTTCCTCAAACGCCTGTTCGGAGGATAAGTTATGGCATTACTGGACTTTTTTCTCTCACGAAAGAAAAGCACCGCCAACATCGCGAAAGAGCGACTGCAAATCATTGTCGCGGAACGCCGTCGTAGCGATGCGGAACCGCACTACCTGCCGCAGCTGCGCAAGGACATTCTGGAAGTGATTTGTAAGTACGTGCAGATCGACCCGGAAATGGTCACCGTACAGCTGGAGCAAAAGGACGGGGATATCTCGATTCTGGAGCTCAACGTGACCCTGCCGGAAGCGGAAGAATCACGTTAGGTTTGTGGGGCCTGTAGACGCCGGGCGGCGCTGCGCTTGCCCGGCCTACTCTACGGCTTACTGCGGATACTCTTCCAGCAAGGCCTTCAGACGATCGGCCATCAATTCCCCACGCCAGCCTGAAATTAACTCCGGCTGTCCATTTGGCGTTTTCAGCTTCCAGTGCACGTTTAGCAGCTGGTTGATCTGACGACGCGACGCCAGCAGCTCGGCGCTAATTTTGCTTTCGGTAGCCACTTCCTGTACCAACGCTTTAATCGCTTTAAAGGCTTTGCGATAGCCCGGCATGTCCATCAGATTCAGCAGGGGTTCTGGCAGTTCATCGTCCGGCAGCTGTTGGGCTTTAGCCACCAGTGCCAGCAGCGTTTTGCCGTGGAAGCGAATTTCAGAGCCGGACAAACCAATGCTGTCCAGTTCGCCCAGACTGGAAGGCATATAACGCGCCACGCCCCACAGATGCTCCTCACGCACCACGAAATTCACCGCCAGATCGCGCTCACGAGCCTTGCGCAGACGCCAGTCGGCCAACAGTTGCAGGCAGGCCAGCTGACGGGTACGCAGCTGCCAGGCGTTGGTGATGTCGCGCCAGGCGTCTTTCGGGTCGGTGACCTCCTGACGACGCTGCTGCGTCATGCGGCACTCATCGAGCGCGGCGGGCAGCCAGCCTGAGGCTTCCGCCTCCTGCATCAGTTGACCGGCAATCGGCAGCAGGTAAAACACATCTGCCGCCGCGTAGTCGAGCTGACGCTCGGTCAGCGGGCGCGCCAGCCAGTCGGTGCGGGATTCGCTCTTGTCGATCACCAGCCCCGTATACTCTTCGACCATGCCGGCAAACCCCCATGAGAGCGGACGACCGGCAAACGCCGCCAGGATCTGGGTGTCGATCAACGGCTGCGGCATGATGCCGAACGTATTGAGGAAAACTTCCAGATCTTCGCTACCGGCGTGCAGATATTTAGTAATGGCCGTGTTCAGCAGTAGCGCACGCATCGGTGCCCAGTCGGTGATTCCAAGGGGGTCGATCAGCGACACATGTTTGCCGTCGTACAGTTGGATCAGACCCAGCTGCGGATAATAGGTACGGGTACGAACAAATTCGGTATCCAGAGCGATGGCGGGCGCGTCGCGAGTGACATCGCACAGGGAAGCCAGCTCGTCATTGGTGGTGATCATCTGGTAGTTCAAATCATTTTCTCTTTAGTTTGCACCCATAAAAAAACGCCGGCGTAGCCAGCGTTTTGGAGTGACTAGCACGAAGCTCAGCCTTTATTGTCCACTTTGGCACGCGCTTCGTCACGTAATTCTCGTCGTAATATCTTCCCGACGTTCGATTTAGGCAGTTCATCCCGAAACTCTACCAGCTTCGGTACCTTATAGCCGGTCAACTGACGACGGCAGAAGGTGACCAGCGCCTCTTCAGTCAGGGCCGGATCTTTTTTCACGACAAAGATTTTTACCGTTTCGCCGCTGCTGCCCGCAGGCACGCCCACGGCCGCCACTTCCTGCACGCCGTCGTGCTGCATCACCACGTCTTCGATTTCATTAGGATAGACGTTAAAGCCGGACACCAGGATCATATCTTTCTTGCGATCGACAATGCGCAGGAAGCCTTCGTCGTCCATCACCGCGATATCACCGGTATATAACCAGCCGTCTTTGATGATTTCGTCGGTGGCATCCGGGCGCTGCCAGTAGCCGAGCATCACTTGCGGGCCCTTTACACACAGCTCGCCTGGTTCGCCAGGTGCGACTTCGTTATCCTCATCGTCCACCAGCTTCGCTTCGGTGGAGGGCACCGGCAGGCCGATGCTGCCGCTGTGATAATCGATATCGTGTGGGTTGACGCTGACCAGCGGGGCGCATTCGGTCAGGCCGTAGCCTTCGAGCAGATACTGACCGGTCAGCTTGACCCAGCGATCGGCCACCGCCTGCTGAACCGGCATCCCGCCGCCTGCGGAGAGATGCAGCGTTGAGAAGTCGAGCTGATGGAACTCTTTGTTGTTGAGCAGCGCATTAAACAGCGTGTTAACCCCTGTCATGGCGGTAAACGGATATTTCGCCAGCTCTTTCACCAGTCCCGGAATATCACGCGGGTTGGTTATCAGCACGTTTTGCCCGCCCAGCTCGATAAACAGCAGGCAGTTCATGGTCAGGGCGAAGATGTGATACAGCGGCAGCGCGGTGATGACCAGCTCTTTGCCGCGATGCAGCAGCGGGCCGTAGGTGGCATTCACCTGCTCGAGGTTGGCCAGCATGTTGCGGTGGGTCAGCATTGCCCCTTTCGCCACGCCCGTCGTGCCGCCGGTATATTGCAGGAACGCCAGATCCTGCGGCACCACTTCCGGCTTCACGTACTGCATCCGGTAGCCATTGTGCAGCGCACGGCGGAAGGAGATAGCATCCGGCAGGTGGTATTTTGGCACCAGCCGTTTAACGTATTTGACGACGAAGTTAACCAGCGTCCCTTTGGCGGTAGACAGCTGATCGCCCATCCGCGTCAGAATGACGTGCTTCACCTGGGTTTTATCAACCACTTTTTCCAGGGTGTGGGCAAAGTTGGAGACAATCACAATTGCCGCTGCACCGCTGTCGTTGAGCTGATGCTCCAGCTCGCGGGGGGTATACAGCGGATTGACGTTGACCACGATCATGCCCGCACGCAGGATGCCAAACAGCGCAACCGGATACTGCAGCAGGTTAGGCATCATTAATGCCACCCGATCACCTTTTTGCAGACCTAAACCCTGTTGCAGATAGGCGGCAAAAGCCCGGCTACGCTCTTCCAGCTTGCGGAAGGTCATCACCTCGCCCATGTTCACGAAGGCAGGCTGATCGGCGTAACGCGCGACGGAGTGTTCAAACAGTTCAACCAGGGATTGATAACGGTCAGGGTTTATCTCGGCGGGGACATCCGCAGGATAACGGTTAAGCCAAACCTTCTTCACTACTTCACCTCTGAAATGCGTGTTCGTCGTCATCACAACCCCGGTTAATATACAAGTCGTTAACATAATATTAACTCAGCGTACCAGTTTAAAAATTGTCCGGATTTAAGGTTGCGAAGCGCGTCACTATTTATTTTTGTTATAGCCGTCGAAAATGAGAAGCAGCGGACGCGCCGCTGCTTCTTTTATAATAATAACAGCAAGTTACTCGGTGACTATCGTCCGAACCTCTGCAGGTCCACCGTATCCTGCCCAGCCGCCATAGCCACCATAACCGCCATAGCGCCATGGATGCGGTCCCCAATACCAGGGATCAATCGGCTGCGGAGGCATCATCACCTGCTGCGTCACGCGCCAGCGCTTGTAACCGTTAGCCTGCATGGTCATAAATTTATACGGCGTATTACCAATTTTGCCCTGCTCCGCGCCAGTGATCGGACCGACAACGGTGACCAGATGCCCACGGAAATCCACCGGGTCGAGGAACCCGTTCAGATCGGCAAAGATCCGTCCGCGTGAGGCTTCACCCAGGATCGGACGTGCCCCGCTGTCCAGCGGGACGGTGGCAATTTCCAGTCGGGTTTTGCCCTGCCGGTTTTCCACGCCAACCACTTTACCGCCGAAGCGTGCTTCCTGACCCACGTACAGCTCCGGCGCATTCATTACCCGCACCAGATCCTGCTGCGGCGTCGGGCTGCTGCCCTTGATGGCATCAGGAACCGAAACACACCCGCTCAGGGCCAGGGTCAACGCCCCCACCGCCAGCAGGCGAACTACGCATTGTTGAACCGCCATGTGCGACTCCTTTTCTCAGATTCTATTACTGAGATTCATGCCCGGCCCGGAAGTTTCTTCCACGCCACTTCGTTTCGTAAATAAACCGGCTCGGCCTTCTCGACCGCCACGGTTTGTCCGGCTGCCAGCATCTGACAGGCAATCGGCAGCATATCTTCTGCAGCAGGCAGTAATACCTTCCCCTCAACCAGCGTCAGGCCACTGTCGTTAGCCATATCTGGCCACGTCTGCCAGCCGGTGCCCACGGTCGCCCATTCACCCGACAGGGTTTTCAAGCGCTCGCTTACCGCGTCCGGTTTGAGCACCGCTTCGCTCGTTTCGCCGTGCCAGACGCCCTGCTCATCGCGAGTGTACTCCGCCCAGTAGACTTCGCCCATTCGCGCGTCGATGGCGGCCAGCACGCGGGTTGCACCGGTGTTGCGCCATGCGCCCTGCGCCATGGTGGCCAGCGTCGAGACGCCAATCATCGGCAGTTCGGCGCCCAGCGCCAGCCCCTGCGCAATGCCAATACCAATGCGCACGCCGGTAAAGCTGCCGGGGCCACGGCCATAGGCCAGAGCATCAAGGTTATGCAGGGAGGTGTTGCCTTCGGTGAGGATCATCTTCACCAACGGCAGGATACGTTGGGTATGTTCCCGGGCGCACTCTTCGAAATGAGCACAGATAGCACCGTCGTTCCACAGGGCAACAGAGCAGGCCTCTGTAGCGGTATCAATAGCCAGAATTCGCATTCGTTGTCGCGCTCTCGCAATGGTCAGTCACAAAAAGGCGCGTATTTTAGCACACGCCCAGGCAAATTACTCCGTCCGGGTCGCCGCAAGGAAGCGCACGGCGCGATCGATGTCGCGGGTGCGTGGCGCAGGCGGCAGGCTGGCGATGAAGGTGGCGCCGTAAGGGCGCATCACCAGTCGGTTATCGCAGATCACCAGCACCCCGCGGTCGTCCACATCGCGGATCAGACGCCCGACGCCCTGCTTAAGCGTGATGACGGCATCCGGGAGCTGTACTTCGTCGAACGGATCGCCCCCGCGCAGACGGCAATCTTCCATCCGCGCCTTCAGCAGCGGATCGTCCGGAGAGGTAAAGGGCAGTTTATCGATGATCACCAGCGACAGGGCATCGCCGCGCACGTCCACCCCTTCCCAGAAGCTGCTGGTCGCCACCAGCAGGGCATTGCCCGCGCTGACAAACTGCTGGAGCAGCTGACCTTTGCTGGTTTCACCCTGCAGCAGCACCGGCAGGGTCATGGTGGCACGGAACTGCTCGGCCAGATCGCGCATCATGGCATGCGAGGTGCAGAGCATAAAGCAGCGGCCATTGTTGGCCTCAATCATCGGCTTAAGCATCGCCGCCAGGTGGCGGGCCGCCCCCGGCTGGTTGGGTAGCGGCAGGTTACGCGGCACGCACAGTAGCGCCTGGGTGGCATAGTCGAACGGGCTGGGCAGCAGCAGCGATTCCGCCTGCTCGATGCCCAGCCGCTCCGTGAAGTGGTGCAGATCGTCGTTCACCGACAGCGTCGCGGAGGTAAAAATCCAGCTACCCGGTTTTTGCGCCATCACCTCTTTAAATTTATCGGCCACGGTCAGCGGCGTCAGGGCAAGGGTGAAGTGGCGGGAATTGCATTCGTACCAGTAGCTGTAGCCCGGCTGGTTGAACTCTTTTAGCCGTTTCAGGCGCGTGCGATACAGCGTCGCGCGTTCAAAGGCGGCGTCCAGCAAGGCCGAGCGGCCCAGCGACAGCTTCGCCACGTCGTAACAAAGCTCCAGCGCGTCATCGAGTAACAGCAGCGCGCGCTGGATATGCTGATTGGCCAGCAGCTCTCGTAGATTGCCGCGATAGCCCGGATCGCCGAGCTGCATGCGGAAGTCCTGAGTGCTTTGTGCCAGGCGGTCGGCACACTTTTGCAGCTGCTGGGTATCTTTCAGTTCGGTGCGGTACGCAATGGTGAAATCTTTCGCCAGGTCCAGCAGCTGGCGGCTGGAGAGCGACTGGCCGAAATACTGGCTGGCGATATCAGGAAGCTGGTGCGCTTCATCGAAGATTAATACCTCGGCCTCGGGGATCAGCTCGCCAAAGCCGCTCTCTTTAACCACCATATCGGCGAGGAACAGATGGTGGTTGACCACCACCACGTCGGCATCCATTGCCGTTTTACGCGCTTTTACCACGAAGCAGTCTTTATACAGCGGGCAGTCGCTGCCCAGACAGTTGTCGTTGGTGCTGGTGACCAGTGGCCAGACGGCGGAGTCTTCGGCTACGCTGGCGCAGGTGCTGATATCCCCGTCGAGAGTCTGATTGGACCAGCTGCGCAGGATGATAACGTCGCTGAGGGTTTGTACCGGCAGGTCACCGCCCGCCAGCGCCTGCTGTTCGAGGCGTTCAAGGCACAGATAGTTGGAGCGCCCTTTCAGCAGAGCCAGACGGCCTTTGTATTTCAGGGCTTTTGCCACCGTCGGCAGGTCGCGGCTGTAGAGCTGATCCTGTAGGGCTTTCGAGCCGGTGGAGATGATCACTTTCTTTTTGGCGCGCAGTGCAGGCGCCAGATAGGCGTAGGTTTTACCGGTACCGGTACCCGCTTCCACCACCAGCGGCTGACCGCTGTCTATGGCTTTGGCGACCGCGTGCGCCATCTGACGCTGCGGCTCGCGCGGCTTAAAACCGGGAATTGCCTGCGCTAACTGCCCGTCTGCTAAGAAATCGTCTGCCACTCTGCCCCCTGTATTTTTGCACAGGGGATTATGTCAGGCCGCTCGCCCTGGCGCCAGTCGAGAGTGACGCAGACAAAACAATATGGCAGTCTTGCCCGCTGAAATTCACACTAACGAGGAATCGTATATGACAATTGTTCGCATTGATGCCGAAGCCCGCTGGTCAGATGTGGTGATCCACAACCAGACCCTTTACTACACCGGCGTACCGGCGAATCTGGATGCCGACGCGCTTGAACAGACCGCCAACACCCTGGCACAGATTGACGCCGTGCTGGAGAAACAGGGCAGCGACAAATCCCGTATTCTGGATGCGACCATTTTTCTGGCAAATAAAGACGATTTCGCGGCGATGAACACAGCCTGGGATGCGTGGGTGGTGGCAGGTCATGCGCCTGTACGCTGCACGGTACAGGCGACACTGATGAAACCGCAGTATAAGGTTGAGATTAAGATCATCGCTGCGGTGTAAGGCGGGTTACTCTTCTTCGTCATCCTCAAAACGCGCCACAATCCGCTCTCCGGTGTGGGTGGCGCGTAACTCTGCTGCGACGATGGTAATAGCCTCCCCGCTGCTCATCCCGTTGGACATCAGTTCCTGAATGCGCTCGACGGCCTTTTGTTGCTGCTCATGGCTCAGTGAAGGTAAACCTGCAAACATCGTCAACTCCTGCTAAATTATCAGCGCTAATAATTTCACGCTGCCCGGTAGTATGCCACCGATGAACCCGTTATCCCCCACTGTTTTGACATTATCGTGGCGCCCTGACGCCGCAGAATTCTGGTTTGCGCCAATAAGCCATCTGCCGTGGGCGATGCTGCTGCACTCTGGCCATGCGGATCATCCCTACAGCCGCTTCGATATTCTGGTGGCCGATCCGCGCACCACGCTGGTGACACACGGTGCGGATACCGTCATTGATGGCCTTCACGTTGACGCCTGTCCGCTGACTTTGCTGCAGCAGACTATTGATTCGATGGGACTGCCCTGCGCGTCAGACCCTGACCTGCCCTTCCAGGGCGGGGCGCTCGGCCTGTTCGGGTACGATCTCGGACGCCGCTTTGAACACCTGCCCGAGCATGCCGCGCGCGATATCACCCTGGCCGATATGGCCGTGGGCCTGTACGACTGGGCGCTGATCGTCGATCACCACAAACAGCAGGTGTCGCTGGTGTGCCATGGCGATGCGGCCGCGCGGCTGGCGTGGCTTGAATCCCGACGCGCCCCTGCATCCGGGCCCGCATTCCGCTTAACCTCCCGCTGGCAGGCCAATATGACGGAGGCGGAGTACCACGAAAAATTCCACCAGGTGCAGGCTTACCTGCACAGCGGCGACTGCTACCAGGTTAACCTGGCTCAGCGCTTTCAGGCCCATTACGAGGGCGATGAGTGGCAGGCGTTTACTCAGCTGAATGCCCAGAACCGCGCGCCGTTCAGCGCCTTTATACGCCTCGACGAGGGGGCGATTCTGAGCCTGTCGCCGGAGCGCTTTATTCACCTGGCGGATGGCACCATCCAGACCCGCCCCATTAAAGGCACCCTGCCGCGTCTGGCAGATGCCGAGGCCGATCGCCAGCAGGCACAGAAACTCGCCGCCTCGCCAAAAGATCGCGCTGAGAACCTGATGATTGTCGATCTGATGCGTAACGATATTGGCCGGGTAGCCGAACCCGGCAGCGTGCGAGTACCGGAACTGTTCATCGTTGAGCCCTTCCCTGCTGTGCACCACCTGGTGAGCACCATTACCGCCCGCCTGCCCCCTGCGCGTACCGCCTGCGATCTACTGCGCGCCGCCTTCCCGGGTGGGTCGATTACCGGTGCGCCAAAGGTGCGGGCGATGGCGATCATCGACGAACTGGAGCCGCATCGGCGCAATGCCTGGTGCGGCAGCATCGGCTACCTCAGCCTGTGCGGCGGCATGGATACCAGCATCACCATTCGCACGCTGACCGCGTTTGACGGACAGCTCTACTGCTCCGCAGGCGGCGGGATCGTCGCAGATAGCCAGGCCGATGCGGAATATCAGGAAACCTTTGATAAAGTGAACCGCATTCTGCAGCAACTGGAGTATTAACTGATGGACACCCGCAACCTGACTCTTGACGATTTTTTATCGCGCTTTCAGCTTTTACGTCCGCAAATCAACAAAGCGTCGCTGAACCAGCGCCAGGCAGCGGTGCTGATCCCGGTGGTGCGTCGGGAGCAGCCCGGACTGCTGCTGACCCGCCGTTCGTCGCAGATGCGTAAACATGCGGGTCAGGTGGCGTTTCCTGGGGGCGCGGTGGACAGTACCGACGCATCGTTGATTGCCGCCGCGCTGCGCGAGGCACAGGAAGAAGTTGCGATCCCACCGGAGAAAGTTGAGGTGATTGGCGTCCTGCCTCCGGTGGACAGCGTGACCGGGTTTCAGGTGACCCCTGTTGTCGGGATTATTCCCCCGGATTTGCACTACCATGCCAGCGTGGACGAAGTAGAATCGGTGTTTGAAATGCCGCTGATGGAAGCCCTGCGTTTGAGCCGATATCATCCGCTGGATATTCAACGTCGTGGACACGAACATCGGGTCTGGCTTTCGTGGTATCAGCATTATTTTGTCTGGGGCATGACGGCCGGAATTATTCGTGAGCTGGCGCTACAGATCGGCCTGAAACCTTGACTATACTTTACATTCGTACTTTTTTTCCGCCTTTGCGATCGCCCTCCCGCTATTAGTTAATCCGGTCTTAGCCATTAGTTAAATTCATGTGAATAGTTGAGCTGACGGCCGGTATCCCTCTTACACTATGCGCAGTTATTACATCGTTACTGGAAACCCGGTAACCCTGTCAGGAGTGTTAAAGTGATTAGTATATTCGACATGTTCAAAGTGGGTATTGGCCCCTCTTCCTCCCACACTGTAGGGCCGATGAAGGCCGGTAAACAGTTCGTCGATGACCTGGTCGAAAAAGGATTACTGGATAGCGTTACCCGCGTGGCCGTGGATGTGTACGGTTCGCTCTCGTTAACGGGTAAAGGCCACCACACCGATATCGCCATTATTATGGGTCTGGCTGGTAATATGCCGGCCACCGTAGATATTGACGCCATTCCGGCGTTTATTCGTGACGTGGAAACACGTGGCCGTCTGCTGCTGGCGAACGGCCAGCACGAAGTGGATTTCCCACAGGACGACGGGATGCGTTTTCGCAGCGACAATCTCTCGCTGCACGAAAACGGGATGCAGATCCACGCCTTCAGCGGCGAGAAAGTGATCTATAGCAAAACCTATTACTCTATCGGCGGCGGCTTTATTGTCGACGAAGAGCACTTCGGCAACGATGCTGCCGGCGATGTGAACGTGCCGTATCCGTTTAAATCGGCGACAGAGATGCTCAATTACTGCAAAGAGACCGGCCTGTCGCTCTCCGGCATGGTAATGCAGAACGAACTGGCGCTGCACAGCAAGCAAGAGATCGAAGACTATTTCGCCGATATCTGGAAGACCATGCGCGCCTGTATCGATCGCGGCATCAATACCGAAGGCGTGTTGCCCGGCCCGCTGCGCGTTCCCCGTCGCGCCTCGGCCCTGCGCCGGATGCTGGTGACCACCGATAAGTACTCCAACGATCCGATGAACGTGGTGGACTGGGTGAATATGTTTGCCCTGGCGGTGAATGAAGAGAACGCCGCAGGTGGACGGGTTGTTACCGCTCCAACCAACGGCGCCTGCGGGATCGTTCCAGCGGTGCTGGCCTACTATGACCACTTTATCGAACCTGTCACCCAGGAAAGTTACATTCGCTACTTCCTCGCCTCGGGTGCGGTGGGTGCGCTGTACAAGATGAACGCCTCAATTTCCGGTGCGGAAGTGGGTTGTCAGGGTGAAGTCGGCGTGGCCTGTTCAATGGCGGCGGCGGGTCTGGCAGAGCTGCTGGGCGCCAGCCCGGAGCAGGTGTGCGTAGCAGCAGAGATCGGCATGGAGCATAACCTCGGCCTGACCTGTGACCCGGTAGCCGGTCAGGTACAGGTGCCGTGCATCGAACGTAATGCCATCGCGTCAGTAAAAGCGATTAACGCCACGCGCATGGCGATGCGCCGCACCAGTGCGCCACGCGTGTCGCTGGATAAGGTCATCGAAACCATGTACGAGACCGGCAAGGACATGAACGCCAAGTACCGTGAAACTTCTCGCGGCGGTCTGGCGATTAAGGTGCAGTGCGACTAATCCTCCCCGTTTTACCGTTGGTTTCGTTTCTCATACTCCCTTCGCCCATCTGATACAGATGGGCGAAATTGCGCCCCTTTTCTCGTTAGCCGAAAAATTGCCCACTACACTACCTCTGTTGCCACGGGCATATGCACCAGTGGCTTTTGGGATGGCCGTGGCATGCAAACAGCGCAGACGATCATTAAAAATTATCGCCGCAAGCGTATCATCGTCTGTGCGTCGCTTTCACTTCTCACCCTGCTGACCACGCTGGGCTGCAGTTTTATTTCACAGCGCAATTTAAATCAGCAAACCAATGCCACCTTCGTTAATCATGCAGTCGAAACGCTGGAGAAAATCCTCTTGCCGATCCAGGCCGGGCGGGCCATCGTCGAGCCGCTGCTCGGCAGGCCCTGCCTGGAGGTCAATTTTCTTCTGCGCAAACAGGCCGCCTCCCTGCAGTCGGTGCGCTCTATAGGCCTGATCCAGAACGGCATTCTCTACTGCTCCAGTACATTTGGCCGCCGCGATATTCCTATCCACCAGTTTGTGCCTCAATTGCCCTCCGCCGAGCCGCTGTTGCTGCTGACCACCGATCAGGCCCTGCTGACCGGCAGCCCGGTCCTGATCCAGTGGTATCCGGCGCCCGGAAAAAGCGATGACGGCATTATGCAGATTGTGAACATCGATTTAATTGCCAGGATGCTGCTGGAGCCGCTGCTGCCGATCATCCGCGACGTGAGGTTGAGTGTGGGCGGTAAGCATCTGAGCTATTACAGTCAGCTCTCGAATACGCTGGAGTTCGACAAACACGACAGTATCTACCAGCAAACCTCACAAAAATTCCCTTTCACGATCACCGTCAGTGGCCCGGGCTCCAGCGCACTGGCTCTGCAAAATTTGCCCAGGCAGCTGCCACTGGCGGTCATCTTTAGCATGCTGGTGGGCTATATCGCCTGGCTTGCAACTGCCAGCCGCATGAGCTTCACCTGGGAGATCAACATGGGGTTGGCCGCAGGCGAATTTGAGCTCTTTTGCCAGCCTCTGGTGAATGCGCAAACCCAGCGCTGTGTGGGGGTGGAGATCCTGCTGCGCTGGAACAATCCGCGTCAGGGGTGGATTTCGCCGGAGATTTTTATTCCGCTGGCCGAGCAGCATAACCTGATCGTTCCCCTGACCCGCTTCGTGCTGATTGAAACCGTGCGCCATCTGTCGATGTTCCCTGGTGCGCCGGATTTTCACATTGGCATCAACGTGGCGGCCAGCCATTTTCGCGACGGGGTGCTGCTGCAGGATCTGAATCGTGTCTGGTTCAGCGCCAGGCCCGCCCAGCAACTGATGATTGAACTGACAGAGCGTGACTCGCTGCTGGAGGTGGATTATCACATCGTGGACGAGTTGCACCGCAAAGGCATCAAGCTGGCGATTGATGATTTTGGTACTGGCACCAATTCACTCTCGTGGCTGGAAAAGCTCAACCCGGAAGTGCTGAAAATTGACAAGTCGTTTACCGCTGCCATCGGGACAGACGCCGTGAACTCAACGGTAACGGACATTATTATTGCGCTGGGCCAGCGGCTGCATATCGAGCTGGTGGCAGAAGGGGTAGAGACAAAAGATCAGGCGAGTCATCTTCGCCGCCATGGGGTCAATATTTTGCAGGGATTCTTATATGCAGAGCCGATGCCACTACGGAGTTTTCCGAAGTGGCTGGCGGAGAACACGCCCCCGCCAGCCTCGCATCACAAGCCGATCATGCAGTTTATGCCGTAGTGCCGGCCTGATTACTCTTCATCGTCATGTGCGGACTGCTCTTTTACAATACGCACCAGGTCAACACGGTAATCATTGGCAGTAACGATAGTGATCTTCAGCGGCGGTAACTCCAGCACGTCGCCGCTGCGCGGGATCTGGCCGTTAATAGCAATCACCAGGCCTGCAACCGTCGCGATATCGTCATCATGGTTGGTCAGGTGTTCCAGACCCAGCGTCTGCTGCAACGCGTGGATGTCGGTTGAACCTTTAACCAGCCAGCCGTCATTATCATGGATAATTTCCGGCGTTTCGTCGGCATCCGGGAACTCACCGGCAATGGCTTCCAGCACGTCCAGCGGCGTCACCAGACCTTGTACCACACCAAATTCGTTGGTCACGATCACAAAGCTACCGCGAGCACGGCGCAGCACGCCAAGCAGGTTGATCGGGTCGAGCGTTTCCGGTACCACGATAGCCGGGGTTGCAGCAGCAATGGATTCAACGTCGCCGCCCTCTTCCAGCGCCACCAGCATCTCTTTCGCACGCACTACGCCAATCACTTCATCCAGTTCACCGCGACACACCGGGAACAGGCTGTGCGGGGAGGAGAGCAGCTGCTGACGGATTTCCGCCACGCTCAGGCTGGCATCAACCCAGCTGATTTCACCGCGCGGGGTCATAATTCCGCGCAGAGAGCGTGAGGCCAGCGACAGTACGCCGTTGATCATATAGCGCTCTTCTTCCACAAACGCGCCTTCCGGCACCGGCACAGGGATATGGTTTTCGCTATCCTGCTGCTGAACCTGAGCCTGACGGCGCCCCCCCATCAGACGCAAAATTGCATCCGCGGTACGGGCACGCAGCGGCTGATTCGACTGCTGACGGATAAAGTTACGGCGGGCAATCTGGTTAAACATCTCAATAATGATCGAGAAACCAATCGCCGCGTACAGGTAGCCTTTCGGAATATGGAAGCCGAAGCCTTCTGCAACCAGGCTCAGACCGATCATCAGCAGGAAGCTCAGACAGAGCACAACCACCGTCGGGTGCTCGTTGACGAAACGCGTCAGCGGCTTCGAGGCCAGCAGCATCACCGCCATCGCAATAATGACCGCAGCCATCATCACCGGCAGGTGGTTCACCATCCCCACCGCAGTGATCACCGCGTCGAGGGAGAAGACGGCATCCAGCACCACGATCTGCATCACGACCACCCAGAAGCTGGCGTAGCCTTTGCCGTGTCCGTCGTCGTGCTGACGGTTTTCAAGCCGTTCATGAAGCTCAGTGGTAGCCTTGAACAGCAGGAATAGCCCCCCCACCAGCATAATCAGGTCGCGCCCTGAGAAGGTAAAATCGAAGGCGGTAAAGAGCGGCTGCGTGAGCGTGACCATCCACGAGATCACCGACAGGAGCGCAAGACGCATAATCAGCGCCAGCGACAGGCCGATCAACCGGGCTTTATCGCGCTGCTTTGGCGGCAGTTTGTCCGCAAGGATGGCGATAAAGACCAGGTTATCGATGCCGAGCACGATCTCCAGCACCACCAGCGTGAGCAACCCCACCCAGATCTGCGGGTCCATTAAGAATTCCATGACAAGCTCCTGCTAAAGGAATGACAAAACGGCGCCGCGGAACATTCGGGCGAAGCGTTAAAAGACGTAGAGAGTGAGTGGCGCGAATCGCCGATACGGCTGGCCAGAGTTGGCCTGGAAAATGACTGACGTCGGTGACGGTCCATACAGTGGGCTACTGCCCTATACTCCTGACAATGAAATGGAGGGTAAACATATCAGAGACATGGCCTTTTTGGCAAAGATTTACTTTGCTTTGCAAACAGATGTTTCAGCATTTTTTTGCGCATAAAATTATCTGGCTGGCTTAGGCTAAATTACGGATCTTCATCACATAAATTATTTTTTCACTGTCTAAAATAAATCGCGTACGTCTTAGTTAATTAGACTCTAACCCTTATCTGAATCGATTCGTTGTTTCGAAGATGAATTCTGATGCCCTCGTCACACAGGTGCATAAACGATAATAAAAGGAGGTAGCAAGTGACCATTGCTATTGTAATAGGCACACATGGCTGGGCCGCAGAGCAGTTACTTAAAACCGCAGAGATGTTGTTAGGCGAGCAAGAAAACGTCGGCTGGATCGATTTCGTTCCCGGTGAAAACGCCGAAACGCTGATTGAGAAATACACGGCGCAACTCGAAAAACTTGATACCGGCAGTGGCGTGCTGTTCCTCGTCGATACCTGGGGTGGCAGTCCGTTTAACGCCGCCAGTCGTATAGTTGTCGATAAAGAACAGCACGAAGTCGTGGCCGGGGTGAACATCCCGATGTTGGTTGAAACGCTGATGGCGCGCGATGACAACCCGAGCTTTGACGAACTGGTGGCCCTGGCCGTCGAAACCGGTCGCGAAGGCGTGAAAGCGCTGAAAGCGAAACCCGTTGAGAAAGCCGCACCGGTTGCTGCCCCTGCAGCCGCCAAAGCCGCAGCCCCGCTCAAGCCAATGGGCCCGAACGATTACATGCAGATTGGCCTTGCACGTATCGATGACCGCCTGATCCATGGCCAGGTGGCAACACGCTGGACCAAAGAGACCAACGTACAGCGCATTATCGTGGTCAGCGACGAAGTTGCCGCCGACACAGTGCGTAAAACCCTTCTGACTCAGGTGGCTCCGCCGGGCGTAACGGCGCACGTGGTGGATGTCGCCAAAATGATCCGCGTCTATAACAACCCGAAATATGCGGGCGAGCGCATCATGCTCCTGTTTACCAACCCAACGGACGTCGAACGCGTTGTCGAGGGCGGCGTTAACATTACTTCCGTCAATATCGGGGGTATGGCTTTCCGTCAGGGTAAAACCCAGGTGAATAACGCGATTTCAGTCGATCAGAATGATATCGAAGCATTTAAAAAGCTGAATGCACGCGGTATTGAACTGGAAGCCCGTAAGGTTTCCACCGATCAGAAACTGAAAATGATGGATTTGATCGGCAAAGTCGGGAATTAACCCTGCGCTGATTTTCACATAAAGCTTATGTTATAGGAGAAGTACAATGGAGATTACCACTCTTCAGATTGTGCTGGTGTTCGTCGTCGCGTGTATTGCCGGTATGGAATCCGTACTTGATGAATTTCAGTTTCACCGTCCGCTGGTCGCCTGTACGTTAATTGGTGCCGTTCTGGGCGATATGAAAACCGGTATCATCATCGGTGGTACGCTGGAAATGATCGCCCTCGGCTGGATGAACATCGGTGCGGCGGTTGCGCCGGACGCCGCGCTGGCATCCATCATCTCGACCGTTCTGGTTATCGCCGGTCATCAGAATATCGGCGCCGGTATCGCGCTGGCTATCCCACTGGCTGCAGCCGGTCAGGTACTGACCATTATCGTTCGTACCATCACCGTTGCCTTCCAGCATGCGGCGGATAAGGCGGCCGACAGCGGAAACCTGACGGCACTGTCCTGGATCCACATCTCCTCCCTGTTCCTGCAGGCGATGCGTATCGCGATTCCTGCAGTTATCGTGGCGGTGTCCGTTGGCACCAGCGAAGTTCAGGGTCTGCTGAATGCTATTCCTGAAGTGGTCACCAGCGGCCTGAACATTGCCGGTGGCATGATCGTGGTTGTCGGTTACGCAATGGTCATCAACATGATGCGTGCGGGCTACCTGATGCCGTTCTTCTATCTCGGTTTTGTTACCGCGGCGTTTACTAACTTTAACCTCGTGGCCTTGGGTGTGATTGGTGCTGTTATGGCCATCCTCTACATTCAGCTCAGCCCGAAATATAACCGCGTCGCGGGTGCACCAGCGCAGGCTGCTGGCAACAACGATCTCGATAATGAACTGGACTAGCAGGTGAGCGAAATGGTTGATATGACAAAAACTACCCCGGAGAAAAAACTCACTCCGAGCGATATTCGTGGCGTATTCATTCGTTCAAACCTGTTCCAGGGTTCATGGAACTTCGAACGTATGCAGGCGCTGGGCTTTTGCTTCTCGATGGTACCGGCGATCAAACGCCTTTATCCAGAAAACAACGAGGCGCGTCGCCAGGCGATTAAACGTCACCTGGAATTCTTTAACACCCATCCGTACGTTGCGGCCCCGGTTCTTGGCGTAACGCTGGCGATGGAAGAGCAGCGTGCCAATGGCGCCGAGATTGACGACGGTGCCATCAACGGGATCAAAGTTGGTCTGATGGGGCCGCTGGCAGGCGTGGGTGACCCGATCTTCTGGGGTACCGTGCGCCCGGTCTTTGCGGCACTGGGGGCAGGAATCGCGATGAGTGGTAGCCTGCTGGGTCCGCTGCTGTTCTTTATCCTGTTTAACGCCGTCCGTCTGGCAACCCGTTACTACGGCGTGGCATACGGCTACCGTAAAGGTATCGACATCGTTAAAGATATGGGCGGCGGCTTCCTGCAGAAACTGACCGAGGGGGCGTCGATTCTGGGCCTGTTTGTCATGGGGGCACTGGTTAACAAGTGGACCCACGTCAACATTCCGCTGGTGGTCTCGACAATCACCGGTCAGGATGGTCAGACTCGCGTCACCACCGTACAGACAATCCTCGATCAGCTGATGCCGGGCCTGGTCCCGCTGCTGTTGACCTTCGCCTGTATGTGGCTGCTGCGTAAGAAAGTTAACGCTCTGTGGATCATCGTTGGCTTCTTCGTCATCGGTATCGTTGGTTACGCCATCGGCCTGCTGGGCCTGTAAGATTTGACCTGATACACCGGGGGCCTGCCCCCGGTTTTTTTATCTGGAGGATGAATGACGATCACGGACATCGTACTGGTACTGTTTATTGTTGCTCTTCTGGCCTATGCCATCTACGACGAATTGATCATGCCCCGCCGCTACGGCAAAACGTTGCTCACCATCCCTCTTCTGCGTCGTGGTCGCGTTGATGCGGTGATTTTCGCCGGTCTACTGATGATCCTGATTTATAACAACGTGATGAGTCAGGGTGCTTTATTAACCACATGGTTATTATGTGTGCTGGCATTAATGGCCTTTTATCTGTTCTGGCTCCGCGCCCCGAAAATAATCTTTAAAAGCGCTGGATTCTTTTTCGCCAACGTCTGGATAGAATATAACCGTATTAAAGAGATGAATTTATCTGAGGACGGCGTACTGGTGATGCAATTAGAGCAGCGTCGTCTGCTTGTTCGGGTACGAAATATAGACGACCTGGAACGCATATACAAACTACTCGTTAAAGTTCAATAAGTTAAAGAGATAGCACTGGCTATATTCTGGCAGGTTTCCCGCAATCGGTTATAGCCAAAGCTATATTATTTAACCTTAATGACGATATGTTTTTAACGTTATTTTCACGAATCAATCTAAATGAAAATCGTTATCGTTTGGTTAATAAGATAATACAAGTCGGTTATTGTTTTACATTCTAAAAATATGTTAAGGTTGCGCCCGTCGTTGGGGAGTAGCCGATTTCCGCTATGCCGGAAATGTACGTGTCAACATACTCGTTGAAAAACGTGGCACGTACGGATGGTTCTGCGTCAGCAGAACGATCAGGCGAGACCATAGATGCATTTACTGCTGTTTACTGGGGGCAGTGATGTGTCATATGGATATTCCCGGTCTGGACGCGCTGATGAACCTCTCTGCAACACTTCTTCTGGCCTTTGGTATGTCGATGGACGCATTTGCGGCTTCCATTGGAAAAGGCGCGACGCTCCACAAACCAAAATTGTCTGAAGCCCTGCGTACCGGTCTTATTTTTGGCGCTATCGAAACCCTGACCCCGCTTATCGGCTGGGCTTTGGGCATGCTCGCCAGCCAGTTCGTGCTGGAATGGAACCACTGGATCGCCTTTACGCTGCTGGTTTTCCTCGGCGGCCGAATGGTGATTGAAGGGATCCGCAATGATATCGATGAAGACGAAACGCCGGTTCGCCGTCACGGCTTCTGGCTGCTGGTAACCACCGCCATCGCTACCAGTCTCGATGCGATGGCCGTCGGCGTAGGGCTGGCTTTCCTGCAGGTCAGCATTCTGACCACCGCGCTGGCGATCGGCTGTGCGACCTTCATTATGTCAACGCTTGGGATCATGGTTGGCCGCTTTATCGGCCCGCTGTTAGGCAAACGCGCCGAGATACTCGGCGGTGTGGTGCTGATCGGGATTGGCGTGCAGATCCTGTGGAATCACTTCGCCGGTTAATCGATTCGCTGCCAGCAGTGGATGCTGAAATCCGTCTGGCAGCTGAACGTCTCCTGTTCCGCCAGCGTTTCCCACACCTCCGGCTTTGCCCGCCAGGCAAACGGCGTCATCTGCAGCAGCGCAACCGCCTCTTTCCCCGTCAACGACATTTCATAGGCCAGCGACTGCTCTTGCTGGAGCACAAAGCCCGGCAGCTGTTCAGAATGCGGGGCATGCAGCAGAACTTCACTGTAAATCAGCCCTTTTAGCTCCATTAAGTGACGCGGACCCGGCGTTACGGTAATCACCCAGCCCCCCTCTTTCACTACCCGCGCCAGCTCTTCGCCTTTACAGGGGGCATAAATACGGATCACCGCATCCATACTGCTCTGCTCAAACGGCAGGCGATGGCTGGATGCCACGCAGAATGTCACCTGAGAATAGCGCCTGGCGGCGGCACGGATAGCCGATTTAGAGACATCCAGGCCAAACGTGATTGCACCCTTCTCTTCGGCGGTACGGGCAAACGCGGCGGTGTAATACCCTTCCCCACAGCCAATGTCCAGAATCGATGAGGTGCCGTCAGGCAGGATCTCTGCCAGCTTGCTGGCAACCGCGTCGCGCAGGGGCTGATAGTGCCCGGCATCGAGAAACGCTCTGCGCGCCTGCATCATCTCCGCGCTGTCGCCTGGATCGCGGGATCGCTTGTGCTGAACCGGCAGCAGATTGACATACCCCTCTTTCGCCATATCGTAGCGATGCCCCTGCGGGCAGGCGTAGCTTTTATCCGTGTGCGCCAGCGGCGCGTGGCAAAGAGGACAGCAGAATGTCATGGGAACTCCGGGCAATCATAAAGGGCGAAAGTGTACCGCTAATCGCCCCGCTATAAAACGCCTCGCTTAGCGCATGACGATAAGATGGCTGGAATCAGCCGGTAACCCATCCGGTTTTATGTTCTCAATGCGCAAAACGTCGCCCATGATTTGACTAAATACCGGCGCCGAGACCGCCCCGCCGTAGTAAGCTCCGTTTTGCGGATCGTTGATCACCACCGCGAGTGCAAACACCGGGCGGCTGGCCGGGGCTACGCCAGCGGTATAGGCCACATATTTATCGACATACTGGCCACCGTCGTCAATTTTCTTCGCAGTACCGGTTTTGACCGCCACCCGGTAGTCACGCACCGCGGCTTTGATCCCGCCGCCGCCGGGTAGCGCCACGCTTTCCATCATATGCTCGACTTGATGCACAATCTCTTCCGGCATGACTCGGGTACCGAGGACGGGTGGATCGATGCGGGTTATCGACAATGGCCGTTCGATCCCGTAGCTGCCGATGGTGGCGTAGACATGAGCCAGCTGCAGCGGGGTAGCCATCAGGCCGTAACCAAACGCGAATGTCGCCCGATCCAACTGACTCCAGAATTTTCGCGTTGGCAGCAGACCGCTGCTTTCACCGGTTAACCCCAGCCCGGTGGTGCGACCAAAGCCAAACGCGTGATAGGTATCCAGCAGACGCTGAATCGGCATCGCCAGCGACAGACGAGATACCCCGGTGTCGCTCGATTTTTGCAGAATGCCGGTGAGGGTCAGTTCAGGGTAGTAGCCGACATCGCGGATGCGGTGCCCGGCCAGGGTATAGGGATGGGTATCGATGACACTGTCCGGCTGGACCAGATTTTGCTGTAGGGCGGTCATCAGTACCAGTGGTTTGACGGTAGAGCCCGGCTCAAAGGTGTCGCTGATGGCCCGGTTACGGAAGTCATTCAATGTCGCACCTTCGCGATTATTGGGGTTGAAGTCCGGGAAGCTCGCCATCGCCAGGATCTCTCCGGTCTGGATGTTAATCAGCACCGCCGCGCCCGACTCTGCTTTATTCCATGCGACGGCGTTATCCAGCGCATCTTCGGTGAGCGTTTGCAGCCGCTTATCGATACTGAGTTGGATGTTGTGCGCCGGTACCGGCGGGACTTCGGTGATATTTTCCACCACGTGGCCGTAGCGATCCTCACGCACTCGCCGCAGACCCGGTTTGCCGGTTAGTTGGGAATTAAAGCTTTTTTCAATCCCTTCTATACCCTGGCCGTCAATGTTGGTGAAGCCAATCAGATTGGCCGCCACGTGCCCGGCCGGGTAAAAGCGTCGGGATTCATCGCGCAGGCTGATGCCCGGTAAATGCAGCTTATCGATCCAGTGGGCCTGTGTGGGATCCACCTGACGCGCCAGGTAGATAAACCTGACATGGGGATTGCTGTTAATGCGTGCGGCCAGGTCCGAAAGCGACAGGTGCAGCGCGCTGGCTAATGCCTGCCAGCGATAGTCAGAACCCACGCCGCCTTTTCCCAGCACCGTTTTTGGGTCGGCCCACACCGCCTGCACCGGTACGCTGACGGCCAGTGCGTTCCCCTCGCGGTCAATGATCATCCCTCTAGGGGCATCAATCGCCACTTCACGCAGGGAGCGCATATCTTCCTGCTTTACCAGCGGGTCTGGATTAATGATCTGCAGCCAGGCGACGCGTCCCAGCAGGAACACCAGGCTACCCAGAATGGCCAGACAGAGAAGTGCAAAACGTAACGGGGTGAAGTTTGAGGCGGGATGGGCGGGTTTCTTTTTCACCAGTGCTCCAGGGCTAGTTAACAACGCACTGATTTAACGGGAAAAATGGCTGCTGGGGGCAAAAAC
This sequence comes from Silvania hatchlandensis, assembly GCF_025564065.1. GTDB lineage: Bacteria > Pseudomonadota > Gammaproteobacteria > Enterobacterales > Enterobacteriaceae > Enterobacter > Enterobacter hatchlandensis. The sequence goes on along the minus strand of NZ_JAMGZK010000054.1, from coordinate 68,880 downwards.
AATGCTAATAACCTCGCAGCTTTGCAACAAATTGCTAACCGGAGCGCATGTTGTAACACTTTGAAAAAGACGCATTAAAAAGCCCCGCATTTGCGAGGCTTTATCTCTGCAACTGAAGCGTCGGAACGATTCAGATTTGGCAGGTGTCCGATCAGATAGCGGTTACGTTAACAGCAGCCGGACCTTTCTGGCCGTCCTGAATTTCGAACTCAACGTTCTGGCCTTCAGCCAGAGTTTTGAAGCCGTTACCCTGGATTGCAGAGAAATGTACGAATACATCTTTGCTGCCGTCAGCAGGAGTAATGAAGCCAAAACCTTTAGACTCGTTGAACCACTTAACTTGACCTTTAATCTTTGCCATTTGCAAAATTCCTTAGAATGTTTTCTTAGCCCGCAGGCATTCACTGAGATAAAACTGAGACATTACTGCATGAGGCACTAATATAAGGTTCGGCAGAGAAGCGGTATTCAACGACAACGTGTTTACTCAGGACTTCTTTACTGAAAATGCCACACATAAACAGAACTGTACCTCGTTTGACCTAAGCCGTGTTATCACATACTACTTAAATAATGGCAAGCCATTTTTAAACATGTCTCGATCAGTCGCACAAATTCTGAGACTGATCTGCCACAATCTGCACAAATACGCACATTCTGTGTATACCGTACCAGAAGGCAGCGCAACCCGCCTCAGCCAGCGTAGCCGCTGTAATCAAAGACTTTTTTACCATAGCTCAATATGTTCAAGTCGTCCAGCAAGGTGAAAAAGTTCCCTCCCGGGGTTATTTCAGTTAGTACTTTTTATGACATGTTATTCTGAATTGATCGCAACGCTAAGCAATGGTTGCACCGAGAAAACATTGTATATCGCTTCGCTTGTGCAACTTATATACACCGCTGTTGTATTTATCGCCATGCACCAAAATAATGATATTTTTATGAACCTGCATCAAAAAAAGGCAAGCAAAACGTTTCGATTAAAATAATGTATGACTGTCGTCGACTTAATTCAGAATATTCAATAACCCGGCGCTGAGTTGTTATAAGGATAAATATTGACCGATCTTCAGGATGTGAAAGCGACTGTTATCCGGTGCCACATCCTGTAACGCCTGGCTTAGCTCGTTAACCGGCTCGTCAAGCGACTCATCTGCCAGCTCAAATACCCCCCAATGAACCGGAATAGCCAGCGGCATGCCCAGTTGCTGCCAGAGGGCGACGGCCGACTGCGGATCCATATGATTAAGTGACATGAACCAACGTGGTGCATAAGCCCCCACAGGTAAGGCAACCGTATCGAGCTTTCCCAGACGTTCCGGAATAGTGAGCAGCTCCGGGGAGTAGCCGGTATCACCGCTAAACCAGAAGCGCTGGTTTTTCCCTTCCATTACCCAACCACACCACAGGGCGCGATTACGATCCCACGGGCGGCGCATGCTCCAGTGTTGGGCAGGCACAGCGGTAAACGTCAGGCCTTCAAAAACGTAGCTTTGCCACCAGTCCAGCTCAACAACATGCTTTGCGCCACGACGACGGCACCAGTCGCCGAGCCCTAGCGGTACAAAAAAGGTGAGCAGCGGGAAGCGCTTTATCAGCTGGCGCACTGTGGCGTTATCCAGATGATCGTAATGATTATGGGAAATCACCAGCGCATCCAGCGGGGGAAGTGCGGCCACCGACATCACAGAAGGGGTTTTTCGCTGCGGCCCGGCAAAGGGTAAAGGGGATGCGCGATGGGAAAAAACGGGATCCGTCAGAATATAGCGACCAGCAAGGCGCAGTAGCAGACTGGCGTGTCCCAGCCACCAGACACCGTCTTCCGCTTCGCTGTTCAGCGTGACCGGTTGCCACCATTGGCTGATAAAATGATCGTAGCCTTGAGAAGGCGGTTTGGGCAACCCGGCCGCTTTACGCGCTTTACGCCAGCGTTCGACATCGCCAGGTTGATGAGCAGGGGCATCGGCATTGCGAAAACCCTGCGGAGTATGGTGTGCAAGGGAGGAATTATACCAGGGATTACTCCAGGCCATGTTCTCCTCCCGGACTGCTTAGCGCTCAGCCACCAGACGAATAAAATCATCGTCTTGATTGCTTGCCGTTTCTTCTGCCACTTTCGGCGCCTCTTTTACTTCCGGTTCGTTGGCATCGCACAGGCGACGCAGCAGCGCGTTCTGACGCTTTTGCAAATCCACCAGCGTTTCCAGTAGTTCAATCTGCTCGTTGGTACGGGAACTGGCACGGTTAACAAAAAACCACGCGACCAGACCTGCCAGCAGCAAGACTAACGAAACAACCAGTGATGCCACACTCAACATCCCGGCATTCAGTAACTCACCCATTTCACCCCCTCAATAAAAGCGCTCATCTTACCACTCGCATTCAGGAAGGAAATCATTTGCGCGAAAAATGACGCTTACCAGGGGATAAACTTATTAACAGAACAGATACCGCTAAAAAACTGTACATCCTGGTCGCACATCACGTTAAGGGTCTGTGTCCAGAGCACCACGCAGGCAATCAACACCACAGCCAGGATAATCCAGCGTATTTTTTTCACTCCACTCTCCGTCCTCTAACCTCATGTTTCCAGGTTATCATGGGCAACTTAAACCACGACTAACCGTAATGCGAACACGTTGCTTTCGGAATCATACACTTGTTTAAGTGACTGTATCGATTACGCTAAGCGGCAGTCATATAAAAACTATGAGGCCATAATGCGCTTTTTTATTCGCACACTGATTGTTATAGCACTCGTCTGGACTGGTTTGCTGCTTGCAGGCTACGGGGTGCTGATTGGCAGCAAAGAGAATGCCGCCGGACTGGGGATCCAGTGCCAGTATCTCACCGCGAGGGGGATTAGCACGGCGCAGTACATTCATTCCGACAGCGGAATTATCGGACTCTCCCGCTGCCCGCTGCTGCGTAAGAGCGAGATGGTGGTCGATAACGGTTAACCGGATGCATAAAAAACGCCGCCATCAAGGCGGCGTTTTTCATTGCTGGTCTCAATCAGAACGGATAGTCGTTATAACCCATCTGTTCAGAAATCTTCCGTGCCGCCGTATGCAGCATTGCCACATACTCATGCAGATGCTCTTCAGAGAAGCGCAGCGTCGGGAAGGAGATGCTCAGACCGGCGATCACCACTCCAAAGCGGTCGAATACCGGTACGCCAATGCAGCGTAAGCCTTCTTCCTGCTCCTGGTTATCTTCGCCGTAACCCTGCGTGCGCACCTGATCGAGAACCTGCAGCAGCTCTTCCGTGCTGGTAATGGTCCGGTCAGTGCTGCGCTTATACTCAACGCCTTCGAGGATTTGCTTCACCTCTTCACGGTCGCGCCACGCCAGCAATACTTTACCGATAGCGGTGCTGTACAGCGGGTTACGACGACCAATGCGGGAGTACATACGCAGGTTGTACATGGAGTCGATTTTATGGATGTAGACAATGCTGTCTTCATCCAGCGCGCCCAGGTGAACGGTCTCTTTCGTCAGGCGAGAGAGTTCACGCATCTGAATATCCGCGCTACGAATAAGATCGACATTCTGCAGCGCGCGTGCGCCCAGCTCGAACAGTTTCAGGGTCAGCGAGTATTTTTCTGACTCACCTTCCTGTGCGACATAGCCCAGTGACTTCATGGTCTGCAAAAAGCGATAAACAGTGCTTTTCGACATCATCACACGCTGTGACAGCTCGGTAATACCAATTTCGCGCTCTTCTCCAAGCGCCTGCAGGATGCCAAACACCTTCAACACAGAAGAAACAGAATCTGGTTGTTTATCCAAATCTGCGATTGCCATTCATCACCTCAACCCAAGTGTTTTATAAAATTCAGAACCGGTTTTTATTATAAATTCGTCGTCGCCTTGCTGCAAACGATCCTGGCTCACCTGGTTACAAATCTGCGACATACAACCAAAATAACGGTGCTAAACTCACTATCCTCATAATAATCACCATAATGCTAATTAATTCCCATGACGATAACCCCTTCAGATGGACTGCCGTTGCCCCAGCGGTATGGCGCAATTTTTACGATTATTATCGGTATTTCGATGGCCGTACTGGATGGCGCGATCGCCAACGTCGCCCTGCCGACCATCGCCAGCGATCTCAACGCCTCCCCTGCCAGCTCTATCTGGGTTGTTAACGCCTACCAGATAGCGATTGTTATCTCGCTGCTGTCGTTCTCTTTTCTCGGCGATATGTTTGGCTATCGCCGGGTATACCAGTGCGGGCTGGTGGTGTTTACGCTGACATCCCTGTTTTGCGCCCTTTCGGACACGCTGCACCTGCTGACGCTGGCGCGTATTGCTCAAGGTTTTGGCGGCGCAGCGCTGATGAGCGTTAATACCGCATTGATTCGGCTTATCTATCCCCAACGCCAGCTGGGACGCGGGATGGGGATAAACTCGTTTATTGTCGCCGTGTCATCTGCGGCGGGACCGACGATAGCAGCGGCGATCCTCTCCGTTGCCTCCTGGCAGTGGCTGTTTTTGATCAACGTCCCGCTGGGTATCATCGCCCTACTGTTCGCCCTGCGCTATCTGCCGGCTAACGGGGTCAAAAGCAATATGCCGAAGTTCGATCTGCCAAGCGCGGTGATGAATGCCCTCACCTTTGGCCTGCTGATCACCGCCCTGAGCGGCTTTGCTCAGGGTCAGTCGCTGACGCTGATTGGCGCAGAAATCGTGGCCTTGCTGATCGTAGGCTTCTTTTTCGTGCGTCGCCAGTTGGCGCTACCGGTGCCGCTGCTGCCGGTGGATCTGCTGCGCATTCCGCTCTTTTCTCTCTCCATCGGCACCTCGATCTGTTCTTTTTGCGCGCAGATGCTGGCTATGGTGTCGCTGCCCTTTTTCCTGCAAAGCGTGATTGGCCGCTCTGAAGTGGAAACCGGCCTGCTGTTAACCCCCTGGCCGCTGGCGACTATGGTGATGGCGCCGCTGGCGGGCTATCTGATTGGCCGGGTGCATGCAGGATTGTTAGGCACGCTGGGAATGGGGGTAATGGCCGTCGGTCTGTTTGCGCTGGCCCTGCTGCCGGCCGCCCCTCACGATCTGGATATCATCTGGCGGATGGTGCTGTGCGGGGCCGGTTTTGGCCTGTTCCAGTCCCCCAATAACCATACGATTATCACCGCAGCCCCCCGCCATCGCAGCGGTGGCGCTAGCGGCATGCTGGGTACCGCCCGACTGCTGGGGCAAAGTACCGGTGCGGCGCTGGTGGCGTTAATGTTCAACCTGTTCGGCCAGGGCGGTACCCACGTGGCGCTGTATACGGCCGGAGCGCTGGCGACCGTCGCCGCAATTATCAGCGGCCTACGGGTCACGCAGCCACAGACACAGGCATAAAAAAAGCGCGTCATTCGACGCGCTTTTCCTTTTTAACCTGCCGGATTACTTCAGGTATTCCCCGTTGCGCAGCGCTTCAATACGCTTATCCAGCGGCGGGTGAGACATAAACAGCTCGCTCAACGACTTCGATTTACCGTTAATGCAAAACGCCATCATGCTGGACGCCTCCTGCGGCTCGTAGCTGGTTTTCAGGCGCTGCAGGGCGGCAATCATCTTCTCGCGGCCCACCAGTTTTGCGGAACCTGCATCCGCGTGAAACTCGCGGTGACGAGAGAACCACATGGTGATGATGCTTGCCAGAATACCAAACAGCAGTTCCAGTACCATGGAGACGGCAAAGTAGATCATCGGGTTGCCGTTGCTGGATTCGCCCTCTTCACGGTCGCCGCCCATAAATCCGGCCGCGATCTGCGCCAGAATACGGGAGATAAAGATCACGAAGGTGTTCACAACACCCTGGATCAGAGTCATGGTGACCATATCGCCGTTAGCAATATGGCTGATTTCATGGGCAATAACGGCTTCCGCTTCGTCACGACTCATATTCTGTAACAGCCCGGTACTGACCGCTACCAGAGAGGCATCGCGGCGTGCACCGGTCGCAAACGCGTTAATATCCGGTGCGTGATAGATAGCAACCTGCGGCATCGCAATCCCCGCCTGGCGGGACTGGTTCGCCACGGTGGTCATCAGCCAATGTTCCATATCATTACGCGGCTGCTCAATAACCTCGCCACCCACGGATTTCAGCGCCATCCATTTGGACATCAGCAGCGAGATAAAGGAACCGCCGAAACCAAACAGCAACGCCATAATTAACAGGCCGGAAATGCTGCTTGACTGAATTCCTGTCAGGCTAAGCACCAGCCCGAAAACCACCATGACCGCAAGGTTGGTGAGCAGGAAAAGCCCGATTCGCATCATAATTTTCTTTTAACCTCAGTTTAACAAAACGCATATTACGATTACCCACATCGTATGGGTATTCGGCGTATTTTCAAGGTTTGGCGGGGTGTAAGTCACCAGAAAGACACAACTTTACACTTTCAGATCACTGGCTGACGGCAGGATGCGGTTAACAAAAAAACAGGCACAATTTCTTGTGCCTGTTGGAGGACTATTTTGCCGGTGCAGGGTCGCTGGCAGGATGATCTTTTTCAAGTTTCGCCAGGTCAATGGCGATTTTGACCGTCTCATCGAGATACGGATCGGGTTCCAGATAATCCTTCGGCAGATCGTCGAGCTTTTTCAGCTCTGGCTTGCCTTCGCGCTTGAAGCGGTCGTTGATGCGCGCCAGGCGCGTAGCATCATCTTCGTCATTCTCTTTCAGACGCTGCGCGTAATTCAGAGAGACGATATTGCGCTTCGCTTTCAGGGCATTGAAACGGGCAATGTCCTTCGCGATGTACTGGAACTCAGGATCCTTCGCGATACGCTCATCGTGCTGTTTGAGCAATGCCGGACCAAACTGGCTGATATCACCCGATTTGACGTAGGTGGCAGCATTAATGCTGTCCCACGGCAGGGCGTTATCTTCGAATTTCTCGCCGGTTTCCGTCTCTTCATTGCCGGTCGGCATGATGATATCCGGGGTCACACCTTTACGCTGGGTACTGCCGCCATTCACGCGATAGAACTTCTGAATGGTGTATTGTACCGAGCCCAGCGCAGGCCATTCCGGACGCAGCATCTGGTCGTAAATACGGTTCAGGGAGCGGTACTGCTGCACCGTGCCTTTACCGAAGGTAGGTTCACCGACCACCAGCGCGCGGCTGTAATCCTGCATCGCAGCGGCAAAGATCTCCGATGCCGAGGCGCTGAAGCGATCGACCAGCACCACCAGCGGACCTTTGTAGTACACCACGCCATCAGTATCGGCATCTTCACGCACTTTACCGTTGTTGTCGCGCACCTGCACAACCGGACCGGACGGAATAAACAGACCGGAAAGCGATACCGCTTCGGTCAGTGCGCCGCCGCCGTTAGTGCGCAGATCGATGATCACGCTCTTCACGTTCTGTTTTTCCAGCTTCTGCAGCTGGACTTTGACGTCGTCCGTCAGACCAACGTAGAAGCCAGGAATATCCAGCACGCCGACTTTATCTTTACCGACGGTTTTCACCGACATTTTCACCGCGCGATCTTCCAGACGGATGCGCTCACGGGTCAGGGTAACGATACGGGTTTTGGTGCCTTTACCGGCAGGCAGAACTTCCAGGCGAACTTTGCTGCCTTTCGGCCCTTTGATCAGAGCAACCACGTCATCCAGTCGCCAGCCGATCACATCCACCATGTTCTGCCCGGTCTGACCCACGCCCACAATGCGATCGCCTACGCTTATCGCCTTGCTTTTGGCTGCCGGGCCACCGGCGACCATAGAGTTGATCACGGTGTAGTCATCATCCATCTGCAGTACGGCACCAATCCCTTCCAGAGAAAGACTCATCTCCGTATTGAACTGTTCCGTGTTGCGAGGGGACAGATAGTTGGTGTGCGGATCGATTTCGTGCGCGAAGGCCGTCATCGCCAGCGAGAACACATCTTCACTGTTGGTCTGCGCCAGGCGACGAATGGCAAATTTGTAGCGGCGGGTCAGCGTTTCGCGGATCTCTTTCTCATCTTTACCGGTGAGTTTGAGGCTCAGCTCGTCGTACTTAACTTTGCTGTCCCACAGCGTGTTGAGCTCGGCTTCATCTTTCGGCCACGGCGATTTACTGCGGTCAAGATTAAAGGTGTCGTTACCCGTGAAGTTCATCGGGCGCTCGAGCACCTTGAGCGCGTATTGATAGCGCTCAAAACGGCGTTTCTGCGACAGGTTGTACAGGTCGTAGAACAGGTCCAGTTTGCCGCTGCGTAATTCATCGCCGACGACAGACTGTCTTTTGGTAAATTGTTCGACATCGCTGGCCAGCAGGACGTTGTGACTGTAGTCCAGCAGGTTCAGATAGCGGTCGAAAATTTTAGCCGAGAAAGCCTGGTCGAGGTCGAACTGACGGTAGTGCGAACGGGTGAAGCGCGACGAAACGCGCTCACTGACCGTCGCGTGCTGTGTCTCTTCCTTCAGAACAGGAATCTGATCAACACGCGTAATCTCGTCCACAGCGAAGGCGTGGCCTGTTATAGCAAACAGGCCAGCCAGCGCGGTGAGCTTAAAAAATGTGTTCATGCCGGGCCTGGCCTCCGTTTCAGAACAACAAGTGTTCTGCGCGTACAATCATTGACATACCAGAAGTCAGCTGTACACGAACGCCATCTTTGGTGATTTCCAGTACGGTGGCGTCCATCGCATTGTTGCCCGCTTTTACTTTCAGATTCTGACCGACGCTGAGGGCGTTAATGTCAGAAACCGGAGTATGGCGCGGCTCTTCACGAGGTGCGCGTGGGGCTTTAGCCGCTGGTTGATCAGCACGTGGCTTACGCTCGGTATTCTCTTTGCGACGCGGCGCTGGGCGCGGTTTGCGTTCGCGACGAGGCGCGTCTTCTTCACCATTGGCCGCTGCAGCTTCGCGTTTTTTCGCTTGCTGTTCGGCACGCTGGGTCTGGACACGCGCTTTGGCTTCTTCAAGCTGCTTGCGAGCATGTTCAACGTGCTGCTCATCCAGCACACCGCACGGGTTGCCGTCGAGATCGACACGCGTCGCACCGGCTTTGATACCGTAAAGGTAACGCCAGCTTGAAGTATAAAGACGCAGAGCAGAACGCAGTTGGGTTTTGCTGAGACTCATCTCACCTTCAACACGTTCTACCAGATCCTGAAAAATACCAATTTTCAGGGGACGAGCTTCGCCTTCGGCACTAAAACATTGTGGAAAACGTTCGGCCAAGAACGCGATGACTTCTTTACTGCTATTCAACTTAGGTTGATTTTCCATGAAATTTCCTGATTACAACGGACGTTGCCGACAAGCCGCAGGCATGAACAGGCGACATTATAATGACGCCATCCGTAAATGCTACGTTATCCGTTGATTATCCTGCGACGCGCGCAAAGAATTTTTGATAATCGGTCGCGGCGAGGACGTTTTCAAGATTCGCCACCAGCTCGCGCAGGCCCTGTTCATCGTCGGCTGTAAAGCGACTGAAGACAGTGCTGTCGATATCCAGTACACCAATAATCTGCTTATTAACCACCAGCGGCAGAACGATTTCCGCGTTGCTGGCGCTGTCGCAGGCAATATGCCCGTCGAATGCGTGGACATCGTCGACACGCTGCACCAGGTTTTGCGCCACGGCGGTACCGCACACGCCACGCCCGACAGGAATACGCACGCAAGCCAGTTTGCCCTGGAAAGGCCCCAGCACTAACGTCTCGCCTTCCAGCAGGTAAAAGCCGGCCCAGTTGACATCGGACAGACGCTCAAAGAGGAGCGCGCTGGTGTTGGCCAGCGTAGCCAAAAAACTGGTTTCGCCTGCCATCAATGCCTGAAAGTCGCGATTTAGGTCCGCGTAGAATTCTGTTTTGTTCATTATTCAATCACTTGGTTGTCTTACTGAGTTACAGCATAGCCTATTAAAATACGCATTATTTACGTTCATGCTCAAGATGAATCAATTCATGAGTTAAGATAACTAGTAACTATTCATTCAATGCGCGACTCATGGCTCTTAAAACACCCAAAATCACGCCGGTCAGAAAGATAACGATTCATACGGTCGGCGATGCGCTTCCTCGTGCACATTATCAGCGTTGCCCCCAATGCGATACGCTTTTTACGCTGCCAAAGATGAAATCACACCAAAGTGCTTTTTGTCCGCGCTGCAACGCAAAAATCCGCGATGGACGCGACTGGTCATTGACCCGGCTGGCGGCGATGGCCGTCACCATGATGCTGCTGATGCCGTTTGCCTGGAGTGAACCTCTGCTGCGGTTATATCTGCTGGGCGTGCATATTGACGCCAACTTGCTGCAGGGGGTCTGGCAGATGACCCGCCAGGGCGATCCCCTTACCGCCTCGATGGTGCTGTTTTGTACCGTGGGTGCGCCGGTGGTGCTGGTGGCGTCCATCGCCTACCTGTGGTTTGGCAACATTCTGGGGATGAACTTACGCCCGGTGCTCCTGATGCTCGAGAAGCTCAAGGAGTGGGTGATGCTGGATATCTATCTGGTGGGGATTGTCGTTGCCTCCATCAAAGTCCAGGATTACGCTTTTATCCAGCCAGGAGGCGGCCTGTTTGCGTTTATTGCGCTGGTCGTCTTAAGTATTCTGACCCTGATCCATTTAAACGTGGAGCAGCTTTGGGAACGCTTCTATCCCCAGCGCCCCGCCACCCGCTACAATGAGCAGCTGCGGGTCTGTCTGGGTTGCCACTACACCGGGCTGCCCGACGCGCGTGGCCGCTGCCCTCGCTGCCACATTCCCCTGCGGCTGCGGCGCAACAACAGTCTGCAAAAATGCTGGGCGGCGCTGATCGCCTCGATGGTGCTGCTCTTACCGGCCAACCTGCTGCCAATCTCGGTGATTTACGTCAACGGCGCGCGGCAGGAAGATACCATTATGTCGGGGATCATCTCGCTGGCAGACAGCAATATCGCGGTCGCCGCGGTGGTGTTTATCGCCAGTGTTCTGGTTCCCTTTACCAAAGTGGTGGTGATGTTTACCCTGCTGATCAGTATTCACTTCAAATGTGAACAAGGGCTAAAAACCCGTATACAGCTGTTGCGTTTTGTCACCTGGATTGGCCGCTGGTCAATGCTGGATCTGTTTGTTATTGCGTTGATGATGTCGCTGATTAACCGCGATCAGCTGCTCGCTTTTACTATGGGACCCGCCGCGTTGTACTTCGGTACTGCGGTGATATTGACTATTCTTGCAGTGGAATGGCTGGATAGCCGCTTACTTTGGGATGCACATGAGTCAGGAAACGCCCGCTTCGCCGACTGAAGCGCGAATTAAAACAAAACGTCGTATTTCGCCATTCTGGTTGCTGCCGGTCATCGCGTTGATGATCGCCGGCTGGCTGATCTGGACCAGCTACGAGGATCGCGGCAATACCATTACTATCGACTTCCAGAGTGCTGACGGCATCGTACCTGGCCGCACGCCCGTACGTTTTCAGGGGGTTGAGGTGGGTACCGTCCAGGATATATCGCTGGATAAGAAGCTAAATAAAATCAACGTCCGCGCCAGCATCAAATCCGATATGGAAGATGCCTTGCGGGAGGAGACGCAGTTCTGGCTGGTGACGCCCAAGGCCTCGCTGGCGGGTGTGTCCGGGCTGGACGCACTGGTGGGCGGGAACTATATCGGCATGATGCCGGGCAAAGGTGAGCCACGAGATCACTTTACTGCGCTCGATACCCAGCCGCGCTATCGGCTCAACAATGGCGATCTGATGATCCATCTGCACGCCTCGGATCTCGGTTCGTTGAACAGCGGCTCGCTGGTCTATTTCCGCAAGATCCCGGTCGGGCGGGTCTATGACTACGCTATCACCCCCAATAAACAGGGGGTGATCATCGACGTGCTGATCGAACGGCGCTTTACCGCGCTGGTGAAAAAAGGCAGCCGCTTCTGGAATGTCTCCGGCGTCGATGCCGATCTGAGCCTGAGCGGGGCGAAAGTGAAGCTCGAAAGCCTGGCGGCACTGGTAAATGGGGCTATCGCCTTTGATTCACCGGAAGGTTCGACCGCTGCGGCACAGGACGATGATTTTGGCCTGTACGAAGATCTGGCCCACAGCCAGCGCGGCGTGATTGTTAAGCTGGCCCTCCCCTCTGCCGAGGGTCTAAAAGCGGACGCAACGCCGCTGATGTACCAGGGGCTCCAGGTTGGACAGCTCACCCGTCTGACGCTCAATCCCGGCGGTTCAGTAACCGGTGAAATGACTGTCGATCCCAGCGTGGTCGATCTGCTGCGTGACAAAACCCGCATCGAACTGCGTAACCCTAAACTGTCCCTCAGCAACACCAACCTCAGCAGCCTGCTCACTGGCAGTACTTTTGAGTTGCTCCCGGGGGGAGGGGAACCGGCCAGCAGCTTTGTGATTGCCCCGGCCGATAAAGCCCTGCTGCAAAAGCCGGGCGTATTGACCGTGACGCTCAACGCGCCGGAAAGCTACGGCATCGATGCCGGTCAGCCGCTGGTGTTGCACGGGGTGCAGATTGGGCAAGTGCTGGAGCGAACCTTAACCGCCAAAGGCGTGGCTTTTGCGGTAGCCATCGATCCGCAGTATCGCGAGCTGGTGCATGGCGACAGCAAATTTGTGGTTAACAGCCGGATCGATGTCAAAGTCGGTCTCGACGGCGTCGAGTTTCTGGCGGCCAGCGCCAGCGAATGGATAAACGGCGGGATCCGCATTTTACCCGGTGAAAAAGGGGCAATGCGCGACAACTACCCGCTGTTTGCCAATCTCGATAAGGCCATCGAAAACAGCCTGAGCGATCTGCCGACCACCACCCTGACGCTGGTGGCCGAAACCCTGCCGGACGTTCAGGCGGGCTCAGTGGTGCTGTACCGTAAATTCCAGGTGGGGGAAGTGATCACCGTCCGGCCTCGCGCCAATGCGTTCGATATCGAACTGCACGTGAAACCGGAATACCGCAAGCTGCTGACCAGCAACAGCGTTTTCTGGGCCGAAGGTGGCGCCAAAGTGCAGCTCAACGGCAGCGGACTGACAGTGCAGGCATCTCCCCTCTCCCGCGCACTGCGAGGTGCTATCAGCTTCGATAATCTGAGCGGGGCGAGCGCCAGTCAGCGCAAAGGCGATAAGCGGATCCTCTATCCGTCCGAAACCGCCGCCCGTGCGGTGGGTGGTCAGATCACGCTGCACGCTTTTGACGCGGGTAAACTCGCCGAAGGGATGCCGGTACGCTATCTGGGAATCGATATCGGTCAGATTCAGACTCTCAAGCTGATCACCGCCCGCAACGAAGTGCAGGCCACGGCGGTGCTGTACCCGGAGTATGTGGATAACTTCGCCCGCGCCGGAACGCGTTTTTCGGTGGTGACGCCGCAAATTTCTGCCGCAGGTGTGGAGCATCTGGATACCATTCTGCAGCCGTACATCAACGTCGAGCCCGGGCGAGGCAATCCGCGCCGCGACTTTGAGCTCCAGGAAGCCACCATTACCGATTCGCGCTATCTCGACGGTCTGAGCATCGTGGTAGAAGTGCCGGAGGCCGCATCGCTTGCGATTGGTACGCCGGTGCTGTTCCGCGGAATGGAAGTGGGTACGGTAACGGGCCTGACGCTGGGCACGCTGTCTGACCGGGTGATGGTTGGCCTGCGCATCAGCGATCGCTACCAGCATCTGGTGCGCAATAACTCGGTGTTCTGGCTGGCATCCGGCTATACGCTCGATTTTGGTCTGACCGGCGGAGTAGTGAAAACCGGCACCTTTAATCAGTTTATTCGCGGGGGTATCGCCTTTGCCACGCCGCCAGGCACGCCGCTGGCGCCGAAGTCACAGCCCGGCAAGCACTTCCTGCTGCTGGAAAGCGAGCCGAAAGAGTGGCGCAGCTGGGGTACCGCCCTGCCGCGCTAACCCTCACGCTCCGGTGGCAACCCACCGGAGCGTTTGTGGTACACTGCGCGCCTCTTTGACTCCCTGTGGTGCGCCTGTGGCTCAACGTTCCGTCTATCTCCCTGAAGAATTTCTGGCGCAAATGCGCCAGGCCTTGCCTGAACATCTCTCCTTTGATGCGTTTATCGCCGCCTGCCAGCGCCCGCTGCGCCGCAGTCTGCGCGTTAATACGCTGAAAATGAGTGTCGCCGATTTCCTTACCCTGGTGGCGCCCTACGGCTGGCAGCTCACCCCCATTCCGTGGTGCGAAGAAGGATTCTGGATCGAGCGTGACGACGAGGAAGCGCTGCCGCTGGGCAGTACCGCTGAACATCTGAGCGGACTGTTTTACATTCAGGAAGCCAGCTCCATGCTGCCGGTTGCCGCCCTGTTCGCCGACGGACAGACGCCAGCCCGAGTGATGGACGTCGCCGCCGCGCCGGGTTCTAAAACCACGCAAATTGCTGCCCGCATGGGCAACCAGGGCGCGATTCTGGCAAATGAGTTCTCCGCCAGCCGCGTTAAGGTGCTGCACGCCAACATCAGCCGCTGCGGGATCAGCAATGTAGCGTTAACCCATTTTGACGGTCGCGTATTTGGTGCCGCTCTGCCGGAAGCCTTCGATGCGATCCTGCTCGACGCCCCCTGCTCCGGCGAAGGCGTGGTGCGCAAAGATCCCGACGCTCTGAAAAACTGGTCTGTCGACAGCAATCTGGCCATCGCCGCCACCCAGCGGGAGCTAATCGACAGCGCCTTTCACGCCCTGCGTCCCGGCGGCACATTGGTGTACTCCACCTGCACCCTGAACCGCGACGAGAACGAAGACGTGTGCTTGTGGCTCAAAGCCCAGTATCCCGACGCCGTCGAGATATTGCCGCTGGACGCGCTGTTTACCAGCGCCCGCGACGCCGTCACGCCGGAAGGGTTCCTGCACGTGTTCCCGCAAATTTTTGACTGCGAAGGCTTCTTCGTTGCCCGTCTACGCAAAACTGCGGCCATTGCGCCTCTGCCTGCACCTAAATTCAAAGTTGGCAACTTCCCCTTTGTGCCAATGAAAACCCGGGAAAGCGCACAGATCGCCGCATCCGCCGGTCAGGCCGGTATTGCCTGGGGCGATAATCTGCGCCTGTGGCAGCGCGATAAAGAGGTGTGGTTGTTCCCGACGGAGATTGAACCGTTGATCGGTAAAGTGCGCTTCTCCCGCATCGGCATCCGGTTAGCCGAGACGCACAACAAAGGCTACCGCTGGCAGCACGAAGCCGTTATCGCGCTCGCCGGTAAGGACAACACATTCGCATTAACCCAGCAGGAAGCCGAAGAGTGGTATCGCGGGCGCGACGTCTATCCGCAGGACACCCCGTCCGGCGATGATGCCGTTGTAACCTATCAAGGTTTTCCGATTGGTCACGCCAAAAAAGTGGGTTCGCGCCTGAAAAACAGCTATCCACGCGAACTGGTGCGCGACGGGCGGCTGTTTACCGGTAACAGTAACGACAGCTAAAAAAAGCATTTTTTTACTGGCGGATTTTCTCTCCATTGACCAGGCTGAAAAGTGGGCGACCATACTGGTCGTACCAGAACAGAGCACCACATCGGAGAGCATTATGACGAAAACCAATGTGCGCATTGGCGCATTCGAAATCGATGATGCCGAGTTAAACGGCGATACGCAGGGCGAGCGAACGTTAACGATCCCCTGCAAATCCGACCCTGACCTGTGCATGCAGCTTGATGCCTGGGATGCAGACACCAGCGTTCCGGCAATCCTCGATGGCGAACATTCCGTTCTTTACCGTGAGCATTACGACCAACGTTCTGATGCCTGGGTCATGCGCCTTGCCTGATCCGGAGAGAACCCGCCCGCAGGCGGGTTATTTATTGCCTGCATTTCCCCTACCTCGCAATCTTCCCCTACAATATCAACTGAGTAGTTAATGTTGAGGGAATGATGTTCGCACTGGTACTGTTTATCTGCTATCTGGACGCTGGCTGCGAGGACATCGTGGTAGATGTGTACAACACCGAACCACAGTGTGTGGCATCGATGGACGATCAACGTATTCGCCACGGTGGTTGCTTCCCGGTTGAAGATTTTATCGACGGCTTCTGGCGACCAGCGCAGGAGTACGCGGAAATGTAATCACTGCAGTTGCGCCAGGGTTAACGCGCCGCCAAACACCGCCCCGGTGTCGATATAGTGCAGGTTGTGGCTATCGAAACGCTGGTGGAGCGGTGTGTGCCCAAACCAGAAGTGATCTGCCCCGCTTATTCCCTCACCTTCGCCGGCCATTAAGCCGCGCAGGCGATCCCGGTCCCAGAGCGTACGCTGTTTATCAACCGGTTTATCCAGCGCATAGTGCGCCGCCGGATAGTCGGCATGGGCAATCACGTTAACCCCATTGGCGCAGGTAATTTCGATAATCCACGGCAGGGCGTCGCAGCGGGTAAATAGATCCACGGCATGCTGCTTTTGCGCGCCCTTTAATTCAGCAAACCACACCCCGCCGTTCATCATCCACAGCGCAAAAGTGTGGGTGTGCAGCGCATCCAGGGCCATCTGCTCATGGTTTCCCCGCACGGCGTAAAACCACTTTTCGTTTAACAGCTGCAGGCATTTCACGCTATCCGGCCCGCGATCGATCAGATCCCCGACGCAAATCAGCAGATCCTGATACGGATCCAGGCGGCGCTGTTTGATCGCGGCTATCAGCATCTGATAGCAGCCGTGCAGATCGCTGACCACCCAGACGTGCCGCCAGTTGTGACCATCAAGTTTGAGATACATAGCGCCTCCTCCGTTCAGTATAGTCCCTGTGGAAGGCCCGCTGCTGCACGCCGGAACGCGGTTAAACCACTAACCCCTGCTTTCACCGGGAATAAGCAATAATTTAACAAAACGGCTAAAAAGCGCTGGACTTCCTCATGCGGGAGTGTGGTATGGTTTAATGAAGAACAGAGGATGTTGCCTGCTTGTGAAAGTGCGTAACGGAAAAATACGTTTGCTTTCAACAGATAAAAAGAGACCGAATACGATTCCTGTATTCGGTCCAGGGAAATGGCTCTTGGGAGAGAGCCGTGCGCTAAAAGTTGGCATTAATGCAGGCTAAGTCGCCTTGCCCTTTAAGAATAGATGACGACGCCAGGTTTTCCAGTCCGCAGTAAAAGTGGCCTGAAAAAAAGCGTCAGCCTGTCCTTAAACACAAAAACCGCAACGCTTCCGAAGAGAAGCCTGCGGTTTTTTTATTGGAACCTGACAGCTAGCAGAGCGTTTCGGCGCGCGCTATAAACGGTTCAAGGCTCTTCTTCTGCGAAGGATTAGCCGGGTCGTCAATCTGGATAATGCTGATGGGTTTGCCAATGCTTTTGCCGCTGTCCACCTGCTGCTGCGCCGCATCGTTCAGCGGATACTGCACCAGGGTGCTGGGGTTGATGGCGTACAGCGCGTGGCCCGGTCGGCAGGTCAGCATCACTTCTTCGCGGTTAAACGCCCATTTATCCTTACCCACTTCGAACCGGCTAACGGTAATCACCTGGGGTGCAGCCAGCGCCGCGCCAGAACAGGCCAGCAATAAAAGAGAAAGTACTGTTTTTTTCATCGTTTTTTACCTCGTCAAAACGCAATTGCGGCACCAGAACATATCGATTCACCCGCACAATGAGTGGCAGAGGATAACGCTGTATTATGATCGCGTCGAGGATCATCCTGCCCGGGCTTGTCAACGCGCTGCTGATTGGGTAACGTTGGCCCGCAAATGAAGGAGACGGAAATGAAGAGTAATCTCGCCACCCTCCCCCAGGAGGAGATGGACAAAGTGAATGTCGATTTGGCCGCCGCTGGTGTGGCATTTAAAGAGCGCTACAACATGCCGGTGATCGCCGAAGTGGTAGAACGTGAGCAACCCACGCACCTGCGCGACTGGTTTCGTCAGCGTTTAATTGCGCATCGTTTAGCCTCCGTTAACCTCTCCCGCCTGCCGTGGGAACCTAAAGTTAAGTAACCTTAAACAGAAGTTACAATTCCTTACACTGTTTATGTCAGGATAATAAAGCCCCAACCTATTCAGGGGCTTTATGAATCACTGCGACAGGGTGCATAAGGAAATCACGATGTCTCACTGGAATATTGCGGCCGCTCAGTACCGCCCAAAGCACCACTGCGTAGACGACCATGTTGCGCACCACCTGCGCTTTATCTACGCCGCCTCCCTCCATCAGTGCAATCTGCTGCTTTTTCCGGAACTGTCATTAACCGGCCCGGCAGAGCACAACGCCGCGCTTCCTGCCCCGCCCGATACTCGCCAGCTCACCCCTTTGCTTGAGGCCGCGCACGGCTGTAACCTGTCAGTGATTGCCGGGATCACCGTGGAAGAGAAAGGCGTGCGGCGGCGAGGGCTGGCGTACTTCACCCCCAATAAACCGCAGGTGATGATTTACCCGCACGGAACCGGAGCCTGCGTGGAAAACGGCAACAGCAGCCTGACCATTGTCGATTTACACGCTGACCAACCAAACATCACGCCGGATGCCACGCTGTTTACCCATAACCTGGCGGTCAACGAATGTGACTGGTTCTCCTCTCTTGACCAGTTTCAGCAGTTTGCCCATCGCTATGCTATCCCGGTGCTGGTCGCTAACGGCGACGGCGGCAGCGCCCTGTGGGACGCAGGCGGGCAATTAATTGTGCGGGCTGATGGCGGTGAGTTACTGTTGACAGGCCGCTTTGCCGAGCAGGGTTGGCAAGGTGAGATCATTCCATTACGCTAAACGTTTTACGGCCAGGAGAGAGCCATGCTGCGTGTCATCGACACTGAAACCTGTGATCTGCAGGGAGGGATTGTGGAAGTGGCATCTGTCGACGTAGTGAACGGACAGATCGTCAATCCACTCAGCCATCTGGTGCGCCCGGATCGTCCGATCAGCCCCCAGGCGATGGCTATCCACCGGATCACCGAAGCGATGGTCGCCGATAAGCCGTGGATCGACGACGTGATCCCCCACTACCACGGAAGCGCGTGGTACGTGGCGCACAATGCCAGTTTTGATCGCCGCGTTCTGCCCGAAATGCCGGGGGAGTGGATCTGCACCATGAAGCTGGCACGCCGCTTATGGCCGGGGATTAAATACAGCAATATGGCGCTGTATAAGTCGCGTAAGCTCAACGTCAGGACGCCGGAAGGGTTGCACCATCACCGCGCCCTGTACGACTGCTACATCACCGCCGCGCTGCTGATCGACATTATGAATACCACTGGCTGGACGCCGGATGAAATGGCGACCATCACCGGTCGCCCTGCGCTGCTGACCACCTTTACCTTCGGCAAATACCGTGGCAAAGCGGTGTCGGAAGTGGCGGACAAAGACCCGGGCTATCTGCGCTGGTTGTACAACAACCTGGAGAGAATGAGCCCGGAGCTGCGTCTGACCCTGAAACACTATCTGGGTGAAGCCTGATCTGCCGCCTGGCCTGTGAGCGATTCCTGCGCCAGGCCAACGATAAACGCATACTCCAGCGCCACCCCTTCGTACGACTTAAAGCGCCCGGACTTACCTCCGTGTCCGGCGTCCATGTCGGTGCAAAGTAGCAGCAGGTTATCGTCGGTCTTCATTTCGCGCAGCTTCGCGACCCATTTTGCCGGTTCCCAATATTGTACCTGGGAATCATGCAGGCCGGTGGTGACCAGCATATGCGGATAAGCTTTGGCCTCGATGTTGTCGTACGGACTGTAGGCTTTCATATAGCGATAGTAGGTTTCATCCTGCGGATTACCCCACTCCTCATACTCGCCGACGGTCAGCGGAATGGTCTCATCCAGCATGGTGGTCAGCACGTCGACAAACGGCACCTGGGCTACCACGCCTTTAAAGAGCCCCGGACGTTGGTTGATCACGGTACCCATCAGCATACCGCCTGCGCTGCCGCCCATCGCAAAGCACTGAGAACGTTCGCCATAGCCCTGGTTCAGCAGACCTTCACAGACATCCAGATAGTCGTTAAAGGTGTTTTTCTTCTTCAGGAATTTGCCGTTTTCATACCAGTGCTGGCCCAGCTCGCCGCCGCCGCGAATATGGGCGATGGCATAGACAAACCCTCTGTCCAGCAGGCTTAACCGGCTGCTGCTAAAGTCCGCATCAATGCTGGAACCATACGAACCATAGCCGTAGATCAGTATCGGGTTTTTCCCTTTCTGGAAGTGATTTTTATGATAGACCAGCGATACCGGCACTTCGGTACCGTCACGGGCGACAATCCACAGGTGTTCGCTGCGATACATCGCGGCATCAAAGCCTTTCACTTCGGCCTGCTTGAGCACCTTGCGCTGCCCGGTATCCATATCCAGCTCGAACAGGGTATCCGGGGTGGTCATCGATGAATAGCCGTAGCGCAGGCGCGATGATTCCGGCTCCGGATTGTAGCCAATCCAGGTGACGTAGGCGGGATCGTCAAACGCGATACCGATCACCTCCCGGGTCTTGCGGTTGATCCGCCGCAGGCTTGTCAATCCGCGCTGGCGCTCCTCCACCACCAGCCAGTCGGTAAACAGGGTAAAGCCCTCAAGCATCACCTGCTCACGCGGCGGGATCAGCACTTCCCACTTACGTTCATCGCGGACCTTGGTTTTATACAGGCCAAAGTTTTTGCCCTCCCGGTTGGAGCGCAGATAGAAGCTGTGCTGGAAGTGATCGAGGCTGTACTCATGGTCTTTGCGCCGCGGCAGAAAGCACAGCGGCTGCGCGTCCGGCAGTTCAGCATCCAGCAGCAGCACTTCAGTGGTGGTGGCGCTGGCGAGATAAATAATGACGTAGTGCTTCGAGGTGGTTTTATGCAGGCTAACGTAGAAGGTTTCGTCTTTCTCTTCATACACCAGTTCGTCACTGGCCCCGGGCGTCCCTACCGTATGGCGCCATACCTGATAAGGGTGCAGCGTGGTGGCGTGTTTTTTGACGTAATAGACCGTCTCGGAGTCGTTGGCCCAGATAAAGCCGGGCGAGACGTTATCCAGCATTTCCGGATACCAGTTGCCGGTCTCCAGATTACGAAAACGTAAGCCGTACTGGCGTCGGGAGAGGTAATCTTCGGCCAGCGCCATAATCGCGTTATCCGGCGACACCCCCATTCCCCCGAGGGTATAAAATTCGCTGTGCGCTGCCCGCTGATTGGCATCCAGCAGGATCTCCCACTCTTCCCACTCGGCACAGAGCACCGACTGGCGCTGATAGATAGCGTATTCGTTGCCGGGTTCGTAAACGTGCCGGTAACGATAGCCGTTTCTGCTCCACGGCGCCGAAACATCGCGCTGCGGAACCCGCTCCACCATTTCACTGAGCAGGCGATCCTGCAACGCCTGCTGGGTGGCCATCACCTTGCGGCCATAGTCGTTCTCAGCGTGAAGGTAGTCCAGGACCTCCGGTTGCGAGCGGCTGTCGTCCCGCAACCAGTAATAATTGTCGGTACGCGTGTCACCGTGGACGGTGATGGCGTGCGGTATACGTTGGGCTTTAGGTGGCATGTCGGTAGGATTCTTTTGCGTTTTACACCCTATAAGGTTGGCAAAACATGCGCATGATGCAAGCGAAACGTGACAGCCGCAGGTAAAAACTAGCCCGGCAGCGCCAGTTTTTGCTGCTTAATATCCTGCTCAATGCCGTCGCGAACATCCTGCGGAATTTTCAGCGCGTCGCCCAGTGCACTGAGATAGCTGCGCTCCATAAAGTGATCGATATCGATCGCCGCACAGCTCAGGAAATAGAGCTCCAGCGCTTCCTCTTCATTCTGGATCCCCTGTGCCAGACGCGCAGGATCGAGCGGCTGTTCGATGGCGCGCGCCACCAGCGCCCGGCCCTGCTCTTCGATACCGGCTTCGCGCAGCTGCTGCTCGATGGCGGCACGCTCTTTATCATCAATGTGCCCGTCGCTCTTGGCGGCAAACACCAGCGCCAGGATCAGACGCTCGCTGCGTACGTCCAGCGCCGAGGCCTGGTGGCCAAACTGTGGCTCATCCTGATGGGCGTTGCGCACTTTATCCTTGTACTTGTTCCACAGCACCGAGCCCGCAATAGCACCGCCGCCGGCGAGTAACGCCCCGGTGCCATATTTGCTCAACAGTTTACGCGATGATTTGTTCGCCACCAGCAGCCCGGCGAGGCCGCCGAGTGCGCCCGGTACCAGCAGCTTGCTCAGTCCTTCGCCGGACGATGACGATGATTTCTGCCCCAGCAGCGACTGCAATTGATTCAACCAGTTTGACATGATTCCCCTCACGTTTCTGTGCATGAATTTCACAGCGTAAGCGAGGGGATGTCAGGAAATGTCTGCGGCAACAAAAGAAGCGAAAATTCACTTCCCGGACGTCTGATACTCCGCACTCCCCGCCTTGCAGTCGATCTTCACCTGATAATGAATGTCGCTGGTTTTTCCGCGCACCGTCAGCGGCACCGTCCAGCGATCGTTCTCGCCTTTCACCTGCTGAGGGTTGATCCAGGCGACCGGGTCGGCCTGCCCCAGCGTCTTCTGATCGTCAGCCCAGCGTACGATACGGTTTTGCAGATAATCCCGCTTCACGCTGGCCGCAATCCCTTCGGCATTCTGCCCTTCACAGGCCGGAAATTTGACCGTTTTGTTCTCTGCTGCCTGCGCCGTCAGGCTGCCAGCCAGCAACAGCATTGCTACCATTACCCCTGTTTTCTTCATCACGCGCTCCTTTGTTTTTGGTTCCCCAAAAGCATGGTCGAAAAATACAGCTATGCAAATAACGACCTGTCTGGCTGGGATTTTTTCGCAGGGCAAGACAGACGCAAACGTTTTCGTTTATACTGCGCGCAACTTTTTCAGGGGGAATAGTATGACTCTTTTAGGAACCGCGCTGCGACCGGCAGCAACGCGCGTAATGCTGCTGGGTTCAGGTGAACTGGGTAAAGAGGTGGCCATTGAGTGCCAGCGCTTAGGCATTGAAGTCATCGCCGTCGATCGCTATGCCGACGCACCGGCCATGCACGTGGCTCACCGGGCGCACGTCATTAATATGCTGGACGGTGACGCCCTGCGCGCGTTAATCGCGCTGGAGAAACCGGACTTCGTGGTGCCAGAGATCGAAGCCATCGCCACCGACACCCTGCTGGCGCTGGAGGCCGAAGGTCAGCGCGTGGTGCCCTGCGCCCGTGCGGCAAAACTGACCATGAACCGGGAAGGTATTCGCCGCCTGGCCGCAGAAGAGTTGTCTCTGCCGACCTCCCGCTACCGTTTTGCCGACAGTCAGGCCGATTTTTTACAGGCCGTGGCGGAAATTGGCTACCCGTGCATCATTAAGCCGGTGATGAGCTCCTCCGGTAAAGGCCAGAGCTTTGTGCGCAGCGCCGACCAGCTGGATAAGGCGTGGGAGTATGCCCAACAGGGCGGCCGCGCGGGTGCCGGACGAGTGATCGTAGAAGGCGTGGTGCAGTTTGATTTCGAAATTACTCTGCTGACCATCAGCGCCGTCGACGGGGTGCATTTCTGCGATCCGATTGGTCATCGCCAGGAAGATGGCGACTACCGTGAGTCCTGGCAGCCGCAGCAGATGAGCCCGCTGGCGCTGGAACGCGCCCAGGCAATCTCGCGCGAAGTCGTCCTGGCGCTGGGTGGCTACGGTCTGTTTGGCGTCGAGCTGTTCGTCTGTGGCGACGAGGTCATTTTCAGCGAAGTCTCTCCACGTCCGCACGATACCGGGATGGTGACCTTAATCTCGCAGGATCTCTCCGAGTTTGCGCTGCACGTGCGCGCCTTCCTCGGTTTGCCAGTCGGCGGCATTCGTCAGTATGGCCCGGCGGCCTCGGCGGTGATCCTGCCGCAGTTGACAAGCCAGAATGTCACCTTTGCTAACGTCGAGGCGGCGGTCGGCGCAGGCCTGCAGCTGCGTCTGTTTGGCAAACCAGAAATTGAAGGGTCGCGTCGTTTAGGCGTGGCGCTGGCGGTGGGTAACACCACCGATGAGGCGGTCGAGCGGGCCAAAAAAGCGGCCGCGAGCGTCCAGGTCGCAGGATAAAAAAACGGGCCGAATGGCCCGTTTTTTGTCAGTTCGATAACCTTACTGCTGCGCGCCTTCAACGGCATCGCGCGCCAGTTTGGTAATGCGATCCCAGTCGCCTGCTTCCAGTGCATCCGCTGGCACCAGCCAGGAGCCGCCGATACAGAGCACACTTTTCAGCGCCAGGTAGTCACGGTAGTTAGCCGGAGTGATGCCGCCAGTCGGGCAGAAACGGACCTGCGCGAACGGACCCGCAATCGCCTGCAGCGCTTTGGTGCCGCCATTGGCTTCAGCCGGGAAGAATTTGAACTCTTTCAGGCCGTAGTCCAGACCCAGCATCAGTTCAGACACGGTGCTGATGCCTGGGATCAGCGGAATAGAACCTTCGGTCGCGGCTTTCAGCAGCGGCTCGGTCAGGCCCGGGCTAATCGCGAACTGTGCGCCCGCTTCGGTCACTTCAGCCAACTGCTGTGGGTTCAGCACGGTGCCCGCGCCAATGATCGCTTCCGGCACTTCTTTGGCAATGGCGCGAATAGCATCCATTGCACAGGCGGTACGCAGGGTGACTTCCAGCACGCGGACGCCACCGGCAACCAGCGCTTTCGCCATCGGTACAGCATGTTCCAGCTTGTTGACCACGATAACAGGCACTACCGGGCCAGTTTTCAGGATTGCTTCTGCACTTGTATTCCAGTTTTTCATCAGAGTTTTTCTCTCACCAGATCGATTATTCTTGTCGTCTTAAAACGTAATACAGGTCGCGCCCTGCTCCGCGCCCGAGAGTTTCTCGCGCAGCGCGCTGAACATTTCGCGCCCCGTCCCCACGCGCGATGCGCTCAGGTCAGGAATATGCGGCTTACGAGCGGCAAGTACCGCTTCGTCGACCAGTAAGGTTAACTCACCCGTCTGGCCGTTAACGCGGATCATGTCACCGTCGTACACTTTCGCCAGTAATCCCCCGTCGTAGGCTTCCGGGGTCACATGGATTGCCGATGGCACTTTACCTGATGCGCCGGAGAGGCGTCCATCGGTAACTAACGCAATTTTGAAACAGCGGTCCAATAATACACCAAGCGGCGGCATTAGTTTATGTAATTCTGGCATCCCGTTCGCTTTTGGTCCCTGATGACGCACCACCACCACACAATCTTTGTCCAGCAGACCCGCTTCAAAGGCCGGCAGAACGTCATGCTGGCTTTCAAAAACAATCGCCGGAGCTTCAACGATCTGGTTTTCTACCGGCACCGCAGAGGTCTTCATCACCGCGCGACCGAGGTTACCGTTTAGCACTTTGGTGCCACCGTGGTGAGAGAATGGCTCATCGAAGGTGGCGATCACGCTGTCATCCAGCGATGCCGTTGCCCCTTCACGCCAGTCGAGCACGCCGTCGTTCAGCCAGGGCTCCTGGAGATAACGCTTAAGGCCGAAACCGGCAACAGTATTGACGTCTTCATGCAGCAGGCCGCCTTTCAGCAGTTCACGCATCAGAACCGGTACGCCGCCCGCAGCCTGGAAATGGTTGATATCCGCCGGGCCGTTCGGGTACAGGCGGGTCATCAGCGGGACGACTTCTGAGAGATCGGAGAAATCATCCCAGTTGATCTGGATCCCTGCCGCACGCGCCATCGCCACCATGTGCATGGTGTGGTTGGTGGAACCGCCGGTCGCCAGCAGCGCCACGATACCGTTCACCACCACTTTTTCATCGACCATTTTCCCGAGCGGCATCCATTCGTTGCCGTTTCCGGTCAGACGCGTGACCTGCCGCGCCGCGGCGGCCGTCAGCGCTTCGCGCAGCGGGGCATCCGGATGGACAAACGACGAGCCCGGGAGCTGCATCCCCATAAACTCCACCACCATCTGATTGGTGTTAGCGGTGCCGTAAAATGTACAGGTGCCCGGCGCATGATAAGACGCCGCTTCTGACTCCAGCAGCGCCATGCGATCGACCTTGCCTTCGGCATACAGCTGACGAATGCGCACTTTTTCTTTGTTCGCCAGACCGCTAGCCATTGGGCCTGACGGCACAAACAGCGCAGGGAGATGACCAAACGACAGCGCCGCCATCGCCAGGCCCGGGACGATTTTATCGCACACGCCAAGGTACAGCGCACCATCAAACATGTTGTGCGACAGGCCTACCGCCGCCGACATGGCGATCACTTCGCGGCTCAGCAGAGAAAGTTCCATGCCGTCCTGACCCTGGGTCACGCCGTCGCACATAGCCGGCACGCCGCCCGCCACCTGCCCGACCGCATTGGCCTGGTGCAGTGCTTTACGAATGATGTCCGGGTAGGTCTCGTACGGCTGATGCGCCGAGAGCATGTCGTTATAGGAGGTAATAATCGCGATATTGTTACGCAGCATGCTTTTCAGCGAGGCTTTATCTTCAGGCTGGCAGGCAGCAAAACCGTGCGCCAGATTCCCGCAGGCCAGCTGCGAGCGATGGACCGTATCGCTCTTCGCCTGCTGGATGCGTGCGAGGTAGGCAGAACGGGTCTCTTTTGAGCGCTCAATAATGCGCTGTGTTACGCGTAACATTTTCGGATTCATAGAAGCTCCTGTAATTTATCTGTCCGCGCTCTGGATTTAACAAAACGTTTAGCGGGCTGAAACATCCCTGAAACGCTTGATGGCCGGAGCTCTGGGGCAAAATCGCTTCAGCCAGTGTAATAAAAAAAGCTCCGGGTGGAAATCCACCCGGAGCTTAAATGATTAATTATTGTGCGCTGGCCTGAGCCAGATCATGTTACCGGTAAAATACCTCGTAGGGATTAACGATAAACCTTACTCAAACTCGTTCCAGGAACGGCCGTCGCGGGTGATCATCGCTACCGAGGCTACCGGTCCCCAGGTGCCTGCCTGATACGGCTTAGGTGCATCCTGATCGGCGGCCCAGGCTTCGGTAATGGAGTCGACCCACTTCCACGCCTCTTCCACTTCATCACGACGGACAAACAGCGCCTGAATGCCGCGCATGGTTTCCAGCAGCAGACGCTCATACGCATCGGCCAGATGAGTCTGGTTGAAGGTTTCGGAGTAGCTCAGATCCAGCTTGGTGGTCTGCAGGTTATGCTTATGGTCGAGGCCCGGCACTTTGTTCAGCACCTGAATATCCACGCCTTCGTCCGGCTGCAGACGGATAGTCAGTTTGTTCTGTGGCAGCTCCTGCCAGGACTCTTTGAACAGGTTCAGTTCCGGGTTCTTGAAGTACACCACCACTTCAGAGCATTTGGCTGGCAGACGTTTACCGGTACGCAGGTAGAACGGCACACCCGCCCAGCGCCAGTTATCGATATCGACGCGGATCGCCACGAAGGTCTCGGTGCTGCTGGTTTTATTGGCACCCTCTTCTTCCAGGTAGCCCGGCACTTTCTGGCCCTGAGCAAAACCGGCGGTATACTGGCCGCGAACGGTTTTTTCGCGCACATTGGAACGATCGATGCGACGCAGCGACTTCAGCACTTTCACTTTCTCATCGCGAATACTGTCCGCAGACAGATCGGACGGCGGTGCCATGGCGATCATGCACAGGATTTGCAGCAGGTGGTTCTGAATCATATCGCGCATCTGACCGGCCTGGTCAAAGTAACCCCAGCGCCCTTCGATACCCACCTCTTCCGCCACGGTGATCTCCACGTGGTCGATTGTGCGGTTATCCCAGTTGTTGACGAACAGGGAGTTGGCAAAGCGCAGCGCCAGCAGGTTCAGCACCGTCTCTTTACCAAGATAGTGGTCAATACGGTAAACCTGGCACTCTTCAAAATATTCGCCGACCTGGTCGTTAATTTCGCGGGAGGTCGCAAGCGACGTGCCCAGCGGTTTCTCCATCACCACGCGAGCCGGTTTGGCATTCAGTTTCGCCTCGCCCAGACCTTTGCAGATGGCGCCGAAGGTGCTTGGTGGCATGGCAAAATAGTTGATGGTGACGCGATTTTTCTGATCGAGCATCTCACCCAGTTGGGTAAAGGCAGTCGTATCGTTAACGTCCAGGTTACAGAAATCGAGACGTCCACTCAGCGTATCCCACAAACTTTCATCGATTTTCTCTTTCATGAAAGTTTCCAGCGCTTCGCGCACGACTTTGGTATACGCGTCTTTATCCCAGTCCGCACGGCCCACGCCCAGAATGCGCGTATCCGGGTGGATTTGACCCGCTTTTTCCAGTTGATACAGGGAAGGCAGCAATTTACGGCGTGCAAGATCGCCTTTCGCGCCGAAAATGACCAGGTCACATGCCTGGGCTGTTTGCGTTACCGCCATGTCATTCTCCTCAGTTGGATATCCTGGTGCTTTTGCCAGATTACCGTTGTAATTTTATTACAATGCACTGTACTGCTTTTACGTCATTCCCGAAACCATTAGCACTTATCCTGTCGTGCGAAACGGCGGTTTTTGCCCCCGGATTGCTTTGAACGCGGTTGTGACGTAAAAGCTGCTGAAATTTTGTACTGCATGAACGTTGCTAAAATCCGACAGCGATCAAGTAATGAAAAAAAACAACAACATTTTTTTCAGGGCTTGCCCTTTTCGGCCGGTCACAGGCGTATATTCTTGCTAATTCGAATCGCGATTTCACCCATTAATGAAATCGTTTCCACCGATGAGTGTCGTGTTAATAATGAACATGCTGGAAAAAATCCAGTTTCAACTGGAACACCTTAGCAAATCCGAACGGAAAGTGGCTGAAGTAATTCTCGCCACCCCCGCTCAGGCCATTCATTCCAGCATCGCCACTCTGGCTCAGGAGTCGGGGGTCAGTGAACCGACCGTTAACCGATTCTGCCGCAGTATGGAGACGCGTGGCTTCCCTGATTTTAAACTGCATCTGGCGCAAAGTCTGGCGAACGGGACGCCTTACGTAAATCGCAACGTCGATGAAGACGACAGCGTGGAGGCCTACACCGGCAAGATTTTTGAATCAGCGATGGCGACGCTGGATCAGGTTCGCCAGTCGCTGGATATGGCGTCGGTGAATCGCGCCGTTGATTTGCTGACCCAGGCCAAGAAGATTGCGTTCTTTGGGCTCGGCTCGTCGGCGGCGGTCGCCCATGATGCCATGAACAAATTTTTCCGTTTTAATGTGCCGGTTATCTATTCCGACGACATTGTCCTGCAACGCATGAGCTGTATGAATTGTAACGATGATGACGTGGTAGTGCTGATTTCGCATACCGGACGCACCAAAAGTCTGGTGGAACTGGCCCAGCTGGCGCGTGAAAACGATGCCATTGTCATTGCCCTTACCACCGCCGGTACGCCGCTGGCGCGGGAAGCGACGCTGGCAATCACTCTCGATGTGCCGGAGGACACCGACATGTATATGCCCATGGTGTCCCGTCTGGCGCAACTGACGGTGATTGATGTGCTGGCAACCGGCTTTACTCTGCGCCGTGGCGCTAAATTCAGAGATAACTTGAAGCGAGTCAAAGAAGCGCTCAAGGAATCGCGTTTTGATAAAGAATTGTTCATCAAGGGTGATGTTCCCTGATCGTCAATTACAAGGTTGTTACCTTTTTCAGTATTCGGTATTTTCCTTGTTCGTAAAGAGCAAACAGAGTGCCGAATAATCGTTCACGCAACACCAGGTTGTTTCAGTCAATGGAGTATTACATGACCAGAAGGCTTCGCAGAACCAAGATCGTTACCACCTTAGGCCCGGCCACAGACCGCGATAATAACCTCGAGAAAATCATCGCCGCAGGTGCCAACGTGGTACGTATGAACTTCTCCCACGGTACGCCGGAAGATCATAAATTACGTGCGGATAAAGTCCGTGAGATCGCGGCAAAACTGGGACGCCACATCGCTATTCTTGGGGACCTTCAGGGACCTAAGATCCGCGTCTCAACCTTTAAAGAAGGCAAAGTCTTCCTCAATATCGGGGATAAATTCCTGCTCGACGCCAACATGAGCAAAGGCGAAGGCGATAAAGAGAAAGTGGGGATCGACTACAAAGGTCTGCCTGCTGACGTGGTTCCGGGCGACATCCTGCTGCTCGACGACGGTCGCGTACAGCTGAAAGTGCTCAGCGTTCAGGGCATGAAAGTGTTTACCGAAGTGACCGTTGGCGGCCCGCTCTCCAACAATAAAGGCATCAACAAGCTGGGCGGCGGTCTTTCCGCTGAAGCCCTGACCGAGAAAGACAAAGCCGATATCATCACTGCAGCCGAGATTGGCGTGGATTATCTGGCGGTCTCTTTCCCACGCTGTGGCGAAGATCTGAACTACGCTCGCCGTCTGGCACGCGACGCAGGGTGTGATGCCAAAATCGTCGCAAAAGTAGAACGTGCGGAAGCGGTCTGCAGCCAGGATGCAATGGATGACATCATCCTCGCCTCTGACGTGGTGATGGTTGCCCGTGGCGACCTCGGCGTTGAGATTGGCGACCCGGAACTGGTCGGGATCCAGAAGGCGCTGATCCGCCGCGCTCGTCAGCTGAACCGTTCGGTGATCACCGCCACCCAGATGATGGAGTCGATGATCACCAACCCGATGCCAACCCGTGCAGAGGTGATGGACGTGGCAAACGCCGTGCTGGATGGCACCGATGCCGTGATGCTGTCAGCGGAAACCGCCGCGGGTCAGTACCCGGCAGAAACCGTGGCCGCGATGGCGCGCGTCTGTCTGGGTGCCGAGAAGATCCCAAGCATCAACGTCTCCAAGCACCGTCTGGACATTCAGTTCGACAACGTGGAAGAAGCGATTGCGATGTCCGCGATGTACGCGGCCAACCACCTGAAAGGCGTCACGGCGATCATCACCATGACGGAATCGGGCCGTACCGCCCTGATGACCTCACGTATCAGCTCCGGTCTGCCGATTTTTGCAATGTCCCGTCATGAGCGCACCCTGAACCTGACCGCGCTGTACCGTGGCGTTACCCCGGTTTACTTCGACAGCACCAGCGACGGTGTTGCTGCGGCGAACGATGCGGTGAACCTGCTGCGCGACAAAGGCTACCTGGTCTCCGGCGATATCGTCATCGTGACCCAGGGTGATGTGATGAGCACCATCGGCTCCACCAACACCACCCGCGTGATGACCGTCGAGTAACAGGTCTCTCCCCTCTTCCTGTCGGAAGAGGGGCTTTTTTACTTCCTCGGATATAACTCTTTGCGCTGATACGGCTCAGTTTCGCCCGGCTTGCGCGTCTTCAGCAATTTCAGGATCCAGGTGTACTGCTCCAGATGCGGTGCCACCAGAATCTCGACCTCTTCGTTCATCCGCCGCGCGATGGTTACATCGTCAGCGGTCAGCAGATCGTCCATCGGGGGGCGCACTTCAATCGTCAGACGATGGGTTTTGCCGTCGTAAACCGGGAACAGGGGGATCACTCGCGCCCGGCACACCTTCATCAGGCGGCCAATCGCGGGCAGCGTCGCTTTATAGGTCGAGAAGAAATCAACGAACTCGCTGTGCTCTGCACCATGATCCTGATCGGGCAGATAGTAGCCCCAGTAGCCCTGACGCACCGACTGGATAAATGGCTTGATACCGTCGTTACGGGCATGCAGACGCCCGCCAAAGCGACGACGCACGGTGTTCCATACATAATCGAAGATTTTATTCCCCTGGTTATGGAACATTGCCGCCATTTTTTGGCCCTGCGACGCCATCAGCATCGCCGGAATATCCACGCCCCAGCCGTGCGGCACGAGGAAAATCACCTTTTCGTCGTTGCGGCGCATCTCGTCGATGATCTCCAGCCCTTTCCAGTCGACACGCTGAGCGACTTTCTCCGGACCGCGTAACGCCAGCTCGCCCATCATCGCCATCGCCTGCGGCGCAGTGGTGAACATCTCGTCGATGATCGCCTCACGTTCCGCCTCGCTCTTTTCCGGGAAGCAGTAGAGCAGGTTTATCTGTGCGCGACGACGGGCGCTTTTACCGAATTTGCCCGCGAGACGCCCCACTTTTCCCAGCACCGGATCGCGCACGGCAGCAGGAAGCAGTGCAATACCGGCAAAGGCAAAGACCCCAAACCAGGCACCCCAGAAGCGCGGATGGCGAAAGTTTTTTTCAAATTCAGGAATGTATTCAATGTTATTTTTTTTGGTTTCCATGCTTTTTCCAGGGCGGGTGATGCACAAAAGAGTCAGGCATTAGTTTAGCGAGGCCGTGCGCCAGGCACAAAAGAAAAAGCCGGCGCATCGTCTGCACCGGCTTTGGTCGCCCGGAAATTAATCCAGGCCGAGTTGCGGAATAACCTCTTTGACCTGCGCCAGATAATCGCTACGGTCTTTGCCGGTCAGCCCTTCGGTACGCGGCAGTTTCGCCGTGAGCGGGTTGACGGCCAGCTGGTTGATCCACACTTCGTAGTGCAGATGCGGACCGGTAGAGCGGCCGGTATTGCCCGACAGCGCAATGCGATCGCCCCGTTTCACCTTCTGGCCAGGCTTCACCAGCAGCTTGCGCAGGTGCATATAACGGGTGGTATAGGTCCGCCCGTGACGCACGGCAACGTAATAGCCTGCGGCACCGCTGCGTTTCGCCATCACCACTTCACCATCACCGACGGCCAGCACCGGCGTACCCTGCGGCATGGCGAAATCGACGCCACGGTGCGGCGCAACGCGACCGGTAACCGGGTTCAGACGACGCGGGTTAAAGTTCGACGACACGCGGAACTGTTTTGAGGTCGGGAAGCGCAGGAAACCTTTTGCCAGCCCGGTACCGTTACGGTCGTAGAACTTACCGTCTTCGGCGCGGATCGCGTAATAGTCTTTACCGTCCGAGCGCAAACGCACCCCGACCAGTTGGCTTTGCTCACGCTTGCCGTCAAGCATTTCACGGGACATCAGTACCGACCAGGCATCGCCTTTTTTCAGCTTACGGAAATCCATTTGCCACTGCATGGCTTTGATCACCGAACTGATTTCACCGCTGGTCAACCCGGCGTCACGTGCGCTGGCGACAAAGCTACCGCCGCCTAACGTGCCTTTCATCGCACTGTTGACCCAGTCGCCCTGCTGCAGTTCGCTGGTCATCTTGAAACCGTTTTCAGTACGATCGTAGGTACGGGTTTCACGACGCGACATTTCCCAGGTCAGGCGCTGTAAATCACCGGCATCGGTCAACGTCCAGGAGAGCTGTTGGCCGATTTTCAGGTTACGCAGCTCTTTATCCGAGGCGGCAAGCTGGCTGATATCGCCCATTTCAATGCCGTACTGGTTAAGAACGCTGCTGAGCGTATCGCCGGTGGAGACCACATATTCATGAACACCGACTTCAGCTTCAGTCTTGTCATCAAGTTCATCCTGCGGGATCGCTTCCTCTTCCTGCGCAGCCTGATCGATAGGTTCACTGGCTTCGGGCAATAACGACCGGACGTCACTCTTCTCCAGTTCGATAGTCTTGACAATAGGTGTAGAGACTGGATGGTAAATATAGGGCCGCCAGACGGCGACCGCTAAGGTGAGTACTGTAAGCGACCCCAGCATGACGCGGTGGGGCCGGGGCAGATTATTAAATGCCAGAGCGACAGAGCGGGCTATCTGTTGCACGTATTCACTTCCTCGTTAATCTCCTTTCAGGCAGCTCGCATACTGGTTCGCCAGTTGGCTGAGGAACTGAGAATAGCTCGCTTTGCTCAACTGGATAGAGGTTCCAAGCGGGTCAAGGGTGCCCATACGGACGGACGTTCCCCTTGCCACGGCTTCAACGACCGCTGGCCTGAACTGTGGCTCAGCAAAAACGCAGGTCGCTTTTTGCTCAACCAACTGTGTTCTGATTTCATGTAAACGCTGCGCACCAGGTTGAATTTCGGGGTTTACGGTGAAGTGGCCAAGCGGCGTGAGACCGTAGTGTTTTTCGTAGTAGCCGTAGGCATCATGAAAAACGAAATATCCTCTACCTTTCAATGGTGCGAGCTCGGTACCTACCTGCTTGTCGGTTGTGGCAAGTTGTGCCTCAAAATCCTTCAGGTTGGCGTCTAATTTGGCTCGACTTTGCGGCATAAGTTCCACTAATTTTTCGTGGATTGCAATCGCTGACAGGCGGGCGATCTCAGGCGAAAGCCAAAGATGCATATTGTACTCGCCGTGATGGTGATGCTCGTCACCTTTTGCCCCCGCGCCATGATCGTGATCATGCTCATCCCCGTCATCATCGTCGCCTTTCATCAACAACGGTTTGACACCTGAAAGATTAGCGATGGTAACCTGTTTGGTCTCAGGCAACTGACCTGCTGACTTTTGCATGAAGGCTTCCATGTCCGGGCCAATCCATACCACTAAATCCGCGTTTTGTAAGCGTTTTACATCGGAAGGGCGCAGAGAATAATCGTGCTCTGAAGCCCCATCCGGCAGTAAAACCTGAGTTTCCGTAACACCATCAGCAATGGCTGAGGCGATAAAACCGAGCGGCTTAAGCGAAGCGACTACGGCGGCGTTAACATCTTGTGCTGCGGAACCCCAAAGGGCAGCGGATAATGCTGCGAAAAGAAGCGTATTTTTC
The DNA here is from genome assembly GCF_025564065.1 of Silvania hatchlandensis. GTDB lineage: Bacteria > Pseudomonadota > Gammaproteobacteria > Enterobacterales > Enterobacteriaceae > Enterobacter > Enterobacter hatchlandensis. The sequence continues at coordinate 34,558 of NZ_JAMGZK010000054.1, read as the reverse complement.
TGTAACATAATGCGACTATTCATCGTAATGAGTGTGTGGAATGTGATATTATAACATTCGATAACTTCTGCAAGCATAAATTGACATGACGACTTTGGTATCTCTCGAAAAAATTTCGGTTTCATTTGGCCAGCGCCGCGTCCTCTCTGACGTGTCCCTGGATCTGAAAGCCGGTAGAATTTTAACGCTGCTCGGCCCGAACGGTGCGGGCAAATCAACGCTGGTGCGCGTGGTGCTGGGTCTGGTCGCACCGGACACCGGTGTTATCAAGCGTGACGGTAAGTTACGTATTGGCTATGTCCCGCAAAAGCTGCATCTGGACGCGACCCTGCCGCTGACCGTGAGCCGTTTTTTACGTCTGCGCCCCGACACCCGTAAGGAGGATATCCTCCCTGCACTCAAGCGGGTGCAGGCCGGGCATCTGATCGAGGCGCCGCTGCAAAAGCTGTCCGGCGGTGAGACACAGCGCGTTTTGCTGGCCCGGGCGCTGCTCAATAAACCACAACTGCTGGTGCTCGACGAACCGACTCAGGGCGTGGATGTCAATGGTCAGGTCGCGCTGTATGACCTGATCGATCAGCTGCGTAAAGAGTTGGGCTGCGCCGTGCTGATGGTCTCCCACGACCTGCATCTGGTAATGGCGAAGACCGACGAGGTGCTGTGTCTCAACCAGCACATCTGCTGCTCCGGCACACCCGAAGTGGTCTCCATGCATCCGGAGTTTATCTCGATGTTTGGCCCACGCGGCGCGGAACAGCTCGGCATTTATCGCCATCATCACAATCACCGCCATGATTTGCAGGGCCGCATTGTTCTGCGCCGGGGAAACGGTAACTCATGATTGAATTATTATTACCCGGCTGGCTGGCCGGGATGATGCTCGCCTGCGCGGCGGGTCCACTCGGCTCGTTCGTAGTCTGGCGCAGAATGTCTTACTTTGGCGATACGCTGGCGCATGCTTCTCTGCTGGGTGTGGCCTTTGGCTTACTGCTGGATGTCAATCCGTTTTACGCGGTCATTGCGGTCACGTTGATGCTGGCAGCCGGGCTGGTGTGGCTGGAAAAGCGTCCGCACCTGGCAGTGGATACGCTGCTTGGGATCATGGCTCACAGCGCCCTGTCGCTGGGGCTGGTGGTGGTCAGCCTGATGCACAACATCCGCGTGGATCTGATGGCCTATCTGTTTGGCGACCTGCTGGCAGTAACGCCGGACGATTTGATCGCCATAGCCATTGGCGTCGTGGTGGTGCTGGCTATCCTGCTGTGGCAGTGGCGAAACCTGCTGGCGATGACCATCAGCCCGGACCTGGCCTTTGTTGACGGCGTGAAGCTGCAGCGGGTCAAGCTGCTGTTGATGCTGGTCACCGCGCTGACCATTGGCGTGGCGATGAAGTTTGTCGGGGCGTTGATCATTACGTCGCTGCTGATTATCCCTGCCGCCACCGCACGTCGTTTTGCCCGTACGCCGGAGCAAATGGCCAGTGTCGCCGTTGGGGTGGGGATGCTTGCGGTGACCGGAGGGCTTACCTTCTCAGCGTTTTACGACACGCCTGCCGGACCGTCAGTGGTGCTGTGCGCCGCGATGATGTTTATCTTCAGTATGATGAAAAAGCCCGCCAGCTGAGCCATGCCCCGGTGGCGTTTCGCTTACCGGGGTGACAGTGGCTATGGCATTGCGGGAGGGGTAATACCGAAATGGTTCCACGCCCGCACGGTCGCCATGCGGCCGCGCGGGGTACGCTGGAGGAAGCCCTGCTGGATCAGATACGGCTCCAGCACATCTTCAATGGTGTCACGCTCTTCGCCAATAGCGGCGGCCAGGTTATCCAGCCCCACAGGTCCACCAAAGAATTTGTCCAGCACCGCCAGCAGCAGCTTGCGGTCCATATAGTCAAAGCCTTCGGCATCGACGTTCAGCATATCCAGTGCCTGAGCGGCGATATCCAGCGAAATGGTGCCATCGTGCTTCACCTCTGCAAAGTCACGCACCCGACGCAGCAGGCGGTTGGCGATACGCGGCGTGCCGCGGGAACGCTTCGCCACTTCAAAAGCCCCCTCTTCGCTAAGCTCAAGGCCCATATAGCGCGCGCTGCGGCTGACGATGTGCTGCAGATCGGCCACCTGATAAAACTCCAGCCGCTGCACAATGCCGAAACGATCGCGCAGTGGCGAGGTTAACGAGCCCGCACGGGTGGTGGCACCAATCAGGGTAAACGGCGGGAGATCGATTTTAATCGAGCGCGCCGCCGGACCTTCACCAATCATGATATCCAGCTGATAGTCTTCCATTGCCGGATAGAGCACCTCTTCCACCACCGGTGAAAGACGATGGATTTCATCGATAAACAGCACGTCATGAGGTTCGAGGTTGGTCAGCATCGCTGCCAGATCGCCGGCCTTTTCCAGCACCGGGCCGGACGTGGTGCGTAAATTGACGCCCATCTCGTTGGCGACAATATTCGCGAGGGTGGTTTTGCCAAGCCCTGGCGGGCCGAAGATCAGCAGGTGGTCCAGCGCATCGCCGCGCAGTTTTGCCGCCTGGATAAAGATCTCCATCTGCGAGCGGACCTGCGGCTGGCCGATATACTCATCCAGCAGCTTCGGGCGGATCGCCCTGTCTACCAGATCTTCTGTCTGAACGCTGCCTGCCGACACCAGACGGTCTGCTTCAATCATCCTTTACCTCACAATGCGGCGCGCAGCGCTTCGCGAATCAGGGTTTCACTGGAGGCGTCAGGTCTGGCAATTTTGCTGACCATACGGCTCGCTTCCTGAGGTTTATAGCCCAGCGCCACCAGCGCAGCAACCGCTTCCTGTTCCGCATCATCATCAGCCGGACCGGCGGGCGATGTCAGCACCAGATCGGCAGCCGGAGTAAACAGATCGCCGTGCAGGCCTTTAAAGCGATCCTTCATTTCAACAATCAGGCGCTCTGCGGTTTTCTTACCAATACCCGGCAGTTTGACCAGCAGCGCCAGCTCTTCACGTTCGACGGCGTTCACGAACTGCTGGGCCGACATGCCGGAGAGGATCGCCAGCGCCAGCTTCGGACCGACGCCGTTAGTTTTGATCAGCTCTTTAAACAGCGTCCGCTCTTGCTTGTTGTTAAAGCCAAACAGCAGCTGGGCATCTTCACGGACGATAAAATGGGTGAAGACAATCGCTTCCTTGCCCGCATCCGGCAGCTCATAGAAGCAGGTCATCGGCATATGCACTTCATAGCCCACGCCTCCCGCTTCAAGCAGCACTATCGGGGGTTGTTTTTCAAGGATGATGCCTCTGAGTCTGCCTATCACGTGACGCTCCTGCGTTAAGGGCTAAAAGTTACCGCTGCCATCATAAAAAAAGGCTGGATAAACATCCAGCCTGATTTTTATATTTAGCGCAATCGACCTCGCGCCAGATTAAGCCGAGAGTCGCTTATTTGCATTGCGTTCTGGCTGACGTGGCAGTGAGTTATCGCAATCGCCAGCGCATCGGCCGCATCCGCCTGCGGATTAGCTGGCAGCTTTAGCAAGGTACGCACCATGTGCTGCACCTGGCTTTTGTCTGCACCGCCATTCCCCACCACGGTCTGCTTCACCTGCCGCGCAGCGTATTCAAACACCGGCAGATCCTGGTTGGTTGCCGCGACAATCGCCACGCCTCGCGCCTGACCGAGCTTCAGCGCCGAGTCGGCATTTTTCGCCATAAACACCTGTTCGATAGCGAAAAAGTCCGGCTGGAACTGGGTAATAATCTCCGTCACGCCTGCGTAGATAAGCTTCAGACGCGACGGCAGATCCTCTACTTTGGTGCGGATACAGCCGCTGCCAAGGTAGGTCAACTGACGCCCGACCTGGCGAATAACGCCATAACCGGTGATGCGCGAGCCCGGGTCAATACCGAGAATAATGGTCATCACGCCTCTCCGGCTGTCGGTTTATGGTGGGCCATTACAGCGTAGCCGCAACCTCGTCGGAGATTTCACCGTTGTGATACACTTCCTGCACGTCGTCGCAATCTTCGAGCATGTCGATCAGACGCAGCAGTTTCGGTGCGGTTTCTGCATCCATGTCCGCTTTGGTGGACGGGATCATCGAAACTTCAGCCGCGTCGGCTTTCAGGCCAGCCGCTTCCAGCGCATCACGCACTGCACCCATCTCTTCCCAAGCGGTATAAACGTCAACAGCGCCGTCGTCATAGGCCACCACGTCTTCAGCACCCGCTTCCAGCGCAGCGTCCATGATTGCATCTTCGTCACCCGCTTCGAAAGAGATCACCCCTTTCTTGCTGAACAGATACGCCACGGAGCCGTCGGTACCGAGGTTGCCGCCGGTTTTGGTGAACGCATGACGCACTTCTGCCACGGTACGGTTACGGTTGTCGGACAGGCACTCGATCATCACCGCCGTACCGCCAGGACCGTAACCTTCATAAATGATGGTTTCCATGTTCGCGTCGTCATCGCCGCCAACGCCACGGGCGATGGCACGGTTCAGCGTGTCACGCGTCATGTTGTTAGACAGCGCTTTGTCGATCGCCGCACGCAGACGCGGGTTGGACGCGGCATCGCCGCCGCCCAGACGGGCTGCAGTCACCAGCTCACGAATAATTTTGGTAAAGATCTTACCGCGTTTGGCATCCTGTGCCGCTTTGCGGTGTTTGGTGTTGGCCCACTTACTATGACCTGCCATAAAAAGTTCTCCAAAAAGCCGCCCTCTCAGGCGGCGTTAATTACAAATTCTTCAATCGCCTGCCGGTTGCTCCACGACTTGGTGAGCGCGGCGGCATCCGTCGCATTCACCCAGCGGTAGGTCAGATGTTCGGTGAACACGATCTCCCGCTCGTGAGGGAGCGCGAGGCAGAACCACGATTCTGTGTTGCGCTCAATTCCCGGGGCATAGCGATGACGTAAATGGCTAAAAATTTCAAACTCCACCGTGCGCTGACAGTCCATCAGGGTCAGTTGCTCGTCGGCAACATCAATCAGGATCTCTTCCTTTACTTCACGCGCGGCGGCCTGCAATGCGGTTTCACCCTCTTCCAGGCTGCCGGTGACCGACTGCCAGAATTCAGGATCGTCGCATCGCTGCAGCATCAGCACCCGCTTCGTGTCCTGCGCATAAATGATAACTAAGACAGAAACGGGACGCTTAAATGCCATATCAGTTCTTCTCTTCCTTTTTCACCACTTCGATACCCAGCTCGCTCAAGGAGGTAGGGTTAGCGAAGCTTGGCGCTTCGGTCATCAGACAGGCCGCGGCGGTGGTTTTCGGGAAGGCAATAACGTCACGAATGTTGTCGGTACCGGTCAGCAGCATGGTCAGGCGATCCAGACCAAACGCCAGGCCCGCGTGCGGCGGAGTGCCGTACTTCAGGGCATCCAGCAGGAAGCCGAACTTCTCGCGCTGCTCTTGTTCGTTGATGCCCAGAATGCCAAACACGGTCTGCTGCATTTCGCTGCTGTGAATACGCACGGAACCGCCGCCCACTTCGTAACCGTTGATGACCATGTCGTAGGCGTTGGCGATAGCCGTTTCCGGCGCGGCCTGCAGTTCAGCAGCCGTCATCTCTTTCGCGGAGGTGAACGGGTGGTGCATAGCGGTCAGGCCGCCTTCACCGTCGTCTTCAAACATTGGGAAGTCAATAACCCACAGCGGTGCCCATTTGGCTTCGTCGGTCAGGTTCAGGTCTTTACCCAGCTTCAGACGCAGTGCGCCCATTGAATCGGCAACCACTTTCTTGTTGTCGGCACCGAAGAAGATCATGTCGCCATCCTGCGCGCCGGTGCGCTCAAGAATGGATTCTACGATTTCAGCGTTGAGGAATTTGGCCACCGGGCTGGTGATCCCTTCAATACCCTTCGCACGCTCGGTGACTTTGATATAAGCCAGGCCTTTCGCGCCGTAAATCTTAATGAAGTTGCCGTAGTCGTCGATCTGCTTACGGCTCAGGCTAGCACCGCCCGGTACGCGCAGGGCAGCCACGCGGCCTTTAGCATCGTTAGCCGGGCCGGAGAACACCGCAAACTCAACCGCTTTCAGCAGGTCAGCCACGTCCACCAGCTCCATCGGGTTACGCAGATCTGGCTTATCGGAGCCGTAACGGCGTTCCGCTTCAGCGAAGGTCATGATCGGGAAATCGCCCAGATCCACACCCTTCACGTCCAGCCACAGGCTGCGCACCAGCGCTTCCATCACTTCACGCACCTGTTCGGCGGTCATGAAGGAGGTTTCAACGTCGATCTGGGTAAATTCAGGCTGACGGTCAGCACGCAGATCTTCGTCACGGAAGCATTTAACGATCTGATAGTAACGGTCGAAGCCAGACATCATCAGCAGCTGTTTGAACAGCTGAGGAGACTGCGGCAGCGCGTAGAATTTGCCTTTATGCACGCGAGAAGGCACGAGATAGTCACGCGCGCCTTCTGGGGTGGCTTTGGTCAGCATCGGGGTTTCGATATCGAGGAAACCGTGATCGTCCATAAAGCGGCGCACCAGACTGGTAACTTTGGCGCGGGTTTTCAGGCGGTCAGCCATTTCCGGGCGACGCAGATCCAGATAGCGGAATTTCAGACGCGCTTCTTCGGTGTTGACGTGGTTGAAGTCAAGCGGCAGCGATTCTGAACGGTTGATGATGGTCAGATCGGAGGCCAGCACTTCGACCGCGCCGGTTGCCATTTCGCTGTTCACGTTTTTTTCGTCACGCGCACGCACGGTGCCGGTGACCTGAATGCAGAACTCATTACGCAGTTCAGAGGCCAGTTTTAACGCATCGGCGCGATCCGGATCGAAAAATACCTGCACGATGCCTTCACGGTCGCGCATGTCGATAAAGATAAGGCTGCCAAGATCACGACGACGGTTGACCCAACCACACAGGGTCACCTGCTGCCCAACGTGGGACTGACGCAGCTGCCCGCAATATTCTGTACGCATGAGATATCCCTTAACTTAGCCGCAGGCTATTAGGTCGCAGCTTTATGTATGTCAAACTGGATGAAAAAAGGGGGCTATTATACTGGAAATTCCGCCTGACGATAAGAGAGAAGCGCGCCAGACGCGCGATTGCTGCGCGCATCTTGCATATTCTCACAAAATTTAACAAAAATATCCGACCCACACGCAGCCTCTGCAGCGTAAGGTGTCACCGACGCTCACTCTTTAACAGGAATAAACATGTTTACACTCGACGCCGCCAGAACCGCCCTTGTCGTCATTGATTTACAGGAAGGGATCCTGCCGTTCGCCGGGGGGCCGCACAGCGCGCAGGATGTGGTCAGCCGCAGCGCGCGTCTGGCGGACAAATGCCGCACCAGTGGCATTCCGGTAGTGCTGGTGCGCGTCGGCTGGTCGGCTGACTTCGCCGACGCCCTGAAGCAGCCGGTGGATGCGCAGACGCCTGCCCACGCCCTGCCGGACAACTGGTGGACGTATCCGGTCTCACTCGGCAAACGTGACAGCGATATCGAAGTAACCAAACGCCAGTGGGGGGCATTCTACGGCACCGATCTCGAGCTCCAGCTGCGCCGTCGCGGAATCGACAGCATTATCCTGTGCGGGATTTCCACCAACATTGGCGTCGAGTCCACCGCGCGTAACGCCTGGGAGCTGGGCTTTAACCTGGTGATTGCCGAAGACGCCTGCAGCGCGGCCTCTGCCGATCAGCATCAAGGCAGCATGACCCATATCTTCCCGCGTATTGGCCGGGTGCGCAGCACTGACGAGATTATCAACGCGCTATGATCTATCTGGGTCTTCCCCAATGGTCGCACCCGAAATGGGTGCGGCTGGGTATTACCAGCCTTGAACAGTATGCCCGCCATTTTAACTGCGTGGAGGGCAACACCACGCTGTACGCCCTGCCAAAAGCCGACGTAGTGGCGCGCTGGCATGAGCAGACCCACGATGATTTCCGCTTCTGTTTTAAATTCCCGGCCACCATTTCGCATCAGGCCAGGCTGCGCGACTGCGGCGATTTAACCGCAGAGTTTTTCAGCCGGATGTCACCCCTCGCCAACCGGATGGGGCAGTACTGGCTACAGTTGCCCGCCACTTTTGGCCCGCGCGATCTGCCCGCGCTGTGGACGTTTCTGGACGCCCTGCCCCGGGAGTTCACCTATGGCGTGGAAGTCCGGCATCCGGACTTTTTTGCCAAAGGAGATGCGGAAAAAGCGCTTAATCGTGGACTTCACCAGCGCGGCGCTAATCGGGTGATCCTCGACAGTCGCCCGGTCCATGCTGCGGTACCGCACAGCGAGGCGATTATCGAGGCCCAGCGCAAAAAACCGAAGGTGCCGGTGCATGCGGTGCTCACCGCCCATAACCCCATGGTGCGGTTTATCGGCAGTGACAATATGCCGCAAAACCAGGCGCTGTTTGCCGTCTGGCTGCAGACCCTGGCGAAGTGGGAACAGACCACCACACCGTATCTGTTTTTGCATACCCCCGATATCGCTCAGGCACCGGAACTGGTCGAAGCTCTCTGGCAAGCCTTGCAAGCCGCGGTGCCGTCGATTGGCAACGCCCCTGCCATACCGCAGCAATCTTCTCTTTTCTGATCGCAACCCCTATCATATAGAAGTGCCATCTGCAAAAAACAGGGAGTTTGTATGGTCTGCGCGCTGTATGCGGTTCTGGGTGCGTTACTGTTAATTAAGTTTTCGTTCGACGTCGTGCGCCTGCGGATGCTGTATCGCGTCTCCTACGGGGACGGCGGTTTTTCTGAGCTGCAAACGGCGATCCGCGTTCATGGTAATGCGGTGGAGTACATTCCCGTCGCACTTATTTTGATGTTGTTTATGGAGATGAACGGTGCCGAGACCTGGATGGTACATGTCTGTGGCCTGCTGCTGATCGCCGGTCGTCTGATGCACTATTATGGCTTTCACCATCGCCTGATCCGCTGGCGACGTTCCGGCATGAGCGCCACCTGGAGTTCGCTTGTGCTGATGGTGCTGGCTAACCTGTGGTATATGCCGTGGGAGTTGGTTTTCTCCCTGCATTAGCGCACAATACGCCACTTTATTTTTCCCGGATTTTTACGTTATGTCAGATCGCGACACGCTTTTTTCTGCGCCTATCGCCAGTCTGGGCGACTGGACCTTTGATGAACGGGTGGCTGAAGTCTTCCCGGATATGATCCAGCGCTCGGTACCCGGCTACTCCAATATCATCTCTATGATTGGCATGCTGGCGGAACGTTTTGTCCAGCCCGGCACGCAGGTTTACGATCTGGGATGTTCGCTGGGTGCAGCCACGCTGTCGGTTCGTCGTAACATTCGTCAGGACGGCTGCAAGATTATCGCTATCGATAATTCTCCGGCCATGGTCGAGCGCTGCCGCCGCCATATCGATGCCTGGAAAGCCCCTACCCCGGTAGAGGTGATCGAAGGCGATATCCGCCATGTCGAAATCAAAAACGCCTCGATGGTGGTGCTGAACTTTACCCTCCAGTTCCTCGAGCCCGACGATCGTCAACTGCTGCTGAACAACATTTATCAGGGGCTGAACCCCGGCGGCGCGCTGGTGCTGTCAGAGAAATTCAGCTTTGAAGATGCCGCCGTGGGCGAGCTGCTGTTCAACATGCACCACGATTTTAAACGAGCAAACGGCTACAGCGAGCTGGAGATCAGCCAGAAGCGCAGCATGCTGGAGAACGTCATGCTCACTGATTCGGTCGAAGCCCACAAAGCGCGCCTGCAGAAGGCCGGCTTCGAGCACAGCGAGCTGTGGTTCCAGTGCTTCAACTTTGGTTCCCTGGTGGCGCTGAAAGGCGGTACAGCATGATTGATTTCGGTAACTTTTATCAGCTGATTGCCAAAAACCATCTGTCGCACTGGCTGGAAACCCTGCCTGCGCAGATTGCCGTCTGGCAGCGCGAATCTCTGCACGGCCAGTTCAAGCAGTGGAGCAACGCGGTCGAATTTCTGCCGGAAATGACCCCGTATAAATTGGATCTGCTGCACAGCGTCACCGCCGAAAGTGAAGCGCCGCTGAGCGAAGGTCAGTTAATCCGTCTCGAAAAGCTGCTGCGTAATCTGATGCCATGGCGTAAAGGGCCATTCTCCCTGTACGGCATGGATATCGACACCGAATGGCATTCCGACTGGAAATGGGATCGCGTGCTGCCGCACCTGTCCGATTTAACCGGGCGCACCATTCTGGACGTCGGCTGCGGGAGCGGCTATCACCTGTGGCGCATGATCGGCGCCGGGGCGAATCTGGCGGTCGGCATCGACCCGATGCAACTGTTCCTCTGTCAGTTTGAAGCCGTACGTAAGCTGCTGGGCAACGATCAGCGCGCACACCTGCTGCCGCTGGGTATTGAGCAACTTCCGGCGCTGGCTGCGTTTGATACCGTATTCTCGATGGGCGTGCTCTATCACCGCCGCTCTCCGCTGGAGCACCTGTGGCAGCTGAAAGATCAGCTGGTCAGCGGGGGCGAACTGGTGCTGGAGACGCTGGTGATTGAAGGCGACGAAAATGCAGTGCTGGTGCCGGGCGATCGCTACGCCCAGATGCGCAACGTCTACTTTATCCCGTCGGCGCTGGCGCTGAAAAACTGGCTGGCGAAGTGCGGGTTTGTCGATATCCGTATTGCCGACGTCTGCGTCACCACCACCGAAGAGCAGCGCCGCACCGAGTGGATGACCACCGAGTCGCTGGCCGAATTCCTCGACCCGAAAGACCCGACGAAGACGATTGAAGGTTATCCGGCGCCGGTGCGCGCGGTATTGATTGCTACCAAGCCGTGATGCCGCCAAAAAAAGGATAAAAAAAGGCCCCTGTTGAAATTGCAGGGGCCTGGTACAAACAAGCATCATATTGGGCGACATGATGCGCGGTAAAAACGGATTTTAACGGCGATACCTTTCGATCATCGCTTTCATCACTGCAACCGACTCGCCATCAACGCTGTAGCGGGAATACTCATCCGCCTCACTCTCCGTCGACATCGACAAGCCTGCATTGCGATAGCGCATGGGTGATGGCAACCATCTGCCTGCCGAACTGTGAAGCTCGAATACCCCTGCCTGTAAAAACAATTCAAGGTTAGCGGCGCGAACGCCAGCACCTGCCATTATTATTGGAACACCTGATTGCGCTTTTAGTTCCTTAATTAATGAAATACCTTTTTCGGCGGACGATTGCTGACCGGATGTGAGCACCCGCGCGACCCCCAGTTCCGCCAGATTTTCAAACGCTTGTAGCGGATTGACGCACATATCAAAGGCGCGATGAAAAGTCACCGCCATCCCCTGCGCGGCAGCCATAATCTGGCGCATACGCGGCATATCGACATGACCGTCCTCATCCAGCAGACCGATCACCAGCCCCGGGAAGCCGAGATCGCGCACGACGGCAATATCCTCCAGCATGGCGTTAAACTCGCTCGCGCTATAGTAAAAGTCTCCGCCGCGCGGGCGAATAATCGGATGAACGGGGATAGTCACCGCCTGACGCACCGATTTCAACACGCCCCAGGAGGGGGTCAGCCCGCCCTCTTTTGGCGCCGCACAGAGTTCAACGCGATCGGCTCCCCGCTGCTGCGCAGTCAGCGCACACTCCATGCTGTAACAACAGATCTCCAGCAATGCCACAAAACCTCCTTATACCCACTCGATCGTTGCATCATGCCATGCCGCATCCGGCGCGACGCGGCGTTAGCTCACAAACTCTTGTGCTTTATTCTTCGCTGGCGACAATCTGTTCGATGGTCCACGGATGGAATTTGACCGTCACGCTGCCGTCCGTCACCGCCAGCGTCGGGTTCGGCAGACGCTCGCGCTCACCCTTTGGCGAACTGCTTTTGACGAAGATCCCCGGCTGGCTAAGTCCGTCGTCGGACAGCAGCGCCAACGCGCGGGCATTCAGGCTTTCCGGCTCACCGGGCAGAACGATTTCTATATGCTCCCAGCCTTCATGGGGATAGCGTTTTTCGCCCGGCCACGGCAGCTCAACCACATCGAAACGCCAGTGCGCCACGCAGACCGGTTCATGCAACTTAAACAGACAGATCGGACGGCCGTTGATGATGTTTTCGGAGAGCAGCTCGCCGCACTGCTCAAACCCACGCCGCCAGCGATCCGCAGTAGCATTCTGGTGGCAGCGCAGGGAAATGTGGTCTGCTGCGAGGGGAACGATATCCAGACCGAGGCGATCCGCCAGGGTGGTGAACGCCTCGGTGAAGCGCGGTAAATCGGCTGCAATGTCCTGCAGGTCGTCAATAGAGAGCCAGTTCGCCATCATCAATACTCTTGTCATGGTGCAAAAGCGTTAATTTACTCTGTTGGGGGCTGGCGACCAACCGCTGATTTGAGCCAGTGCTGACGGCAAGAGGCAATTGCAGTATACTCCCGGCCTAATTTCTTTAACTGGCGCGGCAGCATGACAGCGCGACAAAAATGTAAGGTATCCCGGTGAATATTCAGGCTCTTCTCTCAGAAAAAGTCAGTCAGGCTCTGATTGCTGCAGGTGCGCCTGCGGATTGCGAACCCCAGGTTCGTCAGTCAGCAAAAGTACAGTTTGGCGACTATCAGGCTAATGGCGTGATGGCAGTGGCGAAAAAACTGGGCATGGCGCCGCGACAACTCGCTGAGCAGGTTCTGACGCACCTGGATCTCAAGGGTATCGCCAGTAAAACCGAGATCGCCGGGCCGGGCTTTATCAACATTTTCCTCGAGCCGGCCTTCCTGGCGCGTCACGTTGACGCCGCGCTGCAGTCCGACCGTCTGGGCGTGACCCAGCCACAAGCACAAACCATCGTGGTCGACTACTCTGCGCCTAACGTCGCAAAAGAGATGCATGTGGGCCACCTGCGCTCCACCATCATCGGCGACGCCGCCGTGCGCACGCTCGAGTTCCTTGGCCACAAGGTGATCCGCGCGAACCACGTCGGCGACTGGGGCACCCAGTTCGGGATGCTGATTGCTTACCTGGAAAAACAGCAGCAGGAAAACGCCGGTGAAATGGCGCTGGCGGATCTCGAAGGTTTCTACCGCGAAGCGAAAAAACACTACGACGAAGACGAAGTCTTTGCCGAGCGCGCGCGCAGCTACGTGGTTAAGCTGCAGGGCGGTGACGAGTACTTCCGTCAGATGTGGCGCAAGCTGGTCGACATTACCATGTCCCAGAACCAGCTGACCTACGATCGTCTGAACGTCACCCTGACCCGTAAAGACGTGATGGGTGAAAGCCTGTACAACCCGATGCTGGCCGGTATCGTCGCCGATCTCAAAGCCAAAGGTCTGGCCGTTGAGAGCGAAGGTGCTACCGTCGTGTTCCTTGATGAGTACAAAAACAAGGAAGGCGAACCGATGGGCGTTATCATCCAGAAGAAGGATGGCGGCTATCTGTACACCACGACCGACATCGCCTGCGCTAAGTATCGCTTTGAGACGCTGCATGCGGATCGCGTGCTCTATTACATCGACTCCCGTCAGCACCAGCACCTGATGCAGGCGTGGACCATCGTGCGTAAAGCGGGTTACGTGCCGGATTCGGTCCCGCTGGAACACCACATGTTCGGCATGATGCTGGGTAAAGACGGCAAGCCGTTTAAAACCCGCGCAGGCGGCACCGTGAAGCTGGCGGATCTGCTGGACGAAGCGCTGGAGCGTGCCCGTCGTCTGGTGGCCGAGAAAAACCCGGACATGCCTGCCGACGAGCTGGAAAAACTGGCAACCGCAGTGGGTATCGGCGCGGTGAAATATGCGGATCTCTCCAAGAACCGTACCACCGACTACGTGTTCGACTGGGACAACATGCTGGCGTTTGAAGGCAACACTGCGCCGTATATGCAGTATGCCTACACCCGCGTGCTGTCTGTGTTCCGTAAAGCCGCGATCGACGAGAGCGTGCTGGCGAATGCAACGGTAGTGATTAGCGAAGATCGCGAAGCGCAGCTGGCAGCGCGTCTGCTGCAGTTCGAAGAGACCCTGGCCGTGGTCGCCCGCGACGGTACGCCACACGTGATGTGTGCTTACCTGTACGATCTGGCTGGCCTGTTCTCGGGCTTTTACGAGCACTGCCCGATTCTCTCCGCCGAGAGCGAGGCGGTTCGCAACAGCCGCCTGAAACTGGCGCAGCTGACCGCGAAAACCCTGAAGCTGGGTCTGGATACGCTGGGTATCAATACCGTAGAACGTATGTAAAAAGAAACCCGGCGCAAGCCGGGTTTCTTTTTTATCAGAAGTACTTTCGCAAATACTCCGTCAGACACAATATCGCCATCGCCTGCCCGTACGGCATCGAGGTCAGCGGGATCTGGCGATAGAACTCCAGATCGCTGCCCATCCCAGTACCGAACGAAGTTTGCAGCAGTTCCCCTTCCGGGGAGATGTTTTTCACAATCCCGCGAATGGCTTTCTCCGCCACCTCTGCATACTCCGGCCCCACGTAGCGCTTACGCACCGCTTTGAGGATCCCGTAGCTGAACCCAGCAGTCGCCGAGGCCTCCAGATACGAGTTCGGATCGTCGAGCAGCGTATGCCACAGGCCGCTCGCATCCTGGCACTTCGCCAGCGCCGCAATCTGCGCGTTCAGCACCTGCACCAGATAACGGCGCACGGCGTTGTTTTCCGGCAGATCCACAAGCTCGAGGAAGTCCGGGATCACGATGGTCAGCCAGCTGTTGCCGCGCGCCCAGCGGGCGTTGGCAAAATTATGCTGGCCGTCATAGTTCCAGCCGTGGAACCAGAGGCCAGTCTCCCGGTCCATCAGGTTTTGTACGTGCAGCAGGAACTGATAGACCGCCTCTTCCACATAATCCGGGCGATTGAGCAGCTTGCCAATCTTCGCCAGCGGCAGCACGGTCATCATCAGGGTGTCATCCCACATCTGCTGATGGTTCTCTTCCGCCAGCGTGATGTGCTGCATCCCGCCGTGATCGGTGCGCGGCATCTCGTTCATCGCCCACTCGGCCCAGCTCTCCAGCCACGGCAGCCAGGCCGGATTGCGCGTCTCTTCATAGCGATAGGCCAGCGTCAAAAACGGCGACATGGTGTTGACGTTCTTGGTGGTCGCCCCTTCGGCGAAGCGTTCGGTAAACCAGCCGTCGATAATATCGCGCATCGCCACATCGCCGGTCTGGCAGTAATACTGCCAGATACCGTAGAGACCCACGCCGTGCGTCCATTCCCAGCCCGCCCAGCCTTTGGTGTCGATCACGCGCCCGTCGTCCAGCCGCAGTAAAAACTCACCGGTTTTATCGTGAATGTTGACCAGGTTATGCGTCACTTTTTGAATCAGTGATTTCAGCTCATCCCTGGCGATAAAACGCTCAGGCTGACGCAGTAACGGGCTATGTTTGACAGGCCAAACCTTCATAATCTTAACCTCTGTTGTATGTCGAATTCAGTGAAGCACGTTCATTCAGGGACGGTGCCGCAGGTTTATTGCGGTTCAGGTAGCCGATGTTGTTATTGCCCCACAGGCACTCGTACGGCAGACCCGCCAGCATCTCCACGGTGGCGCGCGCCTGCGGCGTTGCGGTTTCCGGCATCGCGCGGCCAGACTCACGCATTTTGGCCGTCTCTTCACGCAGGGTACTGTGCGTTTGCAAATTCAGCTTGAAGCGCAATGACACCAGGAAGCCGCAGATCAGCACCAGCACGGTGCCCACGCTCAGGATCATCAGGATGGTATGGCTGACCTCTTCCGGCTGCACTTTCTGGCCGCTGACAAAGCCGGACAGCTGCATCACAATCCCCACCAGCATGATGGCACCTGCCTGAGAGGCTTTGCGGGTCAGGGTCATGATGCCGGCGAAGATGCCTTCGCGACGCTGACCGGTGATGACTTCATCCACATCCGCAATATAGGTATAAACGTTCCACGGCACGTAGTTGATACCGCCACGTCCCAGACCTGCGAGGGCAGACACCAGCAGCAGCAGAGAGTAAACATCGCTGAGCCCAGCGTAATAGAGCATCGCATACGAAATAGACGCCAGACCAAACAGCACCACTACCATGCGGTAGGAGGGTGCCGGCCCGAAGCGGATGCACAGCGGGATCATGGCGATCACGGCGATAAACTGGAAGATGGCCATCGTACCCAGCAGATTCGACGCCATCGACGCCTCCTGCATCAGCACGAACACCACATAGTAAGTAAACACGGCGTTGAACACGTCCTGGGCGATATAGCCGCCGAGGTACATCCCCAGATGCTGACGGAAAATCTTCACCCGCAGCGTGGAGCTCAGTTCAACAAACAGACGGTTGAGGCTCTGCCCCAGATTGAGTTTTTTCTTCTCTTCCTCGGCACGCAGCGCCGCTTCGGACCACTCTTCGCGCGGACGTTCCCAGGTAAAGAACCAGACGAAGGTCAGCATCATGGCGCACAGCACCGAGAAGACCAGGCTCGCATAGAAGAAGGAGACGGCGTTGTCTTTACCGAAGTGCGTTAACAGAATGCCCGGCAGGAACGAGGCCAGGATCGCCGACATCTGCGCCATGGAGATGCGCGCGCCGGAGAATTTGGTCTTCTGTTTGAAATCGTCGGTCATTTCCGGCACCAGCGTTTCGTACGGCACCAGAATCATGGTGTAGACGATATCAAACACCAGATAGGTGAGCAGGTAGTACCAGAATCCCATGTCCCCGACCCACATCAGCGAGTAGCTGAAGACGCATGGGATACCGAGCAGAATAAAGAATTTGCGGCGGCCAAAGCGTTTGCCCAACCAGGTGGTGCCGAAGTTATCGGTCAGGAACCCCATCAGCGGGCTGACAACGGCGTCTAATACCCTTGCCGCAGCAAAGATAAAGGTGGCTTCAATCGGCGTAAGGCCGCAGAAGGTGGTGTAGAAATATAACAGCCAGGCAGCGGTCAGTGCTGTCGTTCCCGCCCCGAGAAAATCGCCCGAACCATAGGCCAGATAATTCGCGAGTCCAATTTTACGTGTTTTCATTACCGTCGACCCTGTAAGTTTAAAAGACTCCCGGTGAGCACAGACGTGAACGGGAGTGACTACACGGTTACAGTAAGAGTATCGCTACGGGGATACCTTTCTGTTGCTGCCATCACCTGGCGGCAACTGGCAAAAATGCAAAGAGATTTACTACGCGTGTCACTGTTTTATAAAACAGCGTTTCTTTTGCATCAAAAGGAGGTGTCAGTTTTGCGAGCCAGCCGCCAGAATAACCTGACGGCTGGTGAAAAAGCGGGCAATTAGCGGTAGTTAACGATGACTTCGTTACGTTGGACCTGCAGCGCGGGGATCAGCCGACCGCCGCCGGGGACTTCCCAGATAAAGCGTAACGGCTCGACGGCGGGCACGTTTTCAAACGCCCGGGTGGTGCCGCTGGCACCGTCCAGCTCCGTGCAGCGCGACTGGGAGCATAACCGCACCCGCAGCCCGGCCGGGATCGGGCCATTAAGCGCATAGCGCCAGGCCACCAGCGTCATCAGACCTGACACCGGCTGCTGCGCCGAAAGCGGGCGCGACGACGCCGCCACGCCGCGATGGTTAAGGGTCAGGCCAATACTGCTGTCCTGCCATGCCCCCTCCCCTGCGGCCTGGGCCAACAGCGGTAGCGCCAACAGCCAGAGTAATTTACGCATCACTGACCTCCGATGGTGGCGGTCATGCGGATGTGACGATTATCCGACAGTTCCATATTAGAGAGCACCACCAGCTGGGTCAGACTGCGACGCAGGAAGCGGGAGAGCAGCGGACGCAGGGCATGGTTAACCAGCAGCACCGGCGGCGCGCCGAGCATCTCCTGGCGCTGCAAGGCCTCCTGAGTTTGCGCCAGCAGGCGGTCGGCCAGTCCCGGCTCCAGCCCGCCGCCGCCCTGCAGTGCCTGCAGCAGCAGACGCTCAAGCGGCGTATCCAGGCCAATTACCTGCACTTCGCCGGTGCCCGGGAACCACTGCTGAGTGATCGCCCGGCCCAGCGCCACGCGCACCACGGCGGTAAGCTCGTGCGGATCGCTTTGCAGCGGCGCATGCTCGGCCAGGGTTTCCAGAATGGTACGCATATCGCGGATCGGGACTTTCTCGTCGAGCAGATTTTGCAGCACCTTGTGCAGGGTGGTAAGCGTCACCACGCCCGGGACCAGATCTTCGGTCAGCTTCGGCATCTCCTGGGTCACACGATCCAGCAGCTGCTGCGCTTCCTGACGGCCAAACAGCTCGGCGGAGAACTGGCCAATCAGGTGGTTAAGGTGGGTCGCCACCACGGTACTGGCCTCTACCACGGTATAGCCCTGGATCTGCGCCTGCTCTTTCAGGGCGCTTTCAATCCAGATCGCCGCCAGGCCAAATGCCGGGTCGATGGTCTGTTCACCCGGCAGCGTACCCGCCGCCGTGCCCGGGTTTATCGCCAGCCAGCGCCCCGGGTAGGCGTCTCCGCTGCCGATCTCGACCCCTTTCATCAGAATACGGTAGCGCGCAGGCGGCAGATCCATGTTGTCGCGGATATGCACCACCGGCGGCAGGAAGCCCATGTCCTGAGCAAATTTCTTACGGATACTGCGGATACGCCCCAGCAGTTCCCCGTCCTGCTGGAAATCGACCATCGGGATCAGGCGATAGCCCACCTCCATTCCCAGCGAGTCTTCCAGCTGCACGTCGTTCCAGGTGGCTTCCACCGCCTGGGTATTTTCCGGCATTTTAATTGGCGCGGCTTCGGCCTGAGGCTTGGTTTCTCGTCCGCGCAGCCACCAGGCCAGTCCCAGCAGCATGCCGGTAAACAGCAGGAAGACAAAGTTTGGCATTCCCGGCACCAGCCCCAGCAGGCCGAGTACCGCCGCCGACAGCAGCATCACGTTCGGGTTGCTGAACAGCTGAGTGACCATCTGCTGGCCAACATCCTGATCGGTGGCAACGCGGGTCACGATTACGCCCGCCGCGGTGGAGATCACCAGCGCCGGGATCTGGGCGACCAGGCCGTCACCGATGGTCAGCAGGGTATAGGTTTCGGCCGCGTGGCCCATGTCCATGCCATGCTGCAATACGCCGACCAGCAGGCCGCCAATAACGTTGATCACCATGATCAGAATACCGGCGATGGCATCCCCGCGAACGAACTTACTCGCACCGTCCATCGACCCGTAGAAGTCCGCTTCCTGGGTTACATCAGAACGGCGTTTTTTGGCTTCATCTTCGCCAATCAGCCCGGCGTTAAGATCGGCGTCAATCGCCATCTGCTTGCCCGGCATCCCGTCGAGGACGAAACGCGCGCCAACTTCGGCGATACGCCCCGCACCCTTGGTGATAACCATAAAGTTGATGATGACCAGGATCACGAACACCACGATGCCGATAGCAAAGTTGCCGCCCACCAGGAAGTGGCCGAAGGCTTCAACCACCTTACCTGCCGCTGCGCCGCCGGTATGGCCGTCCATCAGAATAATACGCGTCGAGGCCACGTTCAGCGCCAGCCGCAACAGCGTGGTGAACAGCAGGATGGTCGGGAACGCGGCGAACTCCAGCGTGCGCTGAGTGAACATCGCCACCAGCAGCACCATAATGGAGAGCGCAATGTTGAAGGTGAAAAGCAGGTCAAGGATGAAGGCCGGGAGCGGCAACACCATCATCGACAGGATTAACAGGATGAGGATCGGCCCGGCAAGGATCTGCCATTGCGTCGATTTCAGGTTGCCAGGCAAGCGCAACATTGCCATCAGATTAGCCATCAGTGTCCTTCTCGTTCATAAAATCCAGCGCTGCAGGCACCGGGAGATTCTCAGGTTTGACAGGTCGTTGACCTCCCGCCAGACGCCAGCGTTTCAACTGCCATACCCACGCCAGTACTTCCGCCACGGCGGCATACAGCTGGCCCGGGATTTGTTGTCCAATTTCCGCATGCCGGTACAGGGCACGCGCCAGCGGCGGGGCCTCGAGCATCGGGATGCGGTTTTCATTACCTATTTCACGGATGCGCAGGGCGATAAGCCCCGCCCCTTTCGCCACCACTTTTGGCGCGCTCATTTTGTTTTCGTCGTACTGTAGCGCCACCGAGTAGTGGGTCGGGTTGGTGACGATCACGTCCGCTTTCGGCACATCTTCCATCATCCGGCGGCGCGCCGCCGCACGCTGCATCTGGCGGATACGCCCCTTCACGTGCGGGTCGCCCTCCATCTGCTTATATTCATCGCGGATGTCCTGCTGAGACATGCGCAGCTTTTTAATGTGGCTGTAGATCTGGAAGAAGACGTCGAACCCCACCATCGGGATAATGCTCAGCGCCACCAGCAGGGAACATAGCCCCACCAGGTTAAGCGCATTGCGCATTGCGCTCAGCGGTGATTCGCTGATTAAGCGCATCATCTCCGGCCAGTTATGCCACAGGAAAAACCCGGCCACGCTGCCCATCAGGGTGGCTTTCATCAACGCTTTCAGCAGTTCGGCCCCGGTCTGGGCTGAGAACATCTTCGCGATCCCGGAGAGCGGGTTGAGTTTGGAAAATTTAGGCTGCAGCGACTTGCCGCTAAACACCAGACCGCCCAGCATCACCGGCGATATCAGCGCCACCAGCACCACGCCGGTAATCAGCGGCAGCAGCGCCATCATCGCGCCTTTGATCAGCAGGATTATCTGGCTGAGGATCAAATTGGGGTCGTTCACCATGCTGTGGTCAAAGCGCAGCCCGGCCGAGAGCATACCTGCCAGTCTGTGGGCAAGGGACTCCCCGCCAAGCCAGATAATGCACACGCCGACTAACATAATCAGTAGCGAGGTGAGTTCTCTGGATCGGGGTATTTGCCCATCCTCACGCGCCTTTTCTAGTCGGTGGGGTGTGGGGGCTTCTGTTTTGTCGTCGCTGTCGTCTGCCACGGCAAGCATCCCGCAGGTATAGGTTTGGACGCTATGATGCCAAAGCAGGATGTGAACAATGGGCGAAATAGGGGCGTTAAAAGGGCTGATTTAGGCGATTCGGCAAAAGGGGGCGAGCGCAGAACGGTAAAACGCCACCTTCTCAGGTGGCGTTTCTCATCAGAAACCGAGGCTGTCCAGCAGGTCGTCCACCTGGTCCTGGCTTGCCACCACGCCGGCTTTGCTGGCGTCGAGCTGTGGGCCATTGAGCAGGCTTTCGTTTTCGCGCTGAGGGCGCGCCGACGGTTCCGGGATGTTCTCCAGCAGCACCATCAGCAGCTGACGCTCAATCTCCTGGATTACATCCATCATGCGCTTGATCACCTGACCGGTGAGGTCCTGGAAATCCTGCGCCATCATGATGTCCAGCAGCTGGGCGTTGGTGAAGCTGGTATGACCCGGTACGTCGCCAAGGTACTGGCGGGTATCGGTGACCAGCTCACGTGCGTCGGACAGTTCGATTGGGTTTTCGAACCATTCGTCCCAGCGTTTGGTCAGCGCTTTCGCGCCTTTTTCCATTTCGTCCTGATGCGGCTGCGAGGCTTCAACGCTGTTCAGCGCTCGCTCTGCCGCCTGGGCGGTCATCTGCACCACGTAATCGAGACGATCGCGGGCATCGGGAATCGCTTCCGCTGCTTCAGCAATCGCCTGATCCAGACCCAGCTCACGCAGGCTGTCGCGCAACATGCGCGTCAGGCTGCCGATCCGGGCAATTATATCGCCGGCTGAATGCTCATCCGTAGGTTTAATCGAAGGCTGCATCATCACCCGTACCTCACATGCCGAGTTTCTCGAAGATCTTCCCGAGCTTCTCTTCCAGTGTTGCTGCAGTGAATGGCTTCACCACATACCCGCTTGCGCCCGCCTGTGCCGCAGCAATAATGTTCTCTTTCTTCGCTTCTGCGGTCACCATCAGCACCGGCAGAGAGGACATCGCGCCATTGGCACGAATGGTTTTCAGCAGTTCCAGACCGTCCATGTTCGGCATGTTCCAGTCAGAAATCACAAAACCAAAACCGCCGCCGTTCAGTTTGTTCAGCGCATCGACACCGTCTTCCGCTTCTTCAACATTATTAAAACCCAGCTCTTTTAGCAGGTTGCGTACGATGCGACGCATGGTGGAAAAGTCATCCACAACCAAAAACTTGAGCTCTTTGTCCGCCATAAAACTACACTCCTCGTTAAATACGTATTGCCTGTCCGGCACTGATTTTTGCCAGCATCTGCTGACTAACCTGACTGAGATCGACCACTTCGCTCACGCCACCCGTATTGATGGCCTCGCGCGGCATGCCGAACACCACACAACTTGCTTCATTCTGCGCGATGGTCCAGGCGCCAGCCTGGTGCATCGCAAGCATTCCGGCGGCGCCGTCGTTGCCCATCCCCGTCAGGATCACCCCAACGGCGTTGCGCCCCGCGTATTTCGCCACCGAATGAAACAGCACATCCACCGACGGCCGGTGCCGGTTAACCGCCGGACCGTCATGAATTCGAATCTGATAGTTCGCCCCGCTGCGCGCCAGCTCCATATGCCTGTCGCCAGGGGCGATATAGGCATGCCCCGGCAGGACGCGCTCGCCGTCTTCCGCCTCTTTTACGCTGATCTGACACAGCTTGTTCAGACGATCGGCAAACGAGCGGGTAAAGCCCGGCGGCATATGCTGGGTAATCAGAATACCGGGGCTGGAGAGCGGCAATGGCTGGAGTACATGGCGAATTGCCTCTGTTCCCCCGGTTGACGCGCCAATCGCCAGCAGCTTTTCCGAGCTCAAAAGCGGGCCGGATTTCAGCAGTGCAGGTGCCGCCAGCGGCTTATGCACCGCAATCTGCGCCCGGGACGCCGTGCGAATTTTCTCGGCGATCATCTCGCTGTAAGCCAGCATCCCTTCGCGAATGCCCAGCTGCGGTTTGGTGACGAAATCCACCGCCCCCAGCTCCAGCGCCCGCAGGGTGATTTCCGACCCTTTGCCGGTCAGGGATGAGACCATCACTACCGGCATCGGACGCAGACGCATCAACTTCTCAAGAAAATCGATGCCGTCCATGCGCGGCATCTCGACATCCAGCGTTAGCACGTCGGGGTTAAATTTTTTAATCAAATCCCGGGCAACCAACGGATCGGGGGCGGTTGCCACCATCTCCATGTCACTGTGACTGTTGATAATCTCCGTCATGATCTGGCGCATCAGCGCCGAGTCATCGACTGCCAGGACCCTGATTTTACTCATGCTTTATCCTTACTCAGCGCATAGACCGTCTGGCCACGAAGGCTAAACTCGCGCGCGAGATTGCTGAAATTCTCCGAGTGTCCGGCAAACAGTAAACCGTCCGGTTTGAGCAGCGGCACAAAACGGCGAAGGATCTCCTGCTGCGTCGTTTTGTCGAAATAGATCATCACATTACGGCAGAAAATGGCGTCAAAGGGTCCCGCCACGTTGTACTGCTTCTCGAGCAGGTTCAGCGCCGAGAACTCGACTGCGTTCGTCAGTTCGCTGCGCACGCGTACCAGCCCGTCGTGCGGACCCGTGCCGCGCATGAAGTAGCGCTGCAGCTGCTGCGGCGACAGTGTTTTCAGCTCTTCCTGACGGTAGATGCCGTTCTGCGCTTTTTGCAGCACTTCGGTGTCGATATCGCTGGCAATCACCTTCCAGCGACCTGGCGCGGTACCTAACGTATCGGCAAGGGTGATGGCGAGGGAGTACGGCTCCTCACCGGTAGAGGCAGCGGCGCTCCAGACGCGATATTCCCCGCTACGCCGACGCGCATGCTCCGCCAGCACCGGGAAGTGATGCGCTTCGCGGAAAAAGGCGGTCAGGTTAGTGGTCAGCGAGTTGATAAACGCCTGCCATTCCGCGCTGTTCGGATTCGCTTCCAGCATCCCCAGATAGCGGCCAAAATCATCCAGCTCGAGGGTGCGTAAGCGCCGCACGAGACGGTTGTAGACCATGTCGCGCTTGTGATCGGCAAGTACGATCCCCGCGCGCTGGTAGATTAACTGACATATCCGACGGAAATGCGTATCGGACAGCGCGAGGCGCTGTGTCATCTGTAACAGTAATGACGATTGCCCTGAGGGCAGAGATGATGTCATAGCGCCTTCTTAATCACTTTCAGGAACCCACTGGAACGGTCTGCGACCGCCCGACTTCTGTTACGGTTTCAACACGCTCATTCACATTAAAAACAGACACCAGCGAGGTCAGATGATCTGCCTGACTGGCTAACTGGTCGGTGGCCGCCGCCGCCTCTTCCACAAGAGAGGCGTTCTGCTGTGTCACCTGATCCATCTGACTTACTGCCTGGGCAACCTGCTCGATACCGCGACGCTGCTCGTCGGACGCAGACGCGATTTCACCCATAATGTCGTTCACCCGGGTCACGGAACTGACGATTTCAGTCATGGTTTTTGCGGCGGTATCCACCAGCGCAGAACCCTGCTGTACGCGTGACACGGACTCTTCAATCAGCCCTTTGATCTCTTTTGCCGCATTGGCGCTGCGGCTTGCCAGGTTGCGTACTTCACCGGCCACCACTGCAAACCCGCGCCCCTGCTCACCCGCGCGCGCCGCTTCGACCGCGGCATTGAGCGCCAGAATGTTGGTCTGGAAGGCAATGCCGTCGATCACGCTGATGATGTCGCCAATCTTGTGAGAACTGGCGGCGATATCATTCATGGTACTGGCGACGCGAGTGGCTTGTTCACCGCCCTGCTTCGCCGTTTGCGCAGCACTTTTCGCCAGACCCGAAGCCTGACGGGCGTTGTCGGCGTTCTGCCCGACCGTGGCGGTTAATTGCTCCATGCTGGCAGCGGTTTGCGCCAGCGAGGCCGCCTGCTGTTCCGTACGCGACGAGAGATCGTTGTTACCTTCGGCAATCTCGGAGATCCCGGTGTGCATGGCATAGCTGCCGTGGCGCACCTGGGTCACCGTTTCGCGCAGCGAGCTTTGCATCGCTTTCAGGCTGGCGAAAATGGCCGAAATTTCATTTTTGCCGTACACCGCTACCGGGCGCGCGAGGTCGCCTTTGGCAATGCTGTCGAAATGGCTGCTGATGATCGCAAGCGGCTGGACAATCATTCTGCGCGACCAGAACAGCGCTGCGCTGGTCAGCAACGCGGCCAGCACCACCATGGTGGCGAAGATCACCCCCGACATGTGGTAACTGTTGCGGCTGCCCGCCCCGGCCTCTTCCACAAAGTGGTTGATTTCCTGCTGCCAGTTTTGCGCGCTGACGTCAAACGCCGCCTGCGATTCCTGCACTGGCGCGGTAAGGAAGTCCGACAGCTGGTTGTTCTCAAGCCAGGTCGCCTGATGATCTAAATCGCCGTGCCACTGGGTATAGCCCGCCTGCACGGTTTTTTTCAGCGCATCGCCTTTGGCACTGATCGCCCGATGTTCAATAAAGGTTTTGAACATGCCGTCAGCCTGCTTCAGGCTGTCGCGGGCGGTGGTCATCAGCGCTTTAATGTCATCTGGCGGATAGCTCAGGGCTGTTAAGGTCCCGGCCTTGTTCAGCGCGGTACTGGCCTGCAGCAGCACGCCACGGGTCTGGTCGAGCAGCGCCCGCTGCTGATTACCGACTTCCACTTCCTGTAAATTCTGATAGCCGTCGCGAAACGCCCAGAACGACAAGCCGTTACTGCCAACCTGCAATACCCCACACAGAATCAAAATCAAAAACAGTGTGGTCGAGATACGAATACGATTTAACATCCACGCTCCCATTCAGCGGCCAGCAGCCGCGGTTTAAAGTTCGATCAAAATGTTTCCCAGTTGTCATCCTGTCCGGTTGCCAGCGCACGCGGTTTGCCCGATGCAGCGGCAGGCGCCGTCATCGAAGGTCCGGCGTGGGTGGAAACCGTTCCTGCGGGCGTAGAGGTAAGACGAAATGCCGAAACAGCCATCTTCAACAGGCTCGCCTGTTCTTCCAGCGCAGCCGCCGCCGTGGCGGACTCCTGCACCAGCGCGGCGTTTTGCTGTGTAACACGATCCATCTCCGACACTGCCAGCGCCACCTGGTCAATACCGCGGCTCTGCTCGTCGGAGGCCGAGGCGATCTCGCCCATGATGTCCGTCACGCGGGTGACGGCGTTGACGATGTCATTCATGGTTTCACCCGCGCTTTCCACCAGCACCGAGCCGGTATCCACGCGTGAAACAGAGTCCTGAATCAGGGTTTTGATCTCTTTGGCGGCATTGGCGCTGCGGCTGGCGAGGTTGCGCACTTCTCCGGCGACCACCGCAAATCCGCGCCCCTGCTCACCGGCACGGGCGGCTTCAACCGCCGCGTTCAGCGCCAGAATGTTGGTCTGGAAGGCGATACCGTCAATCACGCTGATGATGTCGGCGATTTTCTTCGAGCTGTCGGCGATGTCGTGCATGGTTTTCACCACCCCGTCCACCACCTTGCCGCCGCGCTGGGCGGTTTCAGATGCGCTCTCTGCCAGCTGCGACGCCTGACGCGCGTTGTCGGCGTTCTGTTTAACGGTAGCGGTCAACTGCTCCATACTGGCCGCGGTCTCTTCCAGCGCCGACGCCTGCTGCTCGGTGCGGGACGAGAGGTCATTGTTGCCCATCGCAATCTCACTGGTGCCGGTGTAGATGGCATCCGATCCCTGACGCACGTTGGTGACTGTCTCGATCAGCGAGCGCTGCATGTGGTCCACGCTGCTGGCCAGTTCGGTGATCTCATTGCGACCGGAAATCGCCAGGGTATGCATCAGGTTGCCGCTGGCAATTTCGCGGATGTGGGTAATGACGCGGCCCAGCGGGTTAAGCAGGATATGGCGAATGCCGTACCAGACAGCGATCAGCACAATCGCCAGCGCCAGCGCGAGGATCGCCATCTGCCATTGCGCAAAGCGGTAGTCGTCCACGCTGGTGGTGAAGGCGGTGCGGTACTGCGCGTCGCTGGCTTTAGCGTACTCACCCAGCGCGGCGCCCAGGGCGTTTTGCATCCCCTGAGTCGGTTGGGCAAAGTAGGCGTCGGTATTGCCGCTCTCAAGGAACTGGATCAGCTCCGCCAGACCGGCCGCATAGCTATGATACTTTTCGTCGATGTTCTGGCTCGCCTGTTCCATCGACGGCAGCGGTGCAATCTGCTTGAAGGCCGCGAAGTGTTTCCCGGCTTCATCAAGGGTGGAGCGGGCATTTTTTAACAGCTCGGTTTTGGCGCTGCTCTGCTGGTTAGCGGCATCCATCATCATCCGCGCCGACGAGCGGCTGAGATTAATACGGGTTTGCAGCATCAAATCCCAGGTTGTGGTGAGTTCACTTTGCTGAAGGCGTAAATCGTTGGAGGCCGCGAAGCTGGCCTGATTGTGTTTAAGAGACGAGAAAAACAGGCTGCCGGAAATAAGCTGCAGAAGTGCGAAGACGACCAGCACTAACATCAGCATTGTGACAACGCGCATACGGTTCAACATACAACACCTTCTAACTGGATTTGTTCCCGGTGTTATCGGCACAACTGGCGAGAACTTTACGCAGGAGTTGGGGAAAGCGTGGTTCAGAAGGCGACGTCGACCACCAGAGTATCGCTGTAGTTGCCTGCGGGCGGCGTCGTTTGGGTGGTTAACACCCGGGCGGTGTAGTTATAGCTGCGCAGTAAACCGTCGGCGCTCACCTGGGATGAAACCCCGCTGGACCAGCGTTCGGTGCCGCTGCTGCCCCAGCGATTGCTGGTGGCTTCTTTATAAATTTCATAGCTCATGCGGTTATTGCCGCTCGCCATGCGCCGCACGTTATTGCTGGCGTTGGCACCGTTATTAATGCCGATGGTATAGACGCTGCCTTTGGTGCAGGTGACCGAGATGGCCTGCGACACCGTAGGGAAGTTCTGCACCAGCGGCGCACTGTTGAAATTGACATTCGGCGTGGTCATTGCGCTGCAGTCGTTGGTGACGGTCATATTCAGGACGATGCTGGTCGTGGCGGTTCCCACCTGCGGGGTGCTACACAAGCCAAGTATACCCACCGCGCAGACGTTGTAGTTGATGCTGAAATTAAGTGTCACCTGATAAGGCCCGGCGCTGACGTTCTGGCCGGGAACGGTGCGAAAATAGAGCGGAATATTGTACTGTTTGGCTCCGAGCAGGCTCAACAGCGTCGGGCCGCTCCAGGTGTAGGCTTTGCCAATCTGCACTTCGCTGCTGCTCCCGCAACCGGCCAGCCCGCACAGGCGGGTGGGGATCACGTCGGTTATCGCCGCATTATCGGTGCGCTTCAGGGTGGCGCGGCTGTTGGCATTGACGGTCGCGCCGATGTAATTGAGGGTAATGGAGTCGTTGGTCAGCAGGTTGAGCGTCGCGTCGCAGGTCACCACCAGCGTGCCGGTGGTCTGCACTTCCCCGCTACCGCTAAGGGCAAACGAGGTGACGTTGCCAAAGTTGGCATTGACGGTGCTGACGGTGCATGCCCCCCAGCTTGCCGTGGAAACCAGCATCAGGACCAGCATCAGCAGCAGGCGTCTCATGGTGACATCCGGCAGGTCAGCGGCCCGTAGGTTTGCAGCTTATGCCCCGGATTGGCGTCCAGCGTGAGGGTCACGTGACAGCGTTTGCCATCCGGCGTGCGCACCGTCAGGGCGTTAACGTCCGCGAGATCTTCCAGCCAGGCGATCCCGTCGTAGCCCACCACCGCCGGGAGCCTGCCCTGGCGCGTCACCTGGCTGCCGAGCGGAATGTCCAGCCCTTCGCCGTCGTGGAGGATCACGCTCGCCACCCGCTCCTGTTCCATCGGGAAGTCCACCAGATAGCCGCTGTTACGCCGCAGCGCCACGCGCCGCTCGGTCTCCTTCAGGCGGGTGTCGGCGGGAAGGTTGAGCGTGTTGATACTGTAGCTGGCCGGATAGTAGGCCGAGACGCCGCTGATCAGCAGATAGCCGTTGCGGTTGGTTTTGCCGACCGGCTGATTCTCGTAGCTGACCGGCACCTCCGGCTGGCCATCGGTACTGACCACCACAAAGGCGTCATTGATTTTGTTGGCGGCAAACAGCTCTCCGTCCATCAGCACCAGCGAGCCCATCGCCTCGCCCCACCAGGTCATCATGTTGCGCTCGCCGTAGCCGCCGCCCTGGATCTCGATATTGCTGTTGCGCCAGCCCAGCGAGCCCTGCTGATAGTTGCTGGAACGCGACTGGCGCGCAAGGGCCATGTTCCAGCTCAGGCCGCCGTCGGTGGGCATCGAGTGGTTATAGTTGAAGCGCTGGGTGCTACCGGCTGTCGGGGTGTTTTCCACGGTGATGGCGGCGCTGTCACGTTCGCCAAGCGGGATCTGCAGCGACATCGCTACCGTCCAGTCGCCCTTCTGCTGATCCCGGCTGGCGGCGAGATAAATACTGCTGCTGCCCCACAGATTGCGGCTCCAGGAGAGGTTCAGCAGCTCGGTCTTCTGGTTATCAAAACTCTGGACGCCGATCCAGGCCGCGCCGATATTGCCGTATTCGCCCATGTTGAAGGTCAGGGAATACTGGTCGGTATTGCGACTCAGGCTGGCGATGGGCTGGTCGTATTCATCATACAGCGTCGGCTGATCGTACAGCGCCAGATTGCCAAACCCGCGATCGCGGCGGCTGTGTTGGGTGGCAAGGCTGAAGGCGCTGGTGCTGTACTGATAGCCCCAGTTCAGCTGCACGCCCGTGTCGCCGCGCATCTGGCTCTGGGTCCAGGCGGTATTCACTACCCCTAACTGCCCCAGCTTGACCACCGTCCCGGCACCGCCGAGCGCCAGTTGTTCCGCCCCTTCCACGTGTCCTTCCAGCGTCAGCCAGTCGGTCAGGCCGTAACGATATGAGCCGCTGCCCGCCGCCGGGCCGTAATCAAAACTGTCGATACCGTAATTGCGCCGCAGGCTGCCGAGGGTAATCGCCCCGTCGCTGAGCCCTTGTTTGAGCAGCTCGCTGGTGACGTAGAACGGCAGCGTGGTGCTGATCTGGCGCCCCAGCGCATCGGTGGTAACCAGCACCGCATCCCCCGCCCCGTTGATATAGGGCAGATTGGTGAGGGTGAATGGCCCCGGCTGCAGATTGGTGGAGCCCGCGCGGTAGCCATTAACGAACAGATCCACGGCGGTAGGCACCGCCGCTTCGCCGGAAAATTCCGGCAGAGGCCAGGTCACCAGGTCCGGGCGCAGGGAGAAATCGCGGCCATAGCTTATCCCGCCCATGCGCACGCTGCTGCTCCAGCTCAGGGCATCGCTGATCACATCCCCGGCGGTCCAGGTGGTGGCGTCCTCTTCGTTGGTAACCATCAGGGTGGTGTCGTAGCGCACGTACCCTTCCTGTTGCCCGCTGCCGCCAGTGAAGTTTTGCCGCACGTAACCGGTGGAGGATAACGATCCCCGTTCGTCAAAATAGCGAAACTCGTGCCACAGGGAGGCCTGGCCACCGCTGTGTTCGGTGTGGTTGGTGTAGAAGTCGTAGTTGAGGAGCGCCCCTTTGCCAAAGTACGGGGTGCTTTGCGCCATCTGGCCGCTGAATGACGTGGCGCGCGTGCCGACCCACTCCCGCGGGACGCTGAGCAGCAGGCGTTGCCCGCTGCTGTCATACTCGGTGCGCACCTCTTTCAGGCGGGAAACATTCACCTCCCCAGGGGCAACTTGGTCGGCGGGCAGCCCGGCGCGCAGCAGATCGGCGCTGCCTAGCCAGTAATCGCCGCTGCGCCGGGTGACAGGTACCACCAGCCCGGTGTCGTAGTGGTTGACGACCAGCGCCAACTGAAACACCGCCTCGTCGTTGACCGACTGCGGTGCAGGCGGGGGCGGCAACATATCGTCACCGGATTCGGCCCAGCTTGCTGTACTGACACAGAGCAGGATACCCATCAACGGCTTCAGTTGACGGGCGCCGACTGCCATTGCGTATCCCTGGCATTAATTTGCGCACGCATCTGACCCGGCTGCCCGACGCCTGACGGCAGCGGCCAGCTGCGCGCGCTGCCTGGCAGGACATACCCCAGCAGGCCGTCCGCCAGGGTGCGACTCTGCCCACCCTGCTGCAGCGTGACCTGGCTGAGCCGGACATGCACATCGCCCTGATTACGCACCTGTAGCGCAGGTTGCCCGTTCTCACGCACCACTCGCCAGCTGAGGTCGCGCGGCTCCACCAACGCGTGATGCGCGCCCTCTTTAATGGTCTCTATCCCCTGCCCGTAAACGAATAGCGGAATGGAGTAGCGCATCTGCAGCTTTAACCCCATCTGCGGGGTCTCTTTATCCTGCGGCTGAGGGATTTCATCCACGATGATGCGGTAGGCTTGCTCCACCCCCACCGGGACATTCCCCTGTTTGATCAGGCGAATGAGCTGCTTGCTGCCCTTGTCGATGGTGACAATCGGCGGACTGGCGACCACCTCCTGCTGCGCCGTGTAGCGCTCAAGGCCATTTTCCTGCCGCCAGCGTACAATGCGTACCTGCATGGTGGTGGCGCTGTTGCCCTGATTCTGCACCCACAGTTCGGTCGCTTTGGTATCGGCTGACAGCCAGGGATCAATCGGCCACAGCAGAATCGTTGCCGCACCCTGGACCTGCCCTACCATACTGCCCAGCGCCAGCATCAGGCCGGGCAGGCAACGCCGCGAGAATACCTTCATCATCCCTCTCCCTTTTTCACCACGTTAAGGTCACGGTGAGTTGATCTGCATAATTTCCGGCCGGACTGAACCCGGTCAGAAGCGCCACGCCAAACAGCGGCAGCGCAATGTTATTGCTGTTGGTGTAGGCCACGGACACCGACTGGTTGACACCGATTTCACTGTTGGCCGCCAGTGAACTGCTGCTGTACAGGCGATACGCTACCTGACTGGTGCCTCCCGCCCGCTGCATATTGCGCACCGAGGTATAGTGCTGGCCGCCGTCGATGCTCATGCTCAGCGCCACTCCTGGCGTACAGGCGATCGACAGCGATCCGTTCGGCACAAAGCTGGTGTTCACCGCACCGCTTTCCACCCCGGTGTGGGTGCCAAAATTGAGCGTACCCAGCAGGCCGCCGCTGCCCGCCACCACCGAGCAGCCGGGGGTGATGGTGGCATTGACCTGAAAAGACTGGGTGGTCACTGCCCCGGCGTGACTCGCCGCCATCAGCAGGCTGAGGATAAAAAAAGCGCGCAGTTTGCCCTCTCCCTGGTGTTGGAGCGATGGCGTATTGCCAATCATCGGGAACTGGCGCTAATAGGTGACGCTGACGTTGATGGTATCGGTGTAGGTGCCTGGCACCACGGTGACGCTATTGCCGCCGCCGGTTATCCGCCCATACAGCGTGTAGCTGTCGACGCCGCCCGCGGTGGAGGCCACCGGCAGCGGTGCGTTGTTGGCAATGATGTTGTTAAATCCGCCGTCGCTGAACAGGCTGTAGGCCACACCCTGGCTGGCGTCGGAGGTATTCACCAGATAGCGCGTCGGCGTACCTGGCGTTCCCACGACCGTGCCTGGCGCGGTGGCGTTGGTGTTGCCGGTGATCGCCACCGAATAGCTGGCGGTGGTGCACTGGATGGTAAAGGTGTTGCCGCCGCTGGCACCGGTTAACTGGGTGGTCAGGGTCGAGAACGTGGCGGGATGGGTGCCAAAATCGAGAGTACCGAAGTTGATCCCGTTCTGGGTTGGCGAGCCGTTAATCAGACAGCCGTTGGTCAACGTCAGGGTCGCGCCAATGGTGCCGCTGCTGGTTACCGCCTGGGTTGGACCGGACGCAATGATGGCGAGCATCCCGCCGGTAAATAGCAGCAGATGTGTTTTATTCATTTCCCACCCTCCAGAAAAAATCGCATCGGGTTATCACCGTTTTCTGATGACGCTCAATCTGTTAGCACCCATTACGTTTCTGTCGGGTGGTTAATGTGAAATTTAGTTTATGGATCCCGACTCAACCACTTTTCACCCGGGACCTCATACCTTTGCCGTATTGACGTAAATTTACTAATTAAAACAATTAGATAAAAAATGTCATGTCCTAATTAACAAACAAAGCGGGAAAATAGATTGGTAGAAACGTGATAAGCATCACAATATATCCACGCCAACTTAGCAACAAAATTAATAATTATTAAAAAAATATTGAAATGACAATCAATTTACTTCAGTTTAGGTAATGGATTTATTGATGTGCTGAATAATAAAACCTATATAAATCAGCAAATTGAATAATACATACATTTAACGAGGATTTTTTGGTGGCAAGTGCAAACAAACTCACGATCTTTATCGTGATTTTTATGCTGGCGGGCATTCTGTCCGGCGCGGTTATTCATCAATATGCGTCAGCCGACGCGATAGCAACCTGGTCAGACAACATCACGTTATTTACCGATATGTTCCTGCGGCTCATTAAAATGGTGATAGCGCCGCTGGTCTTTAGCACCCTGACGGTGGGGATCATGCGCCTCGGCGAAACCGCCACCATTGGCCGCGTAGGCGGTAAAGCAATGGTCTGGTTTATCAGCTCATCGGTACTCTCTATTCTGGTCGGCCTGTTTATCGTCAGCCTGTTGCACCCCGGCAGCGGCCTGAATCTGGCCGTACCAACCGGTTCGGTCGAGACTGGGCTAGCGACCGGCGGTATGACCCTGAAAGGTTTCCTGTCCCACACCATCCCGACCAGCATTGCCGGGGCGATGGCGAACAACGAGATCCTGCAGATTGTCGTGTTCTCGATGTTCTTTGGCATTGGTGGCGCATCGCTGGGCGAGAAATTTAACGCCCCGCTGGTGGCAGCGCTGGACGTCGTGTCCCACATCATGCTGAAGGTGACGGGCTACGTGATGTACGTTGCCCCGCTGGCAATCTTCGCTGCAATCTCCTCGGTGATTGCCACCCAGGGGCTGGGCATTTTACTGAACTACGCCTCTTTTATCGGTGGCTACTATCTGGCAATCGTCCTCACCTGTCTGGTACTGCTGGCGGTGGGTTATATGGTGCTGAAAAAAGAGATCTTCCGGCTGGTCAGTATGCTGAAAGATCCGGTGCTGGTGGCGTTCACCACCAGCAGCTCGGAAGCGGCCTACCCGAAAACTCTGGAGCAGCTCACCCGCTTTGGCTGTTCACGCAACATCGTGTCGTTCGTTCTGCCGATTGGGTATTCGTTTAACCTGGTGGGGTCAATGGTGTATTGCTCGTTTGCGTCGATGTTTATCGCCCAGGCGTACAATATCCAGCTGAGTTTTTCCGAGATTGTGGTGTTGATGTTGACCCTCATGCTGGCCTCAAAAGGCATCGCAGGGGTACCACGTTCTGCGCTGGTGGTGCTGGCAGCAACCATTCCGAGCTTCCATATTCCGGTGGCGGGTATTTTGCTGCTGATGGGGATTGATCACTTCCTGGATATGGGACGTTCGGCGATTAACGTGCTGGGGAATGGCGTGGCGACGGCGATGCTGGCGCAGAATGAGGGGTTGCTGGAGGAGGAGCCTGAGCTGGTGGAGCAGGAGGCGTAAGGGTTTCTCTAAAATATGACAAACGGCAACTTGTGGTTGCCGTTTTGCTTTTGGCTGGTGCGGCCTGATCCCCTCACCCCGGCTCTCTCCCGGAGGGAGAGGGAGCACACACTAAAAACGGCAACCTGAGGTTGTAATGCCGATCAGTTAAGGATCGGTTGATCGATCCAGTGGCTGTGTAAGAATCCGGAAATGTTCACTCGTTTCCGGATTTTTTTATGCACATTGGACAGGCTCTTGATCTGGTATCCCGTTACGATTCCCTGCGTAACCCTCTGACTTCTCTGGGCGATTATCTGGACCCGGAACTGATTTCCCGCTGT